>SVQM01000030.1 GCA_015065335.1 Oscillospiraceae bacterium | reverse complement strand
ACGAACGTATCCCATATCACTTACACCGCCGCCTGTACCGCCGATAAGCTCGGAGGGCTCGGGGTTGATGATATCGGGACCGAGCTGAGCGATAGCCTTAGTTTCGGCAACACTGTCAGCACAAGCGAATACGAGCATATCAAGTTCATTTGCACGCTCGATAGTTGCCTTCATCTGGGGAAGGGACATGGGCTTCTCGCAGTGGTTGATTACAACACCCTCTGCACCTGCAGCCTTAAGAGCCTCGGGAAGGATGTCAGCCATGCCTCTACCGGGACGGAGAGTGTCCATGTAAGGAGCAAGCACGATGAGGTGCTTGGTGTTCTCAACGATACGGCGGATCTCAACAGCAGGAGTGATGAAAAGCACGTCGATGTCGTATTTTTCAGCAGCAGCATCTGCCGCAAGTGCATACTCAAGCACCTTGTCGCCGTAAATGTAGTTCTTTGTACCTATTTCAAAATAGGGAGTTCTGATCTTTCTTTTCACGATGTCAACCTCGATTATCTCTTCTGCTGGAGATCGTAGTGAACGTTATAAGCCTTCTCCTCATCGGTGAACTTACGGAGAGTGTTGATAACCTCGCCGCCGTTCCACTTTCTGTCCTCAACATCCTCGGTAGTACCCATAACGGTAACGTTGAGCTGTCTGCGACGAGCACGAACGTGATCCCAGTCGATGAAGTAGATGTGAGCGAACTCACCGCCATCAAGAACACCGTCCTTGATGGTCATGGTCTCGCTTCTGCCGAAGAATACGGAACGGAGATGACCGTCGGTGTTCATAGAGGTGTAGTTACCGGGCTCATTTACGTAGCGGCCGAACTGTGCGTGGATCGGGCCGGGATGACGGTAATCACCCTCGTTTGTGTAGTCGGGGATGAGCTTTCTCATGATGTCAAGAAGATCATGCTGGAGATACTCAAGATCGAAGGAATCGATGTCGTGAGAGCACTCCTGAACCATAACGGAGCAGGTGGTGTGGTGAGATGCGATGCAAACTGTACCGTTCTTAACACCGGATGCGTTTACGATCTCAACGATCTCCTTGGATACGTCGTGGAAGGTGGGGATCCAACCTCTGGACTGGAGCTCAAGCTCCTTCTGAAAAACCTTAAATTCCATTTTTATTGCCTCCAATAAATTAAATATGTGATTTTATAAGTTCCGGAGTGTGACAAACTATATTATGACTTCAACAGTTTGAAGCTTTTTGAAGTTCCAAGGAACCGGAGAAGTTTCCAAAGGAAACTCTCACGGAGTTATTTGCAAAGCAAATTACTCCATTTCTCGAAAAAGTTCTTTGGCGGAGATTGAGGCAGAGCCTCAACCACTTATGCCACTTCCTGAAAATTATTTATTATTAAGTCTCTCGCCAACGGCTCCGCCGGGATGAACGAGAGCAAATTTTTCGTTCTGGTAATCGGTCTCTTCCATGATGATCGTCTGAAGCACGTGGAAGATCATTGCAAGTGCAGTGGATGATGTGGTACCCTGGCAGTTGTACTTGTCAGTCTCACGGTTAACGTACTGCTTCAGTACAACATCCGCAGCCTTAGCCATGGGAGAATCAAGATTCTCGGTGATTGCGATGATCTTTACGCCCTTAGCCTTGCAGATGTCAAGGATGGGGAGAAGCTCGCCGGTCTTACCGCCGCGGGATGCGAATACGCAAACATCACCCTCCTGCAGATATCCGGTCGCACCGTGAACTGCCTCGGCAGGGGAGATGAATCTTGCAGGCTGCTCAACACAGCACATAAGATGACAGAAATGCTGGCAGATGATACCGCTGTGACCGCAACCGGTAGCACCGATACGGGGAGCGTTTATCAGAAGCTCTGCAGCCTTGGAGTATGCGACCTCGTCGAAATGCTCGAGAAGTCCTTCAATACACTCTTTTTCGATTATGTAGGCATTTTTCGCCATTTCAAGTGATTCTTTTTTCATTGTCTACCTCATAAAAACCGGATCATACGATCTGTGATTTTACATACAAAACCATTATATCACAGGCATCGGAAAAAGTAAACCGATATTTCCGAGATTTTCCGGAAAAATCGTAAAATTATTGACATTGACGGGAATTTATGTATAATTGAAGTATGCCATCAAAAAGTCGAACTCGGCACGCCCGGGTCGGCTATTTCCGGCTAAAATTTCGCTTTGTCGTTTGATGTACACCTGTACACCTGCACTCCAAAACGAAATTTTATCTCGAAACTACTCTGAGTTCGACTCTTTGATGGCATACTAAAATCTGTGAGGTTATACTTATGAATTATCTTATTGGTCTTGATATAGGAACATCTGCCGTAAAGGGTGTGCTCCTCTCTGCGGAGGGACGTGTTATTGACACCGTGAACGGCCCGTTTACATATACAGAAAAGGGAACTGCTCGTCTTCTCGATCCCGAGGAGTTTATCTCCACCTGCTTTGGCGTTATCCGTGATCTTGCTAAGTCTGCAGACGGTGCTGTTGCGGCTATCTCTGCGTGCTGTGCAAGCGGAAACATCATTCTCCTTGATGAGGATATGAAGCCCATCACCCCCATCATCGGATGGCAGACTACAGTGCCCATGTCTGACGTTGAGAAGCTCCACACTAAGGAAGAGATCGATGCGGTTTACAATATTGTAGGCTGGCCTGCACTTGATTCCTTCCCCTTTGCAACTCTTTCATCCATGAGAGTAAACCGTCCCGACCTTCTCGATTCCGCAAAGATGGTCACCATGAGTGCAGAGTATCTAGCATACCGCCTCACCGGTAAGTGGGGAATCTCTCATTCCATGGGAACTCCCTTCTACATGATGGATCAGGAAAAGGGAGTGTACAATAAGGCACTTCTTGAAAAGCTCGGTATCTGCGAGTGTAAGCTTCCTCCCATCTATGATAAGGGTACTGTTCTTGGTGCACTTACTGCTGAATCTGTATCCGATCTCGGAACCGGTGCTGATACAAAGTACGTTCTCGGCAGCTTCGACCATCCCTCCGGTGCACTTGGTGCAGGTGTGCTTAAGGAGGGCGAGATGCTCCTCTCCTGCGGTACATCATGGGTTGAGCTTTTCCCCGTGAAGTCCCGTGAGTTTGCGATCTCCACAGGTGGACTTGTTGACAGATATATGCTTAACGGAGCACCTTATTGCGTAATGAAGTCTCTCACCTCAGTTACCGAGAAGATCAACTATCTCAGAAACAAGTTCTTCGGCTCCGTGCCTCATAAGGAGTTTGACGGATATGTGGGAGAGGGAGTGCTCGGATGCGGCGGACTTGCATTTGATTTTGATGATCTTGATGCAGTAGATCCCGCAGGTCATACTAAGCCCGAGATCGCACGTGCGATCATCGAATCTGCGGCAAGAATGCTCGGTGAGAATCTTGCAGAGCTGAAGAAGTGCGGACTTGAATGTAACAAGGTCGTCATTATCGGAGGTATTACCAACGCTAAGGTCTGTATCGATGTTATCGAGGAAGTTCTCGGTATTCCCCTCGAATCCGTAAACGGACAGTCCGCAGGTGCGGTCGGTTCTGCGCTTCTTGCAGGAATCGGTGTCGGTATCTACGAGAGTGAGACTGCGGCATTTGAGAAGATGTATGCGAATCTGAAAAATAAATAACAACAAAATTGAAGCGGAACTGCCTTTCGGGAGTTCCGCTTTTATGTTATTCACCGATAGCTTCAACAAGCTTTGCAACGACGATGAATCGTCTGTCGGTATTGCCGTTGTAGCAGGTGGAGAGCACGAGAAGCCTGTCATCGGGCGTGACCTCGTAGTCCATGTTTATGTTTGCATCGAAGTCCCCGATGCTCTTTATTTTGTTAAGAAAAGTGTTAAAATGACCGGCGTTTGTATAATCCCAACCGTAGAGAATGTGGTAGGGAGTATAGGGCAGTGCGGCAAACACCTCATAATGCAGCTCTTTGTCGGGATGGTGTATTATGATCTTGCCATAGTCCGTAAGATTATCCCTGTACATGCTTTGCAGACCGCCGAAGAATTTGAATCCGTCATACTCGTAGACATAGTGACCGTAAACGAGCGTTATTGGATCTGTAAAATCACTGCTGTTGTAAAGCTCTGAGAAAATACATCCGTTTATGCTGTAATTACCTTCGGCGTCACGGCGAAGATAATATTCGTTATCCTCGGGGTGCCTGATTATGGGATAGTCTATGTTAGTACCGGGGATCTCTATCCATGCATATGCATGAGGGTAACTTGCGGTTATCTGCGAGAAATCCTTCTTACTGACGAATTCCGGCTTTGGCTCCGTTTCCGCTACAGTGGTAGAAACGGTGGTTTCAGCTTTAAGGACAGTTTCGGCAGAGTTTTTTTCCGTGACCGTGTCAGCGGTGTGATCGCCACGCCTGATCAGGATGTCTATCCCGATGACCATAACAGCCACAAGCAAGATCGCCGAAAGCTCTGCTATCATATTTTTTTTAATTTTAAATTTCAATATAAACGGCCTCATTTTTCGAAAGTTAGTAATATCATTATACCACTATCTGACGATTTTTTCAACCACCATATTCTGCAAATTCAGATTATCTCCTCAAATCCTTTTCCCGATACTCCCGATGCCACACTTATTGCTATAAAAGCCGAAGGATCTGTGTCCAGTACGAGTCTTCTGAGAAAAAATTCCTGAGATTTTCCCGTTACACACATTATGATCTGTTTTTCCTTTCCGGTGTAATATCCCCTGCCTGTTATAAGTGTAACACCTCTGTCTGCTTTTTCGGAGATCTCTTTTGCTATAAGCTCGGATTTATCCGAGATCACGAAAATTATACGAGCTCTGCGGGAGGCGTTTTGTACAAGATCAAGTGCGGCAGAGTAGCTTACGGTGCATATGGCAGAATAAAGTATTCCTTTGTAATTGTTCAGCACTGTGGCTGACAGGATTATCACGGCAGTATCGAAAAACATGATAATACGACCGGTGGAGAGTGACGGTATCCTTCTGTGAAGAAGATATGCGGCAAGATCCGTACCTCCTGTTGTAAGTCCCGATACCAGAAGCATTCCCGAGCCGATACCCATTACGGCACCGCCGATGAGAGCGCAAACAAAAACATCCTCCGATGCAGACGGGAGAAAAAAGAGGATGTCGGTAAATACGGAGGTAAGAAAAGTGCCGATGATTGAGTATATCATTCCGTTCAGACCGAGATTTTTTATGCATAAAATAAATATCGGCAGATTTATAATGATTATCCCAAGACCAACGGGAAAATCCCACAGCTTTCCCGCTGTGGTAGCGATCCCCGTGGCACCTCCCGTGATAATACTGTGAGGGAGGAGGAACATATTAACTGCGACACCGAAAAGAACGGAGCCTGATATCAAAGAGACGGCGGAGCCTCTCAGATGATGTACGATATTTTTCAAAATAATCACCTCTTCTGTATCATATCCGGAGAGTATCTCACATAAACTTATACAGAAGTGCGGACAAGACCGCAATACGACTGAAAAAAGGAAGGTGAGACTAAAATGACGGAAAGACGATTTTTACCCGAGGGGTATCTTATCGGTACACGGGATAACAGTATACATACATCATCACCCGATGAGCTTGAGAGAGCCTTTGAGAGGGGTACCGTGCTTGAATCCACAGTACTTCGATGTGATGCCTCTGATATGAGTCTTCATCTCAATATGGGTGGTATGAGAGGTATCGTTCCGAGAGACGAAGCGCTGTATACACCTACGGGAGGGGTTAAGGATATAGCTATAATAACCCGAGTGGGGAAGCCGATATCCTTTGTGATAAAGGGGTTTGCAAAGATCGGCGGAGAAAAAGTGGCGGTGCTGTCAAGACGTGCAGTTCAGGAGAGATGCATGAGAGAGCACATATCAAGGCTTACTCCCGGGGATATAATTCCCGTGAGGGTAACACATCTTGAGCCATTCGGAGCATTTGTTGACATAGGATGCGGTATCGTGTCTTTGGCAAGTGTGGATACTTTGTCGGTGTCAAGAATATCTCATCCCTCTGACAGACTTTCGGTTGGTGACAAGCTCATGGCTGTTGTAAGATGTGTTGACAGAGAAGCGGGACGGATATATATGAGCATAAGGGAGCTGCTCGGAACATGGGAAGAGAATGCCCGTATGTTCGAGCCGTCGCAAACAGTCACGGGGATCGTCAGATCAGTTGAGGATTACGGTATCTTCGTTGAGCTGTCACCAAATCTTGCAGGTCTTGCCGAATACAGACCGGGAGTCATGCCGGGTGATGGTTGTGCCGTGTACATAAAGAGCATGATACCTGAGAGAATGAAGGTTAAGCTCGTTATGATAGATGCGTATTCCGAGCCTGTCCGTCATGAGATGAGATCATTTGTGGATACCTCACGTGTGACACATATGAAAAGGTGGCAGTATTCTCCCGATTGCTGTCATAAAGTAATAGAGACAGTATTTGAGTAAAGCATAAGGGCGATGGCAGCATCGTCCTTATGTTTTTTCGGTATCGTCGGATCTCAGTGCTTTTACGAGATACAGGATAATAGGTGCGGCGATCATTCCCGCAAGGCCGAACAGCTTTAGTCCCACATATACTCCCGCAAGTGCTATAATGGGATGAGTGCCGATGAAATCCCCGACTATTTTCGGCTCAATGAATTGTCTGACAACGCATATTACCGCATAAATAATGAGCAGTCCCGTGCCGAGACTGTAGTTCCCGAGGAGGAATGCTCCCACCCCCCATGGGATAAGCACTGTTCCCACACCGAGAAGCGGCAGAAAATCCACAAGAGCAATGACAACTGCAAAAAGCAGGGAATATTCCACCCGTAGAATGATAAGTCCGAGATAAAGCTCTGCAAAGGTCACGAGCATTATTATAAAATATGCCCTAAGATATTTACCGAGAGCATGACTGAGACGTCTGTAGCCTGAAATGAGCTTATCTCCCGTATCTCCGGGGAGAAAATCACGGATAGCTGCGGCGGCTCCGTCGAAGTCAAGAGTGAGATAAAAAAGTGCAATAAAGCATACGGCAACGGCGAAAAATGCGGATGGAAGTTTTTTGATAAATCCGCCTGCAGATGCAGCGAGGGATGAGCTGAGTGAGGATGCTCCGTTTTTTATAAGGTCGGTGACTATTTTGTAAAGATCAAGGCTGTCTTCCCCTTCGGGTATGGGAAGCTTTTCACGAAGCCTTTTACCCATATCTGAGAGCTTGTATAAGGGGTTGTCCCGAGAACCTGAATTTTCGGACAGATTTACGAGAAATTCTCCGCACTCTTTAATAAGTCTAGAGCCTGTAAACCAGAAAAGCGTACAGAGCAGAGTGAGTATCAGAAGGATCATTATGACCGATATGGGCTTTGCACCGATACCCAGCTTTTTTTTGCACCAAAGGGATGCGGGACGTATAAAGGATGCGATAACAAGTGCGAGAATGAAAGGAAAAAGCGGTGGCAGCAGATATTTGAATCCGATAAAGGAGACAGCGGTTATGAGAAGTCCCGAGATCACAGCTTTGCAAAGTTTCCACCATGCTTCTGTTTTCATTTGTAAATATCCTCCCATCTCGGTTTTGATTTATATTATGCAAAAAAAGATGTATCTATTCACCGAGAAAATTTCATAGTCAACTGTAAATTTACAAATAGTATTTGATTTTATATAAGAATTCTGTTAATATATAGAGTAGACTAAAATAAAGGTGGATTTAAAAATGAAAAAAATTCTTGTAACAATTCTCAGTGTAGTGCTCCTTATGAGTGCTTTTGTCGGATGTGATAAGGATGTTGATGTAAGCGGCAAGATCAAGGCGAAGATCACCGTTGAGGATTTCGGTGAGATCACTCTTGAGCTTGATGCTGACACAGCTCCCATCACAGTGCAGAACTTTGTTGATCTTGCAAATGACGGCTTTTACGACGGACTTACCTTCCACCGTGTTGTAAAAGACTTTATGATCCAGGGAGGCGATCCCAATGGCGATGGCTCCGGCGGTTCCGGCAAGGAGATCAAGGGCGAGTTTGAGGCAAATGGTGTTGAGAATAAGATCTCCCATGAGAGAGGTGTTATCTCCATGGCACGCGGAAGCCACAGCTACGATTCAGCATCGAGCCAGTTCTTCATTTGTCATATGGATTCCCTTTCACTTGACGGACAGTATGCCGCTTTCGGTAAGGTGATCGAGGGAATGGATGTAGTCGACAAGATCGCAGAAATTGAAGTAACAATGGGTGCTGACGGTCTGATGTCCAAGCCTGTGAAAAAGCCTGTTATCAAGACTATTGAGATTCTCGACTAAGAGGAAAGAAAGGAATATATCATGGCTGAAAATATAAATGTACAGATCGAAATGGAGTCCGGCGGTGTGATCAAGCTTGAGCTTTATCCCGATATGGCTCCCATCACAGTAGAAAATTTTGTAAGTCTCGTCGGCGAAGGCTTTTATGACGGACTTATCTTCCACCGTGTTATCTCCGGATTTATGATCCAGGGAGGCGATCCCCTCGGTACAGGTGTGGGAGGCTCTTCAAAGAAGATCAAGGGCGAGTTTGCCGTTAACGGCGTTAATAACCCTCTGTCTCATGAGAGAGGTGTTATCTCCATGGCTCGTTCATCAATGTTCGACTCCGCATCGAGCCAGTTCTTTATCTGTCATGCGGATTCAGCATTCCTTGACGGACAGTACGCCGCTTTCGGTAAGGTCACAGATGGTATCGAGGTGGTGGATGAGATCGCTTCTGTTCCTACCGATCCTATGGACAGACCTATGATCCCCCAGACCATCAAGACTATTACGGTAATAGAGTAATTATGCATAAATACCGCTTTGCCCACATAAGGTAAAGCGGTTTTGCGTTGGAGATAATCTATGAGAATAAAAATAAAATATGCGGCGGCAATCATGGCAATACTGCTTTTTGCAGGATGCTCGGACGATAAGGGAGATGGCAGAGTGACCGATATTTCATCATCTGAAACAACGACTGTGACGGAGAGCACTGCTTCGGTAACGACGGAGGAGCAGACTATCCATACGACAGAGCTTGTCACCGAGACTGAGACAGTTCCTCCCGAGACCACCACGGTCACGACTACAGTTACGACTACAGTTACGACTACAGTTGAGACTACGACACCGCCGCCTGTTACAACGACTGTGGTGACGACTACACAGCCACCTGTGGTCACGCCTCCTTCAACATCGGGAACTACGTCGAACGGCCATACGATAACTACCGAAAACGGTATAACATATGTTGACGGAACACTTATCGCAAATAAGACATACGCTCTCCCTGATACATATAATCCCGGAGGACTCACCGGCGAAACTTATTCTGCGTTTATAGAGATGCAGAATGCGGCGTCTGCACAGGGACTTTATATATTTGTGAAATCCGGATTCCGTTCATATGCGGATCAGCGGTATATATACAACGGATATGTGGCAAGAGACGGTCAGGCTGCCGCTGACAGATATTCCGCAAGAGCAGGGCATTCCGAGCATCAGAGCGGTATGGCGATCGATGTAAATTCCACATACCTGTCTTTTGCCGATACTCCCGAGGGAATATGGCTGAAGAATAATTGCCATCTATATGGATTTATAATAAGATATCCCGAGGGTAAGGAGAGTATTACCGGATATATGTATGAGCCTTGGCACGTGAGATATGTGGGGCGTGAGCTTGCGGCAAAAATAAAGGACAGCGGACTTTGCCTTGAAGAATATTTCGGTATAACATCTGCTTACAGCTATTGACTTTTGAGGAGTTTTGGTATAATATATGGTTCATAGAACTGCGTTTGTTGCAGGAAGGATTTTCATATGAATATAATAATCGTTGGCGGCGGTAAGGTCGGTACTGAGATAATCGCAGCCCTTTGTCCCGAGGGACATAATATATCTCTTATCGATCTGGACCCCGAGGTTATAGAGGAGGTCACAGCGGAATTCGATATTCTCGGAGTATGCGGGTCCGGTGTTACCATAAATACCCTTGAACAGGCTGGTATTGCAGAGAGCGATCTTCTTATAGCGACTACCAATATGGATGAGATCAACGTTCTTGCTTGTGTTATCGCAAGAAGGCTTGGAACAAAGGGAACTATTGCCCGTGTGAGAGATCCCGAGATCAATTCACAGGTCTGGTTCATGAGAGAGAGCCTCGGCGTTTCCATGATGGTAAATCCCGAGTATAACACTGCACGTGAAATATCAAGAATACTCCGTATTCCCAGTGCAGCTCATGTGGAGTCCTTTGCAAAGGGCAGGATCGACATGGTAGAGATGATCGTTCCTGATGGAAGCCCACTTGCGGGAGTTGCACTGAAGGATATGGATACGGGTACAGGGGGGTCAAGAGTCCTTATCTGTGCAGTTCAGAGGTATGGTGAGGATGAGGCGGTCATCCCCGGAGGAGATTTTGTTATCCATGAGGGTGACAGAGTCCATATAAGTGCCAGCCACGGACAGATATCGAATTTCTTTAAGCAGATCGGTATAGTTAAAAGTAAGGTCAAGGATGTAATGATAATCGGCGGCGGAAGAATATCCTATTATCTGTCACAGATGCTAGTTGATTCCGGTATGGGTGTAAAGATCATCGAAAAGGATCACGACAGATGTAATATCCTTGCACAGAAATTGTCTAAGGTGCGTGTGATCTGTGGTGACGGATCAAATCAGGAGCTTCTCATGGATGAGGGACTTGAAGAGACCGATGCTATCATTGCTCTCACAGATATCGATGAGGATAACATCATCATGTCCATGTATGCAAAGATGAAGGAATGTCCTAAGGTCATTCTGAAGGTGAACAGCGCAAATCTGAGAAGGATGTCGATGGCGGCAGGACTTGACAGCTGTGTTTCTCCGAAGGAGCTTACCGCAGATATTATCCTTTCGTATGTCCGTGCTCTTGAAGAAACAGCGGGCGGTGTTATCCGTTCGATGTATAAGCTTGTCGACGGACAGATCGAGGCGATGGAGTTCTGGGCAACTGATACCGGTAAGGTAATTGGTGTGCCTTTGTCAAAGCTTCATCTCAAAAAGGGACTTCTTATTGCGGGAATATTCCGTGACGGAAAGATCCTTTTCCCGGGCGGCTCCGATTCCATCCATCCGGGAGATGTGGTGATAGTCGTTACAACAAACAGATTTATCACATCTCTCGATCAGATATTAGAGTGATTATATAACCGCAAATGCGGTATTGGAGACTGTTTTGAAATTCAAAAAAATAGCTTATTATCTTGGAAGAATGCTTCTTGTGGGAGCAGTTCTCACAGCTATTCCGGTGATAGTGTCACTTGTATACGGTGACGGGTGTGTACTTAGTTTTATTATTTCTGCTGCAATCCTCGGTGCTGTTGGTGCAGGATTTGTTCTGTTGTTCAGGAAGAACATCACATCCCTTTCGGCAAAGGAAGGAATGATAGTTGCGGCACTGACGTGGATAATCCTTTCGGTTGTCGGTGCGCTTCCTTCTGTTATAAGCGGTGCCGTTCCGAGCTTTACCGATGCGTTTTTCGATACGGTGTCGGGTTACACTACCACAGGTGCAACGGTGCTTTCCTCTATGGAGGCGCTTCCAAAGAGTATCCTTTTTTGGAGATCCTTCACTCACTGGATAGGAGGACTCGGAATCCTCGCCTTTGCGGTCGCCGTGCTCCCTAAGGATAAGGGAAGCAGTACGAGAGACGGATCTGCTGCTGCGACCTTTGCGATACGTGCGGAATCTCCCGGCCCTACATTCGGAAAGCTCGTATCAAAGCTGAAGTTTAATACTCAGATACTTTATCTCATATACCTTGCTCTTACTGTTCTTGAGATCAGTCTTCTTGTTTGCGGAAGAATGCCCGTGTTTGACAGTATCTGTAATTCAATGGCAACGATGGGCAGCGGTGGCTTTGCCGTCAGAGATGCAGGTATTGCAGGTTACGGCAGTGCATATATTGAATGGGTAATCGGCATATTTATGGTCCTTGCCGGTATCAACTTTAATTTCTATTATTTCATGCTTATTCGTAAATTCTCCAAAGCACTTGCTATGGAGGAGGTAAGATGGTATATCGGAATTATCCTTGCATCGGTTGCAATGATAACCGCAAATATTGTCTCACTTTATGAGACCTTCGGTGATTCTGTGAGAGCTGCATTCTTTCAGGTTTCATCAATTATATCCACTACGGGATTTGCAACGGCCGATTTCGATGCATGGCCGGGATTTTCAAAAACTCTGCTCGTCCTTCTCATGTTTATCGGAGGATGCGCAGGCTCTACGGGAGGCGGCATCAAGGTATCTCGAATAGTCGTGATGCTTAAAACGGGTATCAAGGAGATCAGATATTATATGAATCCCCGTGAGGTTCGTGCCATTCACTTTGACGGACAGCCTCTTGACCGTGCGGTAATTACAGGTATCAGCTCATATTTTGTTGTGTATATGTTCCTCTTTGCAATATCAATGCTTATTGTATCCATTGACGGACATGATTTCACAACATCATTTACTTCGGTTGCCGCATGCTTTAATAATATCGGTCCCGGTCTCTCTAAGGTAGGACCGGCATCAAATTTCTCATGTATGTCTACTCTGTCAAAGTATGTTCTGTCCTTTGATATGCTTTTCGGCAGACTTGAGCTTTTTCCGATGCTCGTGCTTTTCAGTCCCAGATCATGGAAAAAATAATATAAGAAGATGCGAGAGAGCGTTGTGCTCTCTCGCATCAGACTGTCGAAAAAGTTTATTAGAAAACGAAACTATTTCGACATATAATAAAATCGGTGGACGCAGAAGCTTCTGTTAAGAAGCGACTAAGTCCACACCTATTGGATTTGCGAGTGTCGCGGGCATAGCCCGTCGGCATGAGATGCGAATGAACAAATCCCTCTGTCGGAAAAACCGTAGGTTTTTCGACAAACTCATGCGAGAGAGCGTTGTGTTCTCTCGCATTTTTGCGTTATGTTCTGAAAAAATCGTCCCTGTCATCATCGAATACGTCACATTCATCTTCGGTCTCATTCGATGTATCATCAGTATCATCAGCAAGCGGACATCCGTTGCATCCCATGCATCCACTGCAGATGTCATGATCTCCTGTGTCATCTTTTTTATTCGTGATCCGTCCGATAAACAGAACTATCTCACGTATTGCCGCATATGCGCCATATACCGCAAATATTGCAAATACCGTGTAAAGAATTGCGTCACCCATGCCTGTTCCTCCTAAGCTTTACTGGTATCATTATATGTCATGAAAAAAATTCTGCTAATTACAAAGAAATTGCGAACAGACGTTTGACAAATGGGCCGGAATGGTGTATAATAAATAACAAGATAGGTTTGAGGAAGGGGTATGAGTATGAATGATACAGTAACGGGTGTTGTTGAGTCAGTGATATATCAGAGTCCGGACGGAAGCTATACCGTATGTGAGCTTGAAGACGATTCGGGCGAGCCTGTGACGGTAGTGGGTGCCCTTCCCATGGTATCCGAGGGGATAAGGATACAGGCGTACGGTGAATGGGGAAATCATCCCACCTACGGACGTCAGTTCAAATGCGAATATTACGAGCAGGAAATGCCCGATAGTGAAGGAGATATTCTTCGTTATCTTTCCGCAGGAAATATCAAGGGTATCGGTCCGAAGACTGCAATAAAAATAGTTGAAAGATACGGGACAGAGACATTTGAGGTCATTGAGAACCACCCGGAATGGCTTTCGGAAATATCAGGTATCTCCAAGGCTAAGGCTGCCGCCATAGGTGAGAGCTTCAGAGAAAGTGCCGGTGCAAGATCAGTCATAATGTATTGCAGAAATATCTGCTCGCCTACGGTGTCAATGAAGATATACAAAAGGTGGGGATCATCTGCAGTAGAGCGAATAAAGCAAAATCCGTACACTCTTTGCAGAAATATACAGGGGATCGGTTTCAGGAAGGCAGATGAGCTTGCGAAAAGTATCGGCATTCCTCAGGATTCCGATAACAGAATTGAAGCGGGACTCATGTATATCCTTGAGGAGGAGGCACGCAGAAGCGGTCATACCTGTGTTGAAGGAAAAACTCTCGTTGCGTATGGTGCAGATCTTTTGTGCGTTGATGTAAAGCGTATTGCCGAGGTCGCAACTGATCTTGTCAGACGGGGCCGCCTTTCGGCTGAGGTAACGGATGATGTAACATATATATATTCTCCGAGATACCACAGAGCAGAGGGAATGATCGCAAGAAAGCTCATGGAGCTTTCCATGATGTGTCCTACAGTTTGCAGAGATGATGTGGGTGAGTTTATCTCAAGACTTGAAATGACTACGGGTATTACCTTTGCGTCTATGCAGAGAGAAGCAATATCTGCGGCTCTTGAAAATGGTGTAATGATCCTTACGGGGGGACCCGGAACAGGTAAGACCACAGTTACAAAAGCACTTCTCAGTATCTTCGAGAGTATGGGCATGGAGTGTGCACTTGCGGCACCTACGGGCAGAGCCGCAAACAGAATGAGCGAGGCTACATCTCACGAGGCGAGAACTCTCCACAGACTTCTTGAAACGAATTTCGCTCCAAATGAAGATGAGGAGAATATATTCATAAGAGACGAAAAGAATCTTCTTGACGAGGATGTATTCATCCTTGATGAGGTGTCAATGATCGACACGCTCCTCATGGAATCCTTCCTGAAAGCAGTGAAACCCGGTGCAAGGGTGATCTTCATTGGAGATTCGGATCAGCTTCCTTCGGTGGGTGCGGGGAATGTACTTGGTGATCTTATAGCGTCGGAGCGATTCTGTACCGTTCGTCTGACTGAGATCTTCAGACAATCGGATGAGAGCCTTATAGTGACTAATGCTCACGCCGTAAACGGCGGAGAGCTTCCCGTAACAGGCGGTAAGGAAAGCGATTTCTTTATTCTTTACCGAAGCAATGATGCAGATATTGCAAATACTGTTGCCGATCTTTGCGTTCGCAGACTTCCTGCGGCATACGGTGAGGATGTGAACGGAAATATACAGGTGATAACCCCGTCGAAAAAAGGAGCTGCAGGAACGGAGGAGATATGCCGTATGCTTCAGAATGCGGTGAATCCTCCACACAGAGATAAAAAAGAATGTTCAAGAGGCGGTACCATCTTCCGTGAGGGTGACAGAGTAATGCAGGTTCGGAATAATTATTCCATCGAATGGGAGAAGGATGAGCTTCGCGGAACGGGAATTTTTAACGGGGATATCGGGATCATTGAGGAGATAGACACTGTTGAGGGTACGCTTTTGGTGGATTTTGACGGCAGACACGCCGTGTACGATATGACGGAGCTTGATGAGCTTGAGCTGTCATATGCCATTACCGTTCACAAAAGTCAGGGATCTGAATATCCCGTTGTGGTTATCCCCGTGTATTCATGTGCGCCGATGCTTCTCAACCGTTGCCTTCTCTATACGGCAATTACGAGGGCATCAAAGCTTTGTGTCATAGTAGCACGAGCTGATTCTCTTGAGAAAATGGTCTCGAACGGTATGCACAGCAGAAGATGCACGGGACTTGTTCGTCAGATCCTGCGATATTTTGATGACGGAAATACGGAAAGGAAAATTTAAAAATGTTTGGAACACTTGATTTTATATCTCCCGATAAGGAGCTTAACGAGGGATTTCGGTGGGCGAAGGAATATGCACTGTCACTTGCTCATCACGGTGAGGACAGGATAGGAAAATGGTACGAGGCAGCACTCCCCGACAGAGAGGGCTTCTGTATCCGTGATATGTGCCATCAGGCATTCGGTGCCCATGCACTCGGACTTGAATCCCATACAAAGAATATGATGATGCGTTTTGCACAGTCCATCTCGGAGAGTAAGGATTTCTGCTGTTTCTGGGAGATGGACAGATATTACGGTATTTATCACGACGATTATTATTCAGATGAAAAGTTCTGGTATAACCTTCCCGCAAATTTTGATCTTCTCCAGGGATGCTACGAGATGTACAAGCTTACGGGGGATCGTACCTTCATCGACAGTGAGGATTTTCTTCACTTCTACCGCCTTACCGTGAATCATTACATAAAGAAGTGGGATGTCGATGGCGACGGGATCCCCGAGGGATCGGGAACTGTCAGAGGGATCCCCTCTTATGAGGAAAATGAGGGAAGAGATGCGGCGCAGATGATCGACCTTCTTGCGGCAGAGGCTAAGGCGATGGACGCATATGCTGAGATCCTGGAGCTTCGAGGTGAGAGTGGTGCGGCGTATAAGGCATGGGCAAGATCTCTTTATGAAGAGATCGACCGCCGCTGGGATGAGACGGAGCAGAGATATTATTTCTTCAAGCTTCGTGACGGTACGCTTGCTCATGCTAAAAATCCGGGTGCGGAATACCTGCTACATTTCGATGCCATAACTGATGAACGAAAGCTGGCAGTCACCCTTGAAAAGTTCCACGAGCAATGCAAGGAAAATGTATCTGCCGAGGTCGGCTCGTACCTCTCGAAGATATTCTATAAATACGGACTTCCCGAGTACGGTGAGTACTGGCTCCGCCGTTTTACTTCACCCGATCTATACAGACGTGAATATCCCGAGGTGTCCTATGGATGCATCGATGCATTCGTATTCGGTATGATGGGAGTGAAGTATCATCTTGATACAAAGACTATCACCGCAGAGCCGATGCTGCCTGCTGGTATCAGCACCGCATCACTCACGGGACTTCCCGTGTACGGAAAACTTGCGGATGTTGTGGTGAAGGATGGAAAGGTTTCCATCACGTACAGATGAATACAGAAACGGTGCAGAGACTTGAGTCCTGCACCGTTTTTTTGAAGCCTTCAGGCTCAAAAAAAGAACTACCATAGACTCGTCAGTCTATGGTAGCTCTTTGTATACAAGGATAGTTATGGCAACTTACCTGATACCGTAGTTTTCGATCACGTAGTCCATGTCCTTGTCACCTCTGCCTGAGAGGTTGATAAGGATGGAACCGTGATCCATGGTCTTCGCAAGCTTCATGCCGAATGCAACGGCGTGAGATGACTCGATAGCGGGAATGATTCCCTCCATACGTGACAGCTTGAAGAATGCGTCGATAGTCTCTTCGTCATCGATAACGTCGTACTTCACACGACCGATCTCCTGGAGGAATGCGTGCTCGGGACCGGAAGAGGGATAGTCAAGACCGCTTGCAACGGAGTAGACGGGAGCGGGCTCACCGTTCTCATCCTTCAGCATGATGCTGTTGAAGCCGTGCATTACACCCTCGGTACCGTACTTGAGGCTTGCCGCATGATCGCCAAGCTTGGGACCACGACCGAGAGGCTCGATTCCGTAAATGTCAACGGGGTCATTGAGGAAGCCTGCGAAAAGTCCTGCTGCATTGGAGCCTCCGCCTACACAGGCAACGATGGATGTGGGAAGATGTCCCGTCATCTCGATGAACTGGTCACGTGCCTCGATGCCTACAACGCTCTGGAAATCTCTTACCATCATGGGGAAGGGATGAGGCCCGAGGACGGAGCCGATGCAGTAGATGGAATCCTTGTGTTCTTTGCTGTATGCGTCGAATGCCGCATCAACAGCCTCTTTGAGAGTCTGAAGACCGTGAGTGACCTCAACGACGTTTGCACCTAGGATCTTCATACGTGCTACGTTTGGTGCTTGCTTCTTAATGTCAACGGAACCCATGTAAATGTCGCACTCAAGTCCGAAATATGCAGCAGCGGTAGCAAGTGCAACACCGTGCTGACCTGCGCCTGTCTCGGCGATGACCTTCTTCTTGCCCATGTACTTTGCAAGGAGAGCTTCACCCATGCAGTGATTAAGCTTGTGAGCACCGGAGTGGTTCAGATCCTCACGCTTTGCGTAGAGCTGGACCTTTCCGCCGAGAAAATCGGAGAGACGCTCAAGGTGAGTCACAGGGGTGGGTCTGCCCTGGAATTCTTTTCTGATGCGGCGAAGCTCCGCAATGAACTTACGAGACTGACAGATGGAGTAGTATGCCTCGGTGATCTCTGCCATAGCCGCCTTCAGCTTGTCATCAATGTATACTCCGCCGTACTTGCCGAAGTATCCGTCCTTGTCGGGATAATTGTTAAAATATGTCTCAAAATCTACGTTTCCAAGTTTCATTTTTATACCTCCACGGGGATTTTTCGCAGAACCCCCTTTTTTAGAAAAAAGCAGTTTCCGCACCTTCCCCAAAAAACTTTCAAATAATTTACTAAAAGATAAACAGGCGAAAGTGCCGTTGCACTGAGCCGTAATGGTCGTGGGATCACTTTACATTTCGGGTGAAGCAGTGCCGAAAATTAAAAAGCCCCCGACAGAATACATATCTGTCAAGGACGAATAAATATCCGCGGTGCCACCTTGCTTTGCGATCTCTCGCACACTTAGGGGTACAACCATACCCACGGCAACTGACGTATGCCACACGTTGCAGAATACTCGGGAGATCCCTTTCACTGCACCCTCAGCGGCCCATTTGACGACCTGTTTCATACCCGACTCCCAGCAAACATCGGACTCTCTGTGATGTCATTATCGCCTTTACTTCCGCTTCAACGGTTTAATATAAAAATATTATAACATTCAAAAATACTCTTGTCAATACATCCAAAAAATTTTTTTGTTTGAAACAGATAATAATTACTCAAAATATTTACAAAAATGTATTCCATTTTAATTTAAAATGTTGTATAATGATATAAATATGGGTTTTTGTGCTCATTTAAGATATTGTAAATAAAAAGGCCGTTTTTCGACCTGACAGGAGTTATATATGGGACTTATTACAAAGATTTTCGGTACCTACAGCGACAGGCAGATCAAAAAGCAGATCGGTGTTATCGATCAGATCGAAGCTCTCGCTGATACCTATTCAGCCCTTTCCGATGCGGAGATGGCAGAGCGTACTCTCAAATTCAAGAAAGAAATAGATGGAGATTCATCAAAGCTTGATGCTATTCTGCCCGATGCTTTTGCGCTCGTGCGTGAGGCGGCAGACAGAGTTCTTGCAAAGCGGCCGTTCCGTGTTCAGCTCATCGGCGGACTTCTTCTCCACCAGGGAAGAATCGCAGAGATGAAGACAGGTGAGGGTAAAACTCTCGTTGCGGTAATGCCTTCATACCTCAATGCACTGACAGGCAAGGGTGTTCACATCGTAACTGTCAATGAGTATCTGGCAAGAGTCGGTGCTGAGGAGATGGGACGTGTATATGAGTATCTGGGACTTTCCACCGGACTTGTTATACATGACCAGTCAAGAAAGGAAAAACAGATCGCATATAACAGTGACATCACCTACGGTACGAACAACGAGTTCGGATTCGACTATCTCCGTGACAACATGGTGACATATAAGGAGAATCTTGTTCAGAGAGGGCACAATTTTGCTATCGTCGACGAGGTAGACTCTATCCTCATCGATGAGGCTCGTACTCCTCTTATCATTTCAGGACAGGGAACAAAGACAAATGAGCTTTACGACCGTGCCGAGCAGTTTGCACGCAGACTGCGTAAATTTGTTATAAAAGAGCTTGATGCAAAGGAGATCCACGACGATATCGATGCAGACTATATCGTCGATGAAAAGGCTAAGAGCACTACTCTTACTGCCGCAGGAATCAAAAAGGCTGAGGAATTCTTCGAGCTTGAAAATCTCTCTGATCCCGATAATGCGGAGATCTCTCACCATATTTATCAGGCGATCCGAGCACACGGTATCATGAAGCGTGATATTGATTACGTTATTAAGGATAACGAGGTGCTTATCGTGGATTCCTTTACCGGACGAATCATGCCCGGACGTCGTTATTCCGACGGACTCCATCAGGCGATCGAAGCGAAGGAGAATGTACAGATCCAGAAGGAGAACCGCACTATTGCGACGATCACCTTCCAGAACTACTTCCGTATGTATGATAAGCTTTCCGGTATGACAGGTACAGCTCTCTCCGAGGAGGTAGAGTTCAGGGAGATCTACAACCTTGACGTTGTTGAGGTCCCTACAAACAAGCCCATGATCCGTGAGGATCATCCCGATGTTGTATATAAGTCTATCGCAGGCAAGGACCGTGCTATAATCGAGCAGATCAAGGAGTGCCATGAAAAGGGACAGCCTGTCCTCGTAGGTACTGTATCTGTTGAGAAGTCCGAGGAGCTTTCAAAGAAACTGAAGGCTGAGGGAATAAAGCACACAGTCCTCAATGCAAAGCATCACGAAAAAGAGGCTGATATCGTTGCTCAGGCAGGTAAGTACGGCTCTGTTACCATCTCTACCAATATGGCAGGACGAGGTACGGATATTCTTCTCGGAGGTAATGCCGAGTATCTCGCAAAGGCAGAGATGCGTAAGATGGAGTACGATGAGGAGACCATCAATATTGCGGCAGGCTCCCTTCAGGATATTTCTGATGAGCAGAAGGCTGCACGTGATGTGTATAGAGATCTTTATAAGAAGTTCCAGGATGAGATCCGTCCCGAGGCGGAGAAGGTATGTGATGCAGGCGGACTTTTTGTCATCGGTACAGAGAGACATGAGAGCCGTCGTATAGACAATCAGCTCAGAGGACGAAGCGGACGTCAGGGTGACCCCGGTGAGTCAAGATTCTTCCTCTCACTTGAGGATGATCTCATGAGACTTTTCGGATCCGAGCGTATTATGGGTGTTATCGAACGTCTTGGTATGGATGATGATACTCCCATCGGTGAGAAACTTCTTTCCAACTCAATTGAATCAGCACAGAAGCATCTTGAGGGTGAGAACTTCAACCGCCGTAAAAACGTGCTTTCTTACGACGATGTGATGAATCAGCAGCGTGAGATCATCTACAAGCAACGTTCCGATGTTCTTCATGGAGAGAGTATCCGTGATAAGATCATGGCTATGCTTGAAAACACCATAAATGATACTGTTGACGCATATCTCCATGAGGATGATATCGGTGAGTGGGATGTTGACGGACTTCGTGATAAGTACCGTGGACTTCTTACTACAGATGAAGATTTCACCGATCTTGACGGCTCTGCTTCAAAGGTGCGTGATGAGATCCGTGAGGAGCTTCTGGAAAGAGCAAAGAAGGTATACGAGCATAAGGAGACCGAGGTCTTCGGTGAGGAGACCATGCGTGAGGTAGAGAAGGCTATCCTTCTCCGTAATGTAGATATCAAGTGGATGGATCACCTTGAGGATATGGATAACC
>SVQM01000144.1 GCA_015065335.1 Oscillospiraceae bacterium | reverse complement strand
ATATGGATGAGCTTATGAAATAGCATTGGCAGAGGGAATCGAGGATGATGTTCTGTTTTTGGGTTGGCGTGACGATGTTCCTAATATAATAAAATGTATGAGCGTGAACTTCGTTCCGTCAGATGAGGGATTCTCTCTCATAGCACAGGAATCTGCTGCGGCAGGTGTTCCCACAGTTACTATAGATAAGCTCGGTGGCTGTGAATGTGTAAGCGTCAGCGGATGCGGTGAGGTGTACAGAGCAGATGATGCGGATGATGCCACTGATAAGGTGATCGGTGTAATAAAAAATAAAGAAAAATACGGTAGATGCGGAACAGAATATTCCGAAAATTGGCGCAAAGAAAGATATATAGAGCGAATCCATAGTGAATTTGCAGATGTGGAGAAATTTATAAGATAATTCTGCAAAAATCTATTGACAAGTCCTGTGTATGGTGGTATAATACAAAATGACGCTTAATGTCGGGCTTCGTAAAAGCCCATGGCTTGCCCGTACTTAGCGATCCTGTAGAATGGAGGTGCTTTTCGTGTTTGCAGTAATCGAGACAGGCGGAAAGCAGTACAAAGTCAACGAGGGAGATGTTATCTTCGTTGAGAAGCTGAATGTAGCAGAAGGCGAGACTGTTGTTTTCGACCAGGTTCTTGCAGTATCCGGAGATTCCGGCTTTACCGCAGGTGCTCCTGTAGTTAAGGGAGCAAAGGTTACCGGTACCGTTGTTAAGAACGGACTTGGTAAGAAGATCTATGTTATGACCTACAAGCCTAAGAAGAATGAGAAGCGTAAGATGGGTCACAGACAGGCTTACACTAAGGTTCAGATCGAAAAGATCGAAGGCTAAAATGACACGCATCGTTTTTCGCCGCAGAGACGGCATATTTTACGGCTTTGAGGAACACGGTCACACCGGCTACGGTGAGTCCGGAGAGGATGTTCTCTGTGCTGCACTGTCAGCAATGACAATGCTTATCGTGAACACCATTGAGGTGTCGTATGCCTCGGATATTGATTACAGTATCGATGAGAATACCACAAAGATCACTGTAACGGCAAAGGGTGCTCTCCCCGAATTTGAGGAGGATGAGCGTAAGAGATTTGCTGTTGGCGGTATCATTATGGGGTATTATTACCAGCTCAATGATCTCGTTGAGGAGTATTACGATTTTCTTGAGGTCGATGTCGTTGATGACGAGGACGACATAGCGTAACATAACAAAAGGAGATAGTGAAAATGATCAGAATCGGATTACAGTTTTTCGCACATAAAAAAGGTGTAGGTTCCACTAAGAACGGACGTGACTCTGAGTCCAAGAGACTTGGTGTTAAGCGTGCAGACGGTCAGACCGTTCTTGCAGGTAACATCATCGTTCGTCAGAGAGGAACAAAGATCCATCCCGGCAACAATGTCGGTAAGGGATCTGACGATACTCTGTTCGCCCTCATCGGCGGTACCGTTAAGTTCGAGCATATCGCTAACGGTAGAAAGCAGGTAAGCGTTTACGCTGCTGAGTAATTCAGTTTCGGAGTGGGGCAATAGCCTTGCTCCGATTTTTTCTATATTTATAATTTGTTTTACGAGCTTGTGTTATGAAAAATAAATTTTTTGTTTGTCTGATGCTTTGCGTCATATTTCTTTTTTCGTGTGTTGAATTTCGTGATGCCTCTCAAAAAGATAATAATGTGCTCGGTAGTGGTAGAGATCCCCACATGACGGATGTAATGTCGGGGGATTTATCTTCCGATAATTTGCCGTCAACACAGGATATCATGCAGACTGAGGAACCACTCGCAACAACTGAACCTGTTCCGGATGAGCCTGATCCGACAATGTTTGCTTCACTGGAGAGCCTTCTTTCTGCGCCTCCTGTCGATGGTGCGGAGATCGCTTTTTGTTATGAGGATCTAACGACAGGTATTACCTATTCTTTTAACGGTGATAAGGTTGTATACAGTGCAAGTGTCATGAAGCTGCCCTTTGCCATGTCAGTGCTGTATGAGGCTAAAACCAAGGATATGGGACTTGAGGATATTTATACGTATACCGGTAGGGAAGATCATTTCGGTACCGGTGAAATAAAAAATATGAAGATCGGTTCCACCTTCTCATATATTGAGCTTATAGAGTATTCACTGAAATACAGTGATAATATTGCTCAGGGTGCGATCAAAAACAAATACGGCCGAGAGTTGTATTTCGACTATGTTCGCTCTATCGGTGCCGATAGCTTTACTTGCGACGGCGGTTGGGCACTTTCTGCCATTGATGGCGCAAAGGTGCTGAGATCTACGTGGGAATACTTAGAAGGAGATTTTGAGTATTCTCAAAGAATAAAAACTATCATGATAGAGTCACAGCATCGGGTGATGCTCTCCCTTGGTATTGGTGATAAGGAAATCGCAAGAAAGTACGGTTGGGATGACCGTGCGTATCATGATATTGGTATAGTGTACGATGAACATCCGTATGCTATCGTATTTCTTTCCGATATGGTTTCGGGTGATTGGACTGTCAATGGATACATAGGCAAGGTTGCACGTATCGCTGATGAAATACATGAGCAGATTTGGGAAAATGCAGGCAGAGATTGACAAATAATATAAAAATATGTGGTGAGTCTATGAGCGATAAAACCTTATATATAACTGATCTTGACGGAACTCTTCTGAGAAATGATGCGACTGTATCTCCTTATACTGCTGAAATAATCGGAAGAGTTATTGCCGGTGGAAGTATGTTCACTTATGCTACGGCAAGAGCATATACTTCTGCGTCAGCCATTACCCGAGAGATCATACCAAACATTCCCGCTGTAGTATATAACGGTACGTTTATCGTAAATGCATCTACCGGTGAGAGGATCTCGGTCAGAAGCATGACTCATGAGGAATCTGCATATGTGCTGTCGGTTTTTGAAAAATACGGAGTCTCACCCATCGTTTATTCAATAATCGACGGAGTTGAAAAATATTCTTTTTCATATGAGGAGCTTCCGACTGCCTCGAAGATCTTTCTTGATAAACGTAAGGGAGATGCAAGAGAAAATCCGACAACACCCGACAGACTCGGCGATGGCGAAGTGTTTCATTTTTCGAGCCTTGCTGATGAGGTGCGGCTTGCGGCTATACGTGATGTGCTGAAAGCTGATTTTCCCGTTGAGTTGTTTTTCGACAGATATTTCCACGAGATGTTTCTTGAGATACATCCAAAGGGCGCAACGAAGGCTGAAGGTGTTCTTGGACTAAAAAAGCTTTTAGGATGTGATCGAATCGTATGCTTCGGTGACGGAACAAACGATGTTCCGATGTTTAGAGCCGCGGACGAGGCATATGCTGTAGATAATGCTGTACCTGAACTCAAAGAGCTTGCTGCCTCCGTCATAGGCGGTAACGAGCATGATGGTGTAGCAAAATGGTTTTTAGACAATATACTTTGAGAATCATAATATGTCAATTATTGTTCCGAGTAAGTAGAAATATTGCTGGATTTACATGCAAAACCAACCTTAATGGTTGGTTTTGTTGCCTTGTATAACAAAGACAACCACCTGCTATGCAGGTGGAAGAAAAAGCTTTCAGCGTTACGAAAATAATTTATTCGAAAGAAGCGTGGAGCAAGTAGCCTTCTCCTGTGGGAGAAGGGGGACATAGTTTCGCTTTGCGAAACAGGTGGATTGAGG
>SVQM01000143.1 GCA_015065335.1 Oscillospiraceae bacterium | reverse complement strand
TGGAAGTCCATACCGGGAAGGCAGTGCAAATTAAAGTCTACGATCATATTTTACCAGGCAGTAAAGGCTGAAAGAGCAATACTGCATCCTTATCAGAAAATACAGCCAATTATACAAAATGCAAATTTTGTATAATTGAGGGAGCTGAAAATGGCCGCTAAAACCGTTTGTCTTGTAATTTAGTATATCAGCCTCGATTTCTGCTGTCAATAGCTTCTTTGTTAGGCTTATTCTGTAAAGTGGTTTTTTAGGTATAATTTTGATTTATCTGTTAATGATTCTTTTTACGAAAAAATCCTGCACATTTTTTTGTGCAGGATTTTTTCATTTGTTTTTAACATAAAATTGACTCTTTACATAACATTATAAATATATTAAATCAGATTTAGTGAGGATAATTTTATGGAAAAACCGACAAACGGATGTTTCATCAGTTTACCCTATCCCACTGTGGCAAATGCAAGAGATAAAAGAAAAAACACTCTGGAAATGATATATAAGCTCTATATAAGTAAATTTACTGCAGTTTCAGAATATATTTACCGGAACTTGATTTTTTCAGAAAGCCATCCTATTGCAGCTGATATGCTTGAATGCATATCTCTTATACAAATGAAGCATTTCAAGCTTTTGGGCAAGCTTCTGGCGGCACTTGGTGTTGATCCTAAGATAAACCCTGCAGATATTAACAGAAGAAACAAAAGATCAGATCATTTAACTGATGTAAATTATAAGACGCTTAGAAATATTGTGTTTAACAACATCTATGTATCAAAAAGCTTTATTTCAGAATTGGATACACTTATGCAAATGACAGATGACAGTGAGATCAAAGCTGTGACTCAAAGACTTATTCTTGATGAAAGGCACATTATAGGACTTCTGGAAGAACTGATCATGTAGAGCAATAACGTGATCTGCAGAAATAATAGCTTTTAGTCCCCTGCCCGCTTGCCTTATTCTGAAATATTAAAAAATCTTTTTGCGTTTTCTGTTGTGATACCGGCGATATATTCTGTTGTGGTATTTCTCAACTCTGCCATTTTTTCTGCGGTATATTGCAGATAATCGGAACGGTTTATCTTGCCTCTCATTGGTACCGGCGATAGATACGGAGCATCGGTTTCGATCATTATTCTGTCATCCGGAACGACCTTTACCGCCTCACAAACCTTACGGGCATTGCTATAGGTTATCACGCCTGTAAAAGAAACGTACCAGCCAAGTCTGACCAGCTCCTTTGCCATCTCTGCACTTCCGGAAAAACAGTGGAAAACACCGGTAACACCCGGAAATGCGGCTACTGCCTCCATACTGTCGCCATGTGCATCTCTGTCGTGAAAAATGACCCTTGCACCTGTTCTCTCAGCTAATTCCAGCTGTCTGTAAAGGTAATTCTTCTGCTTTTCCTTGTCGGTGTCCGGATAATGATAATCAAGCCCTATTTCTCCAAGTGCTACGACTTTTTTGTGATCGAGGAGAGCTTCAATTTTTCTTATATCATCATCGGGATCGCTAAGAAATCTGGTGTCAGAGGGATGTATGCCTACGGCGGCATACATTTTGGGGTATTTTTCGGCAAGCTTTATGCAGTTGACGGAATATTCGGGATCTACACCTACATTTACGATCGCTTCCACGTTACCATCAAAAAGTGCCCGAAGGAGCGTTTCCGCTCCTCCGGGTATTTCTGTTTCGAATCTCTCGTCATTGTAGTGTGCGTGAGAATCAAAAAATTTCATTATCTTACTCTTTCTCCGAGAGGTGTATCATCAGAAAGAAATACTACTCTTACTTGCTCCTCACCGGACGCAAGGATCATTCCATTGGATTCGATACCGCAAAGCACAGCGGGCTTGAGGTTTGCAACAACGATGATCTTCTTGCCTACAAGATCCTCGGGCTTATAGAATTTTGCGATTCCGGAAACGACCTGGCGCTTCTCATATCCAAGATCGATCTCAAGCTTAAGAAGCTTCTTGGCCTTAGGAACAGCCTCACAGGCAAGTACCTGAGCGGTACGGAGGTCAACACCCATAAAGTCTTCAATACCTATCTGTGCGACGCCTTCAGGCTTTTCAACAGCGGGCTTTGCCTCTTCTGCTGCAGCGGCCTTCTTCTCAGCTTCTATTTTTTCCATAAACTCTTTTTCGTCTATTCTGCCAAAGAGTACTTCCTGAGGCTTAACGGTACTGCCTGCAGTAAGTGCACCGAAGTTCTCAAGGCTTTCGTAGTCCTTTCTGTCGGTTCCGATAAGATCAAGTATCTTATCAGCGGTTTCAGGCATAAATGGATACAGAAGAACGGCGGCATATCTGATGGTCTCAAGAAGATTATAAAGAACGGTACCGAGACGTCCGCGGCTGGCCTCATCCTTAGCGAGTACCCAGGGGGCTGTCTCATCAATATATTTGTTAGCGCGGCGAAGCATATTGAATACAGCTTCAACTGCATCGGAGATATGGAACGACTCCATATTCTCATAAACGCTGTCAAATGCCTCATATGCCGCAGAAATAAGCTCCTCGTCAAGAGGATCTGTGGTGCTGTTTTCAGGTATCACAGAGCCGAAATACTTTGCAGTCATTGCAAGAGTACGACTTACAAGGTTACCGAGATTGTTTGCAAGGTCGGTATTGTATCTGGTGATAACACTCTCGTAGGTTATGCTACCGTCAGATGCGTAAGGCATCTCTGCAAGAGCATAGTGTCTTACTCCGTCAACTCCGATCTTATCTGCAAGAACATCAGCATAAATAACGTTTCCGCGGGACTTTGACATCTTGTCTATACCGTAGTTGAACCAGGGATGTCCAAAGACCTTCTCAGGAAGAGGCTCACCGAGAGCCATAAGTATAATAGGCCAGTAAATAGTATGGAATCTGAGAATATCCTTACCGATTATGTGAACGTTGGCAGGCCAGAGCTTTTTATAGCTGTCGGGCTGAACTTCATTGTCGGGATCATATCCGATAGCGGTAAAATAGTTTGAAAGCGCATCGATCCATACGTAAATTACATGCTTGTCATCGAAGGTAACGGGAACGCCCCACTTAAATGAGGAACGGGACACGCAGAGATCCTGAAGACCGACGGAAAGGAAATTGTTTACCATTTCCTTCTTTCTTGATTCGGGCTCAATGAAATCGGGATGATCCTCGATATACTTTATGAGCCTGTCTGCATATGCACTCATGCGAAGGAAATAAGCTTCCTCCGTTGCTCTCTGAACGGGACGGCCGCAATCGGGACATTTTCCGTCAACTACCTGAGTGTCGGTAAAGAAGGCTTCATCGGGCTCACAGTACCAACCCTCATAATGTCCCTTATAAATATCTCCCTGCTCGTAAAGACGGCGGAAGATGTTCTGCACAGCCTTTTCATGGTAATCATCGGTCGTACGAATGAATTTATCGTAGCTTATGTTCATTTTGTTCCAGACACCCTTGATGATATCTGAAATGTTATCGACGTATTCCTTGGGAGAAATACCTGCCTTCTGCGCAAGGGTCTCTATCTTCTGACCGTGCTCGTCAGTGCCGGTAAGAAAGAAGACGTCGTGACCGATCTGTCTCTTAAAGCGAGCGAGGGCGTCGGTCATTATTATCTCGTAAACATTACCGAAATGGGGTTTCTGAGAAGCGTATGCGATAGCGGTGGTGAGATAATATTTTTCACCCTTTT
>SVQM01000029.1 GCA_015065335.1 Oscillospiraceae bacterium | reverse complement strand
TTTTTTCCTCTCTACCCTATAGATCATTTATGCTTTTAAAAATAGCGAGATTTTTTCTCAAGTTTACAAAAAGTTCACATATATCTTGCAAAAAAAATACCGCCATGCATCAGCACAGCGGTATTTCGAAAGTTTTATTTGAATGAGTAATACTCAGCGAGCTTACCTACTTCCTCAGCGGTGAGAGCAGAGTTGAAGATAACAAGCTCATCAAGCATGATGTTTACATCATTGTATTCTGAGGGATCGTTACCGAATACAAGATACTTGGAATTTGCAAAATCGGTAGTGGTAAATCTCTTGGAGTAATTTGTGGAGCGGGCAAACTTAAAATTGATGTAACAGGAGATCGTCTGAGTGTCTCTGTCATACACAACGGTGAGGTTGTTCCAGCCCTTGGGCATCGTTTCTGAAAGAGTTACCTCAAGCGAATGAGTGCTGTTTCCGTTTCCGATAGACAAAGTAATGTTGGTTGCGTTATACTTTGCAGACATACCGAGATTATTAGTAACGGCAACGGAGTGGGAACCGTAAAGTACCACGTCGGCGAAACTTGACAGATCGTGCTGGAACCAGAGTGAGATCGCATATGAATCCTCTGAGGATATAGCATCGGGGAGAAGAACTGCGCCCTGCGCACCCACCTCAATGCAATTGTCAAAATATCCTGCACTGTAATACTTGGGAGAGTACTGAACTTCGGCAGTGGTATTTCCCATTTCATCCTTCACGTTGTTATCGAAGTGGAATACGGAGGATACCTTGTCTGCATCGATAAAATCGGTAATGAACTTACCGCTATCCTTTGCGGGAGTACTGAGAGTTTTAAAGTCGTTATCGGATGCGTAGATAGGCTTTCTGTCGACTACGGTATATCCTTCAAAGAGACCGTCGGGGATCTGTGCGGAGAAGCCGTCTATGTTAAACTCGGGGATGTCAAGACCAAGGCCGTACAGAGCGATCGCTGCGATATCACGGATGTTCATCTCACCGATGGTGCTGCCCTTCTTTACGGTCTTACCCACAGCACCGAAGAATACGTTCATCTCAGCATCGGTGTATCCGCCGTGAGAACCGCCGGTAGTTCCGCCGTGATCGGTAGCTACGATAAAGAGAGTATCCTCAAGCTTTCCTGCATCAACGAGTGCATCATACACCTTGCCTATGTAGCCGTCAACGGTAGTGATCTGCGCCAGATGTTCCTCCGAGCCGTAGCCGTTTTCGTGACCTGCACCGTCGGGTGAGTCAAAGTGAGCATAGAACAGGGTGGGGTCGTTTTCTTTGAGGTATTCTGCGATCTGCTCATGGATCACACTGTCCTCACCGTTTACCTTTACAACTCCGATATCATCCTCGATGATACCTTTATTGACGGGGCTCCAGTGACAGTAGGATGCAAGAGCTGCATCGGGCATTGCATCACGTACTCTCTTGAAGATAGTGGGGAGATCACTGTTAGTGTAAGGCTTTGATTCTACGATGGAGTTGTTGAGACCGTGAACGAATGCGGAGGAGCCGGTGAGGAGAGAGCCCCAGCACTGTGCACTGATTGAGGGGACGGCGGTGCGGGCAACATAGGTGGTAGCACCGTCCTTGAAGATGCGGTCCATGTTGGGAGTGTCGGCTTCCTTACAGAATGCGCCCATTCCGTCAACACCGATGATGACCACATGCTTGTAGATAAACTTGGGTGTATTGTCAATTACCGGAGCAGTTGTTTCGGTAGTACCGTCTGTTTCTTTTTTGTCAGATGTCTTGTCGCCGCCGCAAGCGGAGAATGCGGTGAGCATCATGATCGCACAAAGAATGAGCGACAGAACTTTTTTCATTTTCATGGTAATCAATCCTTTCGGGTAGTGTAATGCTATTATACACCTGTTTTTGGAAAATTGCAACAGGATCATTCAAGGGGCTGTACGTCTGTGACTCTCAGAACTCCATCGCCTACAAAGAATATTATGTTGACACCTGCAAAGCCGAAGCCGTATTCTCTTTCGGGATCATCCTGATACTGCGGACGGGGATCCTCGGAGAGAAGCTCGATGAGAGAGGCTCTCTTTTCCTCGGGTATCAGCTTTAGAAGATGCTCGGGAAATTCTACCTCAAGGGAATATCCGCGCCTGTCGTCGGCAAATCCGCCGATGGCATCGGGATGGCAGTCCGTGAATGGAAGATATGGCTTTATGTCAAGGATCGGTGTGCCGTCCATCAGATCTGCACCGCTGACTCTCAGTACCGTTCCGTCGGCGGTCTTTTCGACACCGCAGAGCTTAACAGAGGAAAGTCCGATGGGATTCGGACGGAAGGGAGAACGGGTTGCAAATACCCCCATTCGCTGATTTCCGCCAAGTCTCGGAGGACGAACGGTCGGGGACCACGTATCTCTCTTTGCCTCGGAAAATTCCCATATGAGCCAGAGATGGCTGTACCCCTCGATGCCCCTGAGAGCCTCGTCACGCCTGTATTCAGGCTCAAAAACGATCACCGATTCAAAATCCGTGAGACCGCTTTGCCGAGGTATGCCGAATTTTGTGGGAAAATCCGTGTGTATCCGTGCGATTATATTCATAAATATCTCCGATTGTTTTTCTGTATAATTACAGTTTAATTATACCACACCCACGGCGGTTGTCAATGGCACTTTGGATTTTACGGTTGCTATTGTAAGTTCCGGACATATATGGTAAAATAATTACGAAAGCTATGTAAAGGAGGAGTTCTCTATGAAAAACAGTGACCTTGGAAAAGTATATCTGAAAAAGCTGTGCCTTTCCGCTATGTTCATCGCCATAGGAATAATCCTTCCGTTTTTTACGGGACAGATCAGAGAGATCGGAAATATGCTTCTGCCTATGCACATTCCCGTATTCCTCTGCGGACTTATCTGCGGATGGCAGTACGGCGGTGCCGTGGGACTTGTTCTTCCAATACTTCGTTCGCTTATGTTCGGTATGCCGACCATATTTCCGAATGCTTTAGGGATGGCGGCGGAGCTTGCGGTGTACGGCATTACGGTCGGTCTGATATATGTGTGCATAAAGAGGCAGAACGTTCTCTCCGTATACATAGCCATGATTCCCGCAATGATCCTCGGACGGATCGTTTGGGGAACTATGCAGGCGGTGCTCCTCGGTATCTCGGGCGGTGCATTTACATGGAAGCTGTTTTTTGCAGGTGCATTTCTGAACGCCGTGCCGGGGATAGCCCTTCAGCTTATTCTTGTGCCTGCGGTGATGTCAGTGCTTCACCTCACGGGAGTTGTGAGATTCAGGAGAGATTGACCGATGGAGGCTTTTGTAAAGAATATTGCAGAGATGGCAAGGGAGGCAGTATCATCGCCCGTGCTTATTGCGATCGACGGAAGATGCGGCTCGGGAAAGACCACCTTTGCGGAAAGACTGTCGAATGAGCTGTCGGCTCCCGTTATCCATATGGATCACTTTTTCCTCCCACCCGAAAAGAGAACTCCCGAAAGGCTGGCGGAGTCCGGCGGAAATTTTGACCGTGAGAGGTTTCTCACGGAGGTGCTGATCCCACTGAGGGAGATGGGTGAGGCACAGTATAAGATATACAGCTGTGCCGATGGCACATATACAGATGCAACAGCCCGCAGTACAGGCAGATACTACATTATAGAAGGCTCCTACTCCTGTCATCCGGAGCTTTGGGACTATTACGATATTCACGTGTTCATGACGGTCGGCACGAAGGAGCAGATGCGTCGGATAATTTCGCGAGAGGGAAGAGAAAAAGCGGAAATGTTCAAGAACCGCTGGATACCCATGGAGGAGAAATATTTCGACGCCTTCGGGATCTCGGAGAAATGCGAATACATATATGAGAGCAGGTGCAGAATGAAAAAGATACGTCTCGGACGAACAGAGCTTACGGTAACAAAAAACGGATTCGGTGCACTTCCCGTGCAGAGGATCAGCACGGAGGACGGTGTACGTCTTCTTCGCAAGGCATATGACGGAGGTATCAACTATTTCGATACCGCACGGGCGTATACTGATTCCGAGGAGAAGATCGGACTTGCCCTGGCTGATGTCCGTGAGAACATAATAATATCCACAAAGACCATGTCGAGAAATGTGGAGGGATTTTGGCGTGATCTTCATGAGAGCCTCAGACTGCTCAGAACAGATCACATCGATATATATCAGTTTCACAATCCGCCCTTTTGCCCGAAGCCGGGAGACGGCACGGGACTTTATGAGGCGATGCTTGAAGCAAAGGATAAAGGGATGATCCGTCACATAGGAATGACGAATCACAGACTTCATGTAGCCGAGGAGGCGGTGAGGTCGGGACTTTATGACACTTTGCAGTTCCCCTTTTCTTACCTTGCGGGGGAGAAGGAGGAGGGACTTATACGCCTGTGCGAGGAGATGGATGTCGGATTCATCTGCATGAAGGCACTTGCAGGGGGACTTATAAACCGTTCCGATGTGGCGTATGCGTATCTTCTTGATTATCCTGTGGCTCCCATATGGGGGATCCAGCGAGAGTGCGAGCTTGATGAGTTTTTGTCATACGACGCAGAGACTCCCGTGATGAATGAGGAGAGATGGGAGCACATCCGCCATGACAGAGAGGAGCTTGCAGGAGAATTTTGCAGGGGCTGCGGATACTGTATGCCATGTGCCGCAGGTATTGAGATAAATACCTGTGCGAGAATGTCGCTCCTTCTTCGCAGATCCCCTGCGGCAGGACATCTTACTCCTGAGGCACGTGAGAAGATGATGAAGATCGAGAACTGCATCGATTGCGGTCAGTGCAGAGGAAGATGTCCGTACGGGCTTGACGTGCCGAATCTTCTCAGGCGCAATCTGAAGGATTATAAGACGTTTATGTATGATCTTATGTAGCAATTACTATTTTATGATACCATGATTGCATCTGCGTATGCAAGAAGTATTCTCATCCATGCGTCGGCACCTTCATTTGTCAGATGGACATAGCAGTCTGAGCAGTAGATGCTTGCAAGACCACCGGTACTGTCCTTCATGAATGATGAAATGTCGATGTAAAAGCATTCCCATGCTTCAGCAAATTCACGGAGATTTGCATTCAGAGAATCCATTTCGGTGTTGTTGAGGATCCCTACCTCTCCGCCTGTCCATATGGGCATACAGGATTGAATGTATATTTGAATATCGGGACATTTTTCACGAATTCGGGGGATCACAGCTTCCCAGTGCTCTAAGGTGAGTGGAATACCGTAAGCTGCAAGATCGTTCGTACCCAGCATGATGAACACTTTTTTTACACCTGAGGCGAGGAGCGCATCCTCGGGAGTCATTTCTTCACCGTTGTACTGTACAAGCATTGTGCTGTTTGCGGCATGAGCCATGCTGTAACATTCCCTTGTGAGAAATACCGCATCTGAAAGCTCGGTATTTGCTGCATACCATGACAGCATCACCGATACGGAATCACCGATGAATGCTGCATCACTGTAAAATTCAGGCGCATCTGCGGATGATACGGGAGGAAGATACAAGGGTGCTCTCGGATCTGCGACAGCATCGGGATTAGGGATCATTTCGATTGAAACGGCACAAGGTACCGTAATTTCAGGCTCAGGCTCTGTCTCGGATATGGATGGGTATGTGACAGAGACAGTATCCTCATGCAGATCATCAGTGGTGATTACTGTGACGGGAGCTTTAGTTACCGTGTCCGTCTGATCATTTGTAATAAAACTGTGCTCTGTCATAAGAAGCATTACAAATACAACAGCGGCGAATATTGATGTTGTGATTTTTTTAGCCATGAATAATACCTTTATTACGTCATAGAGAAAACAGGCAGAGACGGAATATCTCTGCCTGTATGTGAAATTACAGGTTGTAATACTTGTCAAACTCAGCGGGATGAGGAATAGCTGCAAGCTGACTGCACTCAGCACGCTTGCCCTTGATAAAGTTCTTTATCAGCTCCTCGGGGAATACACCGCCGTCAGTGAGGTAATCGTGATCAGCCTCAAGAGCGTCGAGAGCCGCATCGAGAGATGTGGGAAGTCCCTTGAGCTTTGCCTTCTCCTCCTCGGGGAGATTGTAGAGGTTCATATCGTAGGGACCCCATCCGTTTGCATGAGGATCGATCTTGTTCTTAACACCGTCAAGTCCTGCCATGAGGATAGCCGCATAGCAGAAATAGGGATTACAGGTAGCATCGGGATTACGAAGCTCAAAGCGACGCTTGTCGGGGCTCTTTGCGTATGCGGGGATACGGATAACGGCACTTCTGTTGGAGGTGGCATATCCCACGGTAACGGGAGCCTCAAATCCGGGAACCAGTCTCTTGAAGGAGTTGGTGCTGGGATTTGTGATAGCACAAAGAGATGCGATGTGTTTCAGAAGTCCGCCCATGAAGTAGTGTGCAGTCTCACTGAGGTGAGAATATCCGTTATCATCGGAGAATACGGGCTTTCCGTCCTTCATAAGGAGCATATGAACGTGCATACCGCTTCCTGCCTCACCGTAGATGGGCTTGGGCATGAAGGTTGCGGTCTTACCGTACTTCAGTGCGGTATTGTGGATGATATACTTGATCATCATGGTAGCGTCAGCCATGTCAACTACCTCACCAAGCTGAGGCTCGATCTCAAACTGACCGGAAGCTGCGACCTCGGGATGGTGATAGTTGATCTTGATGCCCATATCAGCCATGAGCATACACATCTCGCTACGGCATTCGTAGGAGATATCAAAAGGCTTTGCGATGTGATAATTCTTCTGCTTGGGAACGACTACACCGAGTCCCTCGGTAGAGGAGTTCCAGTAAGACTGCTTTGCATCAACAGCCGCACCGATGTAGTTACCCTGAACATCCCAGGACACCTCGTCGAAGAGATAGAACTCAAACTCGGGGAGGATGTACATGGTGTCCGCAATGCCGGAAGCCTTCATGCGGTCAACGGCGGCACGGATGATGTTACGGGGGTACTGTGCAAGGGGACGGTTCTCGGGGTTATCTATGATCATGGCGTTACCGGTCATGGACAGAGTGGGGACCGTGCAGAAGGGATCGATCACAGCAGTGTCAGGATCGGGAATGAATACCATGTCACTCTTCTCAACTACCGCATATCCGTAGTTGGAAGCGTCGAAGCCGATACCGCTTTTCATGGTATCCTCGGAGAAATTCTGTGCGGGAATGGTAACATGACGGTACTGACCGTTTATGTCTACCATCTTGAAATCGATCATTTTAATGTCGTGCTCTTTAATGAGAGCAAGGATGTCCTGTACGCTTTTAGCCATATTTATAACCATACCTTTCTTTTGGTGATCAGTTTTTCAAGCACCTTTTAGTATAACAGTATTTTTGTGCCGTGTCAATCAAAAAATTTATGATATACGGGATTTTTTTACTTATTCCTCGACATACCGAACATCTTTTGTATATCCGAGCTTTTTTATTACATTGTCCCATCTTTCCTTCATATCACTCTCATCGTCGTGCCACATTACGGGGCAGAATCCGCCGTCGAGGTATGTCTTGACGGCTGCAAGCCTGTGATCGTCGGTGGTGAGATATATCCTCTCGCATCCACGGTCTAAAAGTATCTTCGCTCCGAAATAAACCATGGCATGACCGATGCCGAGTCCACGGCAGCTATCCTTATTTGCTACCATATGGACGTAGCCGTCTCCGTTTGCATGTTTTATCGAAGTAGAGGTAGCTACTCGCTCTCCGGTGGGGGATACAACAAAAAATGTGTCATTCAAAGGATCGCAGTCGGGGTAGTTTGTGAGACAATCGTGGAACGTGTCCTCGTCTCCTTCATTACTGATGAGTCCGTGCCTGCATATTTCAATCCAGTCGCGGATCTGTTCGGGATCTCCATTGTAAAATTCGTATGTGTAGCCGTCGGGCAGGACTCTCTCTATCAGCGGAACGGTGCTGAATCTGTACATTTTAAGCTGTTTCATATTGATTTATCCTTTGAGAATTTGTATAATGTAAGTATATCAATCTTGTGTATTTTTGTCAATAATAAAATTGGCATATAGTTTTTGAGAGAGGAAAAGCATATGGAGAAAATATATGATATCGTGATCATCGGAGGTGGCCCTGCGGGGTATACTGCGGCGATGTATGCCGCAAGAGCGGGATTCGATACGGTGGTGATAGAGCGAATGTCTCCGGGAGGACAAATGGCACTTACCGGGGATATTGACAATTATCCGGGATTCCCTGACGGGATAGACGGATTTACCCTTGGAGTGAACATGCAAAAGGGTGCAGAGCGATTTGGTGCCAAAACGGAGTATGCCGAGGTGACGGGTGTGGAGCTTGAGGGTGATATAAAACAGATCCGCACGAAAAGCGGCACTATCTACGGCAGAGCTGTGATCATTGCCACCGGAGCCGATCCGAGAAGGCTTGGTCTGGATGGCGAAAGTGATCTTATCGGCAGGGGGATCCACTACTGTGCACACTGTGACGGAAGATTTTATAAGGATAAAAGAGTCATTGTGATAGGCGGAGGAAATTCTGCGGCAGAGGATGCGTTGTATCTGTCACGAATGGTAGAGACAGTGACGCTGATCCATCGCAGAGACAGCCTTCGTGCGGACAAGGTATGCCGTGAACCGTTGATGCGTGCAGAGAATGTGAAATTCATATGGAACAGTACCGTTACAAAGCTTCTGGCGGAGGAGAAGATCACAGGAGTGAGGGTGAGAGATGAAATAAGCGGAGAGGAGCGTGAAGTTATGGCTGACGGTGTTTTTGTAAGCATAGGAAGAGTACCGGCCACAGATATATTTAAGGGAAAGATCGATCTTGATGAGGCGGGGTATATTATAGCCGATGAATCTGCGAAAACGAGTGTCCCCGGGGTGTTCGTCGCAGGGGATGTGAGGACGAAGACACTGCGTCAGATAGTAACTGCGGTATCTGACGGAGCCACGGCAGTACATTTTGCGGAAGAATATCTTGCGAAATTTCAGCAGTAATGTAGAATTTACGGTTTCTGTGTGATATAATACTGCATGAGATCAGGAGGATATTATGGAACTTGTAATTTTAACCGCTCTTGGAGTAGGTGGTGCTACGGTATTCGGAGCGCTCATCGGATTCGCATTCAAAAAAATATCACACGGATTTTCCGATATAATTTTGTCGTTTGCGGCAGGAGTAATGCTTGCGGCGGCAGTGATCGGACTTGTTCTTCCGTCAATAGAGTACGGCGGACGTTGGGGCCTGCTTATTACGATCGCGGGAATATTTACGGGTGCTGTTTGCCTTAACCTCATGGACAAGCTTGTGCCCCATCTTCACAAGCTGGTGGGTTCGGATATCGAGCCTCACGAGAATAAGGATCTCTCAAAGGTGCTTTTGTTCGTTCTGGCGATAGCTATTCACAATCTTCCCGAGGGAATTGCCGCAGGCGTCGGATTTGGTTCGGGAGATACATCACAGGCACTCCTTATTGCAGGTGGTATTGCTCTGCAGAATATTCCCGAGGGGATCATCATAATAGGACCTATGCTTTCGGCCGGAGTTTCTCCCGGAAAGACATTTATCTGTGCTATGGCAACGGGAATTGTTGAGATAATCGGTACACTTATGGGATATCTTGCGGTTAGTGTTTCTGCGGTGGTCCTTCCGTTTGCTCTCGCTTTTGCGGGCGGAACCATGTTGTATGTCGTCAGTGATGAAATGCTCTCGGAGACCCATGCACACGGAAGTGAGCGTGGTGCGACTTACGCACTTCTTGCAGGATTTTGTGTAATGCTTGTGATCGATGTGCTTCTCGGATAAGTATGGGATTTATGAAAAAAGAAATTATCGAAATTATTGACTGTACTATAAAAACTATTTGGGAATATGATATTAAAAGAGATTATAACGAAAGGTGGCTTTTAAAAGAAGATACACTCAAGAATACATTTTATTATTATCTTAGAACAAAACTTGATGGATTATTTAGAGAATATAATATAAGAGTGTTTACGGAATTTACTGATAGCGTATTTGCCGGTGCCGGATTAAGACCGGATATTGTAATTGCAGAAATGAATTTTAAAAAAAGTAGCAAGTATTATGGTGATGATGTGAAAGAACTTCTGTGTGTAATGGAATTGAAGTATAAAAACGGCTTTTCCTCTTCAAAAGATATTGCAAAGGATTACGATAAACTGCAAAAATACGTGAAAGACCTTAATGTTGATTGTAAACTCTATATGGCAACTATATGGGAATACGAGGATGATGAGACATCTTGGGTAAGAAAAAATGCAGCATGGGCAAAAGGCAGACTGACTGAGTTGAATGCTTCTTATGAGAGAGAAACCGGTGATATGCGTTTTTATATTTATCAACATTGATTTTCTATGACTATTTTAATATTTTTCATGTAACATTTTTCAATCTCAGGTGTTTATTAAGTGAGAACATAAGATTTGTGGCAACAAAAATTTTTAGAAGAGATATGATTTCTATTCGATAAACAAAAATCGATTGTTCACAAATTAGATATTTACATCCGTGAAAAAGCGTGGTATAATAATAAAAAATTCGCTGACGCAGAAGGGTAACACCTGACGTGAAAGGGATGCAATAATTAAGATATTTTCCCACAACAGATGGGCTTGGTTTGCGTTCCTTCGGCGAAGGAACGCATTTTTTATTATTATCGGAGGATATAGTTTGAAAACAAAACCTGTGCAGAACTAAGGTCTGCTGTTTTCAAACGCTATTTGTGACTTGCCTCGCAAAAAGCGAGCTCGGCATTTTCCTTCGGAAAAACGACACAAATGCAAAGAAAGGCATGGCCATAATTATGGAAAACAGAGTTGCACTCATCGGGATAGTTGTAGACAGGGAAGAATCGGTGGAGGCACTCAACCGTCTCCTTCACGAATATAAGGATCATATCTTCGGACGAATGGGGATCCCCCACAGAGAGCGTGGCGTTAATCTTATAAGTATAGTGATGGATGCGCCGAGCGATACTATAAGTGCCGTGACGGGTAAGATAGGAATGCTTCCCGGAGTGACGGCAAAGGCGCTTTATTCAAAGGTGGAGGCAAAATGACAGAGCTTATTCATAAACTTGAAAGGGAACATTCCCTTGAGGTTGAGGAATACAGATATCTTCTTGAAAACAGAAATGACAATGCGGCACACCTTCTTGCAGAAAAGGCAGTGAAGGCAAGAGTTCAGTACTACGGGCACGATGTGTATGTGCGCGGACTTGTTGAGTTTACGAACTTTTGCCGTAATAATTGTTATTACTGCGGTATCCGTGCAGGAAACAAGAATGCCGAAAGATATCGACTCACCGAGGATGAGATACTTACCTGCTGTGATCTCGGGTACGGGATCGGATACAGGACCTTCGTCCTTCAGGGGGGAGAGGATCCCATATATACTCCGAAGCGGATAGAGTCCCTTGTGCACAGGATAAAGGAGAAATATCCCGACTGTGCGGTCACGCTGTCCGTGGGTGAGCATCCGAAGGATGTATACAGATCATGGTTCAGTGCAGGTGCGGACAGATATCTGCTCCGTCACGAGACTGCGGATGCGGAGCATTACGCAAGGCTGCATCCCGATGACCTGACTCTTGATAAAAGAAAACGGTGCCTTTATGATCTGAAGGATATCGGATATCAGGTGGGATGTGGATTTATGGTAGGCTCACCGTGGCAGACTGCAGAGCATCTTGCGAAGGATCTGAAGTTCATCGAAGAGTTCAGACCTCACATGGTGGGAATAGGCCCCTTCATACCGCATAAAGATACACCGTTTAAGGGTATGGCGGCAGGTACACTTGAAGAAACGCTGTTTCTTCTGAGCATAGTCAGGCTGATGCTTCCCGAGGTGCTTCTTCCCGCAACGACAGCACTCGGCTCAATAAAGGAAAACGGGCGTGAGCTTGGAGTGCTTTCGGGTGCGAATGTGTGTATGCCTAATCTGTCACCGAAGGATGTCAGATCAAAATATCTGCTTTACAACAATAAACTCTCATCGGGGGCGGAGGCCGCAGAGGATTTCGAGCTGCTGAAAGCACGTATGAAAAATATCGGGTACGATGTGGTCGTCGCCAGAGGAGATTCAAAAATAAAAAACAACTGAGAAAGGATATAGAAAAATGTATAATCCCAAATCAATGAAAGCTGAAGAATTTATAGATCACGCAGAAATAGAGGAGACTCTTGCATACGCAGATGCTCATAAGACCGATGCGGAGCTGATCGACTCCATTATCGAAAAGGCGAAACTTCGCAAAGGACTCTCTCACAGAGAGGCATCCGTGCTTCTCGCCTGTGAGCTTGAGGATAAGAACCGGGAGATCTACGCTCTGGCAAAGCAGATCAAGCAGGATTTCTACGGTAACCGTATCGTTATGTTTGCTCCTCTCTATCTTTCCAATTACTGCGTGAACGGTTGCCTGTATTGTCCTTATCACCTGAAGAATAAGAACATCGCAAGAAAGAAGCTCACACAGGAGGAGATAAAGGCTGAGGTCATCGCACTCCAGGATATGGGACACAAGAGACTTGCACTTGAAGCGGGTGAGGATCCCGTACGTAATCCTATCGAGTATATCCTTGAATCCATCGAGACGATCTACTCCATCAAGCACAAGAACGGTGCTATCCGCCGTGTTAATGTGAATATCGCCGCTACCACCGTTGAGAATTACAGGAAACTCAAGGAGGCGGGTATCGGTACATACATCCTCTTCCAGGAGACGTATCATAAGGAGAGCTACGAGAGACTTCATCCCACAGGCCCCAAGAGCAACTACGCATACCACACCGAGGCTCACGACAGAGCAATGGAGGGCGGTATCGACGACGTGGGACTTGGCGTTCTCTTCGGACTTGAGCTTTACCGTTATGAGTTTGCAGGACTTCTCATGCACGCAGAACATCTTGAAGCTGTGTTCGGCGTAGGCCCCCACACCATCAGCGTTCCGAGAGTGTGCCCTGCGGACGATATCGACCCCGGCTCATTCGATAACGGTATCTCCGAGGACACCTTTGCGAAGATAGTTGCCTGCATCAGAGTTGCGGTGCCCTACACCGGAATGATAATCTCCACAAGAGAGTCACCTAAGGCTCGTGCACGTGTGCTTGAGCTTGGTGTGTCCCAGATCTCGGGAGGCTCCCGCACAAGTGTCGGCGGATATGCTGAGCCTGAGCCTGAGGAGGAGAATTCCGCACAGTTCGACGTTTCTGACCGCAGAACTCTTGATGAGGTAGTGCGCTGGCTCATGGAGATGGGGCACGTGCCGTCCTTCTGTACAGCTTGCTACAGAATGGGACGTACAGGTGACCGCTTCATGCAGCTTTGCAAAACGGGACAGATACACAACTGCTGCCTTCCCAATGCGCTTATGACGCTAAAGGAGTATCTTGAGGACTATGCTTCACCCGAAACGAGAGCAGTGGGCGAGAAGCTTATTGAAAAGGAGCTTCAGGCGATCCCCAAGGAGAAGGTTCGAGGTATCGTTACTGACCGTCTTACAAAGATCGCCGATGGCGAGAGAGATTTCAGATTCTGAGGTGACATATGGCAGGACTTAACAAAACTCCGAAGGGTGAGAGACTTCATATTGCCTTTTTCGGCAGGCGAAATGCGGGAAAATCAAGTCTCGTGAATGCGTTTACGGGGCAGGATCTTGCCATAGTTTCCGATGTGAAGGGAACTACCACCGATCCCGTGTATAAGGCGATGGAGCTTCTTCCTCTCGGTCCCGTGATGATAATCGATACCCCCGGTATCGACGATGAGGGAGAGCTTGGTGTTCTCCGTGTTACAAAAACACGTCAGGTGCTTAACAAAGCCGATCTTGCCTTGATCGTCGTTGACGGAACATCCTCCCTCGGACAAGACGAGGAGGAGCTTGTCTCTGCTGCAAAGGAGAGGGAGATACCCTACATCATCGTACACAGTAAGGCGGATCTCCTTGAGACTGTGCCCGAAAATACAGACACGGAGCTGTGGGTGAGTGCCGTCAGCGGAGATGGCGTGGATGTACTTAAAGAGAAATGTGCCGCTATTGCAAAAAGTGAGGAGAACGGACGACGCATCATCGGTGATCTGTTGGAGCCCTGTGACACTGCAGTGCTTGTGGTGCCTATCGATAAGGCGGCACCGAAGGGGAGGCTCATCCTTCCGCAACAGCAGACTATACGTGATATCCTTGATGCGGGAGCAAATGCTCTCGTGTGCAGGGATTCTGAGCTTGAAAGGACTCTCGGGAAGCTTGCACAGCCTCCGAGGATAGTCATAACCGACAGTCAGGTCTTCGGCAGTGTGTCTAAAATGGTGCCGAAGGAGATACCGCTGACGTCATTCTCGATCCTCATGGCACGGTATAAGGGCGATCTTCCCCTTGCAGTGGCAGGTGCGGCGGCAGTTGATACTCTTACAGAGGGAGACCGTGTGCTCATTGCCGAGGGGTGTACACATCACCGTCAGTGCGAGGATATCGGTACGGTGAAGATACCCATGTGGCTGAGACGGCATCTCGGATTTGATGTAGACTTCACGTTTACATCGGGGACGGAATTCCCCGAAGACATTGGTGAATACAAGCTTGTGATCCACTGTGGCGGATGCACTCTTAATGAGCGTGAGATGAGGTATCGTTTGAGATCGTGCATGAGTGCAGGTGTACCTGTAACAAATTACGGAATACTTATCGCATACCTGAACGGAATACTGAAAAGGACACTGGCGCCTTTTCCGGATATTGCAGCAATAATTGGATAAATAATATAATAAATAATTCGGGGGAAGAAAAACTTTTTTCAAAAAGTTTTTCTTCCCCCGAACCCCCATCTTTTCAAAAATTTTATACTGTATAGCCATATAGGATTACCGTATTTCACAAAAAAACGCCGGACATATCGTCCGGCGGATAAAATTTACTGTATGACTTTTGAGAGGAATTCTTTAAGTCTGGGCGACTTAGGATTCGTGAAGAATTCCTCGGGGGCAGCATCCTCACCGATCCGTCCGTCCTCAAAGAACAGCACACGGTTTCCGACCTCACGTGCAAATCCCATTTCGTGAGTAACTACGACCATGGTCATTCCGCTGTTTGCAAGATCGCGCATTACGTCGAGAACCTCGCCGACCATTTCGGGGTCAAGAGCAGATGTAGGTTCATCGAAGAGCATAACCTCAGGATCCATTGCCAGTGCACGCACTATGGCTACACGCTGCTTCTGTCCTCCGGAAAGCTGAGAGGGATACGCAGATGCTCTGTCCGCAAGTCCGACCTTTTCCAGAAGCTCCATGGCACGTTCCTCAGCTTCGGCACGTGATTTTTTAAGGAGCTTCATGGGTGCGAGAGTCATGTTTTTAAGCACTGTCATATGTGGGAACAGATTGAACTGCTGGAACACCATTCCCATCTTGCGGCGATGCATATTTATGTCGGCCTTGGGATCTGTTATATCGGTACCCTCGAAAAGGATCTTTCCGTCGGTGGGAGTTTCAAGGAGGTTGAGACAACGTAGAAAGGTAGATTTACCGCATCCGGAAGGACCGATGACGACTACGACCTCACCACGGTTTATCTCAACATCTATTCCACTGAGAGCATGGATGGTGCCCTTGAAGCATTTGTGCAGATTTTCGACTCTGATAATTGTATTATCGCTCATTGTTTCTGAGTCTCCTTTCCAGCATACTTACGAGCTTGCTGAGTATCAGCACCATGATAAGGTAGATAAGAGCTACCGTTACCAGAGGCATAAATGCGGAGTATGTTGCCGCACGGATAGCGTTTCCTGCATACATGAGATCACCGATACCGATGTAGAACGCAATGGATGTCTCCTTCAGAAGAACTACGAACTCATTTGCAAGTGCAGGAAGCACTGCCTTGAATGCCTGAGGAAATACGATATGGTACATGGTGGGCATATATCCAAAGCCAAGGCTTCGTCCTGCCTCTGTCTGTCCGTCGTCGATAGACATGATACCGCCTCGGACTATCTCCGCAACATATGCACCGGAGTTAAGACCGAAGCATATCACCGCTGACAGGAACTTGTTAAATCCGAGAGGCATAAAGATGACGAAGTAGATTATCATTATCTGTACAACGACGGGAGTACCTCTTGTGATGGTAAGATATACCTGGCATATCCAGTTGAAGAATTTTAAGATGGGACCTTTTTTGTCAAGCTTATCGTATGTACAACGGACAAACGCCACAAGAAATCCTAAAACGATACCGATAAGAAGTGCAAATATCGTAAGACGGATGGTAGTCCAGAGACCGTTCAGTATCGTGAGCCATCTGTCATGCTCTATGAAGTTTTTGTGGAAATCTTTTTTGAGATCATTGAGGATGCGGATGATAGTGGATGAGGTATCGGGTTTTTCGGCAGTATATCTCAACTGAAGACATTCGTTAAAGCCTTTGTTTACATTATTTGTTTCGATCTCTTTTACAACATCGCTGTCTCCCACGGTGTAGGTCTTGATCTCGGATACTTCGTTCATAACGGTGATGATACCACCGTAAACACAGTCAACGACACTGTCCTCGGCAAAGAGAATAAGCTCCTTGTCGACCTCGTAATAATAGATAGTACACTTTTCTTCTTTGGGTGCAGCATTACCTACAAGCTCGGTAAGCTTGTCCTGAAATTCTATCTTGAAGTCAAGTGAGGACTTGAACATGGTACTGTCCTTTTTCTTCACATCTGAGCTTAAAAACTCATTATAATGAGGAGATACGACAGAATATGCATCAACGGTAGAAACAGTACATTCAAGGATCACATCATGCTCAAATCCGTATGAGATGCTGTCGACCTTGATGGAGTTTTTCTCTGCTATAAGCTTTGCAGCCTTTGCCTTTGCCATGTCGTCAAAGTCAAGGTTGACCATTTTTTGAGCTTCCTCAATAGTAATTTCAGATGCGGAATTGTTGCTTTTCAGAACGAAAAAGGCACTTACTCCCGCACCGATGATTATTACTGCTGTGATTATTATAGCTATTAGCTTTTTCTTCATTGTAAACCTCCGTTTGAAAAAACGTATCAAGCCGTTATCTTTGAGGTATCACGGATACCTCAAAGATAACGGTTCAATACAAATCACAAGGGCAAAGAAGAGTCTTTGCCCTTGCGGTAAGTATTTGAAAATTACTCAGCCTTGATGTACTTAGCGATGATTCTGTCGATGGTACCGTCAACGGTAAGCTCCTCAAGAGCCTCGTTGATGTCATCAAGAAGATCTGTGTTGCCCTTCTTTACTGCAATAGCATAATCCTCAACTGCGTACTCGGTATCAAGGATAGTGAGACCTTCGTTTTCAGCAACAAATGCCTTAGCGGGCTCGTTGTCGATGATAACAGCGTCAACGTCTCCGCCCTTGAGAGCGATAACGGCATCAGCACCCTTACCGTACTGGGTAACGAACTCCTTGCCGTAATCATCGGTTGCGTAGATGTCACCGGTAGTACCGAGCTGAACGCCGATCTTCTTGCCCTCGAGATCATCAAGAGACTTGATATCGGAGCCTTCCTTAACGATAACTACCTGAACACCGGTAGCATAGCTGGAAGTGAAATCTACCTCAAGAAGTCTGTCCTCGGTAACTGTCATACCTGCAATACCGAAATCGACCTCACCCTGATTAACAGCGGTGATGATGGAGTCAAACTCCATGTCAACGATCTCAAGAGTACCGCCGAGCTTCTTTGCGATAGCATCAGCTATCTCAACATCGATACCTACGAACTTTTCGCCTTCCTTATATTCATAAGGGGGGAAAGCTGCGTTTGTGCCCATCTTGAATACTTTGCCGGAAGTGTTGTCAGCGGGAGCATCGCTGTCAGCGGGAGAGTTGCTGTCAGCAGGAGCCTTTGTTCCCTCTGTGCTGTCAGTTGTTTTCTTATCATCGCCGGAGCCACCGCAAGCGGTCAGCATACCGAAGCACATGATAGCTGCAAGAAGGAGAGCCAGAATTTTTGTGAATTTCATGATTTACCTCCAAAGATAAATATTTATGCATAAATTATAGTCCATTCATGCATAAATGTCAAGAGCTTTAATCGAAAAGTGAAATATAAATCAAACGATCACTTCAATAAAAATATAAATGATCTTTAAAAAGAGAAAACTTTACTTTGGAAAACAGCGAAATCGGATTTTTGCAGTAAAGCCCGATCACTGTTTGCTGTTGAAGATCATTCTGAACAAAAACATATCAATAGGGAAAGGGGACATCCGACCGGAATAACTATCAGACATGCCCAGTTACCGCTTGTTAGTATGCCATCATAGAGTCGAACTCAGAGTGGTTTGAAATGTCCTTTTCGCCCTGAGCTTCGGGCTGCTCACTTGAAATATACTAATATACCATCGTTCGCATCCCTCTCTCAGAACAAAAATTACTATTTCAAACTTCCCCGGTCGAGGTAGTTTCGAGATAAAATTTCGTTTTGGAGTGCAGGCATACTGATGTATGTCAAACGACAAAGCGTAATTTTAGCCGGAAATAACCGGCCCGGGCACTCTGAGTTCGACTCTATGATGGCATACCCAGTGCATTGAATAATATTGATAAGTCAAGTAGTTTGTTTTCGGACATAAAAGCGCCTTATTTCATCAATATTATACTATAAATTATTGTGCTTTCAATGTATTATGTATAGCTTGTTCGATATGATGTATTCAAAAATTACCCCGTAGCAGACGAAGAAAAAGGTGTGAGAGCAACAGTGCGTTGCTTGTGATTCACGCCGCAATATGTTATAATATAACTACAGTAAACAAAGGTGGTAATCGTATGGAAACAAAAGATATTGTTCGTGACCTCAGAACGAAAAACGGACTCTCCCAGGAGGAGCTTGCCGAAAAGGTGTTTGTCACCCGTCAGGCGGTCAGCCGTTGGGAAAACGGCGAAACCGTACCCAACACAGAAACGCTCAAGCTTCTTTCAAAGCTTTTTGATGTTTCGATCAATACAATCCTCGGCTCTCCGAGAGAGCTGATCTGTCAATGCTGCGGTATGCCGTTGGAGGATAGCAGTATCAGTAAAGAAAAGGATGGGGTCTTCAATGAAGACTATTGCAAGTGGTGTTATGCCGACGGCGAGTATATGTATCATGATATGGACGAGCTGATCGAGGTCTGCGTAAAGAATATGACAAGCGAAGCCTTCCCCTCGGAGCAGGTCCGTGCATATCTGAAAGAAATGCTCCCGAGGCTCGACTATTGGAAGAAATATAAAAACCTAGACGACGGAAAGTTTGAAGAATTCAAGTGTAAACTGATCGAAGAGATCAACGCCCTTGGTGTGGAAGGAATGCCGAAGGTTGAAAAACTCAATGCTCTTGTGGGCGGTTACGTCAATCTGGAATACCGTCTTCCTAACGGGAAGAACGTTAAATTTCTTGATGATAATGCAACATATCTCGGCAATCAGCTCGAATGTGAATTCGGCGGTGAACGATGCTTCGGCGTCGTCGCCAACATGGATTTTATACTTATATGTACCTACGAAACAAACGGTGAAAATCCCGAACTTGTTATTTATAAAAAGAGATAAAAATTGCCGCTGAGATGGATCTTTCCACCTCAGCGGCTTTTACGTTTATCTGACTACCGAAGAATGACTGTAGATGTAGAATTCCTCTTGACTCGGCATCCACTTCTTTTCCTTTGGTGGAAAAGTCGCATCAAATGCTTCGACAGCGGCAACGTCCTCACAGCAGTCTGCGGCAGTAGAGGGGATATACATCCATTTCTTGCCGTCAAGTGCGTTCGGAGTCAGCTCGCAAACGAGAAGTGCGGTCGGAAAATTTCCATCTACCACAAAGCTCACGTTCTTCTTTTTGCAGCTCACAAACCCACGGCTGACGTAGTTGCCCGGATTGCCGAATATGATGCTTGCGTCGTAGCCCATCTTGCGAGCCGCCTCAAAGGAATGCTCGATAAGTAGTTTTCCGAGCTTCTGCCTTTGGAATTTGGGCGCAACGCAAAGCGGTCCGAAGGAAAGGATCTCCTTGCGGTTTCCTTCTTCGTCCGAAAGCCAAGCCTTTGTGTACATGATGTTTCCTGCGATTTCGCCGTCCTTCTCAAGCACAAAGGCAAGCTCGGGGATGAAATCGGGGTGATTTCGCATCATATGCACAAAATAGTGCTCATCCGCACCGGGCTTGTAGACGTTCCAAAACGCCTCACGGGTCAGTTCTTCTACGGCTCTATAGTCTTTTTCTGTCTCTAAACGTATCGTCAAATTTTCCATTTTTAAATCCTTTCATATATGTTGACGCTCAAAATACGAGAGGATCGCGAGATGTATTGCGGGACCTCTCGTTTACAATACAATCTCCAAGGCGTTGTTTCTTTTCAAACAGCATTCTCCAAAAAATAAATTCGGCTTTCACCGTATGGCAATTGTACCACAAAACCGGCGATATTGCAACCTGCTCGTATGCACCGCAGTAAACAAAGAAAAAGGGATTGAGAAAAGACGCGAAAAATGATATAATAATCTCACCGATAAATAAGAATTTGTAAAATAATTTGAAGAAAATTTGGAGGCAAGATTAAAATGATCAATATTCTTTTAGAAAGCGTATTCGATATAGATGCTCCTTGGATGTCAAGCGAATTAAAAAATTACATAAAACCGTATCATTCTGTAGCGGTAGTTGCCTTTTCTTTTAGAGATAATCGTGTAAAATGTTTATTGGATTGGGATTCCTTCTATGGAAAAGAGCAAGGTTCTTTTTATCATGGAATTGTTGATAGATTTACCCATTATGGTATACAAGAAAAAAACATTTCTTTTATTAACTATTTTGCAGACACCAAAGAATCTGCAACTCAGAAAGTTAAAATGGCAGATATAATTTATTTTTTAGGCGGATTACCGGATAAAATGCTTGATAGAATCATGGAGTTTGATTTATATGACATTTTTATGCAACATGACGGTATTATCATGGGAGATAGTGCGGGTGCAGTTATTCAACTTGCGGAATACCATTTGGCACCTGACGCGGATTATCCCACATTTAATTATTATAAAGGCCTTTCATATCTTGATGATTTCTATTTACAAGTCCACTATGAGAATACTCCCGTACAAAATGAAGCAATTCAACGCGTTCTTGCTGAACGAGGTAAAAGAGTATATGCTACCGCATTAAAAAAGGGTGCGATACTTGTAGATAATGGAGATATCAAGTTAATTGGCGATGTCTATTCTTTTACCGTCTAATAAATTCCAATATACCGAACTGTTGTGATATTGGAAAGATAAAAATTGCCGCTGAAGAATCAAACGATTCCTCAGCGGCTTTTTGTTATCACTCAAAGGAAACAGGCTTGGTATCACCCGTGGCGAATGCGTTGGGGCCGGGGTCAGACATGGAAAAATACATCTTTGCAGCTTTGGTGGTGCCGAAATCACGGTTAGAACCGGAATTTTGAACCTTGTTAAAGGCATCACGGAACATTTGGTTGTGTGCCTCCTCACGGTTCAAGAGAAAATCAATGGTTTCTCGCACCTTTTTATCGTTGATCTGGCGGTAAAGGTATTCGTAAACCACCTTCGCACGCTGTTCGGATGCGATGTTGCTGAGCAAATCAGCGCACAGATCCCCGGTCACCGTAACGTAATCCGCCGTCCAGGAATAACCCGAAGCGTTGATCAGCCCGGGATTAAGACCGAGCAGAACGTGGGATTGGATCTCACCGCAGGGCACCTTTGCGGCATCCACGTCGTGACCGTTCAAGAGATTGATGGTCTGA
>SVQM01000028.1 GCA_015065335.1 Oscillospiraceae bacterium | reverse complement strand
TTGCCCAATATTCCCCACTGCTGCCTCCCGTAGGAGTCTGGACCGTTTCTCAGTTCCAATGTGGCCGTTCAACCTCTCAGTCCGGCTATGGATCGCAGACTTGGTAAGCCGTTACCTCACCAACTATCTAATCCAACGCGAGCCCATCTGTGTGCGATAAATCTTTGGTATCAAGAACATGCGATCTCAATACGTTATGCGGTATTAGCGACCGTTTCCAGCCGTTATTCCCCTCACACAGGCAGGTTGCTCACGCGTTACTCACCCGTCCGCCACTAACTTACTAAAACGCTTCCCGAAGGATTAATTCCAGTAAGTCCGTTCGACTTGAATGTGTTAGGCACGCCGCCAGCGTTCATCCTGAGCCAGGATCAAACTCTCTGATTGTTTGTATATTACATCACTCGTTAGAGTGACACAACATCAGCGTTTGTCCGCTCTTATTGTTTTTCTAGAGCTTCTCATTAAATTCAAAAGAATTTTTCGGAGTCTGTACATTTCGTCATTGTTCAATTTTCAAGGAACACCCTGTCTCGTCGACAGCCTATACATTATATCACTGCCTCTTTTATTTGTCAATACCTTTTTTCAAAAAAAATTGAATTTTTTCTATTATTTTTCTTTCCCGATCGCCCCACACTATATATTGTATATTATCTATCAAGAACCTCAATATTATCGATTTTCTGTTTTCGATTTTTTCAATTCTGCAAAAACCGTCTCACAGCATTTTGCTGTGAGACGGTTTTCTTCATTATATTTATGTAATATTAAACGTTTGCTCCGGAGATCAGTCGGCGGAGAACTGTTAGGTCAGACGCATTGACCTTACCGTCACGGTTGTAGTCCGCACCATACTCGGTGGAAACGTCTGCACCGGCAAGATTTCGTCCGAGGATTGTCACATCGGAGGAATTAACAACGCCGTTGTCGTCGACATCACCGCAAAGGATCAGGCGATAGTTCACACCGTTCTCCTCGGCATAAGCCGCCATGGGAGCAGTGTCATAGAATCTGAGCGTCAGCTCTGTACATCCGTCGAATGCATCCTCACCGATAGTCTCGATGCTATCATATATATACATTTCGCCGAGAGAAGTACAGCCGCTGAAGGCACCCGTTCCAAGCTCGGTCACGGACTCGGGAAGCTCAATGTCGGTCAGTGCATAGCAGAATGCGAAAGCACCGTTATCGATGGTCTCAAGAGTTGAGGGAAGGCTCACGGCCTCAAGATTCTTACAGAACACGAATGCTCCTTCACCGATCTCGGTGACACCCTCGGGGATGGTCACGGAGGTGATGTTGTTGTTGAGCGCAAACGCCTGTGTGCCGATGGAGGTAACACCTTCGGGGATGATAACGTCACCGCCGGAGCCTGTGTAGCCCACAAGCACGGTAAGATCAAATATGAAATCCTCACCCTCGGGGAGAAGAATGTATTTGAGACTGTTTTCAATGGCGTAGGTTTCTGCGTAAGAACCGGAGTAGCAGTACATAGTGAGTTTGGAGCATCCCCAGAATGCATCATAACCAATGCTCGTCACGCTGTCAGGGATAGTCACGCTTGTCAGGCTTGTACAGTCGGAGAATGCATAATTACCAATGCTCGTCACGCTGTTCGGGATTGTCATGCTTGTAAGGCTTGTGCAGTAGTAGAATGCACTATCACCAATGCTCGTCACGCTGTCCGGGATTGTCACGCTTGTAAGGCTTGTGCAGTATTCGAATGCATTCCAACCAATACTCGTCACGCTGTCCGGGATCGTCACGCTCGCAAGGCTTGTGCAGTTGTAGAATGCATTCCAACCAATACTCGTCACGCTGTCCGGGATCGTCACGCTCGTCAGGCTTGTGCAGTTACGGAATGCAGAATCACCAATGCTCGTCACGCTGCCAGGGATCGTCACGCTCGTAAGGCTTGTGCAATTGTAGAATGTCCTATAAGCAATCGTTGTCACGCTGTTCGGAATTGTTACACTCTCAAGGCTTGTGCAGTTGTAGAATGCATCCTCACCAATGCTCGTCACGCTGTCCGGAATTGTCACGCTCGTAAGGCTTGTGCAGTATTCGAATGCATAACTACCAATGCTCGTCACGCCGTCCGGTATGACAACCTCCGTTACAAGCTTACCATTAAGATACAGATTCTTTGCATAGTACAGCGGATTGGAATCAGAATACTCAAAACTAATACCGCACCATGCCGCAATGTCGGTGATATGTACTTCTTTGAGGTTTTTGCAGTTGTAGAATGCACTATCATCAATGCTCGTCACGCTGTCCGGAATTGTCACACTCGTAAGGCTTGTGCAGTTGGCGAATGCACTATCATCAATGCTCGTCACGCTGTCCGGAATTGTCACACTCGTAAGGCTTGTGCAGTTGTAGAATACACTATTTCCAATGCTCGTCACGCTGTCAGGAATATCCACACTCGTAAGGTCACTACAGTAAGCGAATGCATTCCAACCAATGCTCGTCACGCTGTCAGGAATAGAATAGGTGGTGTCAGTTTTGCCAATAGGATACTGAACCAATGTTTTTCCGTCTTTTGAAAATAATACTCCATTGATAGACATGTATTTCTTATTATCGTCCGATACATTTATATCTGTCAGGCTTGTGCATTTATCGAACGTATTACTATAGATACTCAACACGCTATCGGGAATATCTACACTCGTCAAACTGCTACAAGATTCGAATGAATAATTATTAAAGTACAACAAGCCGTTGTTGAAAGTCACACTCGTCAGGCTGTCGCAGTAGCGGAATGCATAATCACCAATGCTCCACACGCTGTCCGGGATCGTCACGCTCGTCAAGCTTTTACAGCCCTCAAATGCACTCCTACCAATCTTCGTCACACCGTCGGGAATCAAAACCTTGCCGCCGGCACCTACGTAATCGGTTAGAACACCATCTACGATAACGAAATCTTCAATAGGGGATGTTGCTACGTAGTTTAATGAATTTTCGGAGGCATATGTCTCCGCATATGATCCGACGTGACAATATATTGTAAGTTTGGGGCAATAGGCGAATGCACCACTACCAATGCTGGTTACGCTATCGGGAATCGTCACGCTCGTAAGGCTTGTGCATTTGTAGAAAGCATAATCCTCAATGCTCGTTACGCTATCGGGGATTGTCACGCTTGTGAGGCTGCTGCAGGAATTGAATGCATTATCACCAATGCTCGTCACGCTGTCTGGGATAGTCACGCTCGTAAGGCTTGTGCAGTTGTAGAATGCAGTACGACCAATGCTCGTCACGCTGTTGCCGATAGTCACGCTCGTAAGGCTTGTGCAGCCGAAGAATGCCAAATCACCAATGCTCGTCACACTGTCGGGGATAACAAGCTCAGCCACAAGCTCTCCATTAAGGTACAGATTTTTTGCATAGTACAGCGGATTGGAAGGAAAATTACTAAAGCTGATTCCGCACCACGCTGCTATATCTGTGATGTGTACTTCTGTGAGGCTGCTACATTTGTTGAATGCACCACTACCAATGCTGGTTACGCTATCGGGAATCGTCACGCTTGTCAGGCTTGTGCAGTAGGAGAATGCATAATCACCAATACTCGTCACGCTGTCCGGGATGGTTATGCTCGCAAGGCTTGTGCAGTTGGAGAATGCATAGCTACCAATGCTCGTCACGCTGTCCGGGATTGTCACGCTCGTCAGGCTTGTGCAGGAGCGGAATGCCTCATAACCAATGCTCGTCACTCCGTGCGGGATCACAACATCGCCGCCGGCACCTACGTAATCGGTAATAACACCGTCCTCGATAACGAAATCTTCAATAGGGGAATATGCCACGCAGCTTATACCGTTTTCTGCAGCATATGTCTCCGCATATGATCCCTCATTACAATAGATCGTCAGATTCGGACAGTTGAAGAACGGTGTATCTCCAAATGTAGTCACACTGTCGGAGATAACTATAGTTTTAAGATTTGTACACTTATAAAATGCAAATGTTCCGATGCTTGTTACTCCTTCGGCAAGAGTAACTTTTTCAAGTCCCGTACATCTGTAAAATGCACAGTCACCAATAGTAAGCACGGTATCGGGGACGGTCACGCTCGTCATATTTACGCAGTCAAAAAACGCATTGTCACCGATCGCCGTTACCGGGTATCTGCCAATGGTATCGGGGATCACCACATCTCCGCTTACAGCGGTATCAACTTCCGTAATGGTTGCTTGACCGCTTGACACAGTATAGGTGTAATACCCGTCTGTGTCCGCAACAACCGACATGGGAAATGTCATGACGATCATCACCACGGCAAGCATCGCCGCCAAAATCTTCTTCGGTTTCATTTTGTTTCTTCCTCCAAATAAAAAAGTGTGTGCAACAAAAGCTACACACACCGAAAAACGAATAGCTCCCATTGCTACCACACAAATTGAATTCGCAGTTTTGCACCAAAAAGCAAAGCACACGAAACAGAGCATACATTTTTACCAAAGAAAAAAATGTGTGCCTTCACCTACTTGACGCAAAACTGATTATTCAATTTGTGTGGTAATTTTATTTTACCAAATCTTCTCTCCGTTTGCAATATTTTCACAAACATTCATTAAAAAATATCAATATATAATTCATCCTCCGAAATGTTGACAAGCTGGTATGCTTTGTGCTACAATAATACTGATTACGTATAACTTCATGCAAACGGAGGCATTGGCTTTGGAAGAACTTTTCGGCAATCTTTTGAATCTCGACTGGAAAATGCCCGTCATGTGGCTCATCGGCGGAATACTCATTTTCCTTGCGGTAAAAAAGGACATGGAGCCTACTCTGCTCCTTCCCATGGGATTCGGTGCGATCCTTGTAAATCTGCCCTTTTCGGGTGCGGTGGATCAGGTGAACGCCGCAGGCGAGGTGGAACGAGGCATCATCAGCGAGCTGTTCGATATGGGTATCGCAAATGAGCTATTTCCCCTGCTGCTTTTCATCGGAATCGGCGCAATGATCGACTTCGGTCCCGTGCTGTCAAATCCTAAGCTCATGCTTTTCGGTGCGGCGGCTCAGTTCGGCATCTTCTTCACTCTCAGCATGGCGTCCTTCTTCTTCGATCTGAAGGATGCGGCTTCAATCGCCATCATCGGTGCGGCTGACGGCCCCACCTCGATCTACGTTGCAAACGTACTGAAATCAGAATACATCGGCGCAATAATCGTTGCGGCATATTCATATATGGCACTTGTGCCTATCGTTCAGCCCCCTGTGATAAGGCTCATCACCACCAAAAAGGAACGTCTTATCCGCATGCCTTATGAGCAGAAGAACGTTTCAAAGCTCACAAGGATCATGTTCCCCATCGTTATTACTGCGATCACGGGTCTTGTATCCCCTAAGTCCGTTGCTCTCGTGGGATTCCTCATGTTCGGCAACCTCATCCGTGAGTGCGGTGTGCTCGGCTCTCTTTCCGAGACTGCGCAGAACGTTCTTGCAAATCTCGTGACCATTCTTCTCGGTATCACCGTTGCCGCAAGGATGCAGGCGGATGAGTTCCTCCAGCCCCAGACGCTCCTTATTCTCGGACTGGGACTTGTGGCATTTATCTTCGACACCGTTGGTGGCGTTATGTTTGCGAAACTCCTCAATCTTTTCTCAAAGAAAAAGATCAATCCCATGATCGGTGCAGCGGGAATCTCTGCATTCCCCATGTCTGCAAGAGTCGTTCACAAAATGGGACTTGCCGAGGATAATCAGAATTTCCTTCTCATGCATTCCATCGGTGCAAACGTGTCGGGTCAGATCGCATCTGTAATTGCCGGCGGTCTGATACTTAATTTTGTAATGTAAGGTGGTGGATGCATCATGAAAAAAGAAACAAGCAAAATCACAAAAGAAACAGAAACCACTGCTGAGTCGATCGCAGCGGATGCAGTTGAGAGCATGGCAGAGGATGCGATCGAAACCACTGCGGCACAGACCACTGCGAAGGAACCCGGATTTGATGCTTTTGTGGATACTCTGCCCATCATGGGTAAAGGAATGCTCGGTATTTTCTTTGTAACTCTCGTAATCATCGGTGCGATATATCTTCTCGGTTCCATAAAGAAGAAGGAGGATAAGTGATCTCTTAGATCTGTTTATTATGGATAAAAACAAAAAAAGCACTCTTAAAACAGTTCTCATCATATTTTCGGCTATACTGTTTTACACCGTGCTTCAGAATACGGATCTTCTGTCTCTGTGGATATCATATCTCGGACAGATCCTTGCTCCTATTTTTATAGGCATAGTCCTTGCATTTGTAATAAATCTTCCCCTGCGATTTTTCGAGAACAAGGTCTTTCGCCGTCTCAATCAAAGAGGCGGGAAAGTCTGGCCGAAGATCCGTCGAGGTATTTGCCTGACGCTTAGCGTTCTGCTGCTCATCGGCATAATCGCTCTCGTGATAGGTCTCATCCTCCCCGAGGTGAAGAACACTGCGGTGAGCATGCTGCAGACACTTCCAAAGCATGCGGAACAGCTTATCGAAAATGCCAAGGGATGGGTAGAGAAGCTTAATCTTCCCATTGATGTGACAAAATTCTTTGAAGAGATCGACTGGAACTCCATCTCAAAGAGTCTTCTCTCCGGTATATCCGATACGGGCAGCACCGTTATCGTGACCACGATCGACATCACCTCCGAAGTAGTCGGCGGTGTGTTCAATTTCGTTGTGGGATTTGCGCTGTCACTGTATATTCTCGGATCCAAGGAAAGGCTCGGACGTCAATTCTCACGTCTTCTCAATGCGATGCTTCCTAAAAAGATCTACGAAAAGATCAGCCATGTATTTCATATGTCGGGCGATATTTTCACGGGCTTCATCACGGGACAGCTTACTGAGGCAGTGCTGATCGGTCTGTGGTGTTATATCGGAATGCTCATTTTCAGAATGCCTTACGCAATAATGGTATCAGCGACCATATCCATCACAGCACTCATTCCCGTATTCGGTGCCCTTATCGGTACAGGCTTCGGCGCTCTCATGATATTCTTCGTCAGTCCCATCAAAGCCATCGGCTTTGTCGTGTATATCGTGATAATCCAGCAGATAGATAACAATGTCATCTATCCCCGCATCATGGGAAATTCCGTTGGCCTTCCCGGAATCTGGGTACTCTGTGCCGTAACGGTAGGCGGAAGTCTTTTCGGTGCGGTGGGAATGCTCCTCAGTGTTCCCGTCTGTGCAGTCCTCTACTGCCTTGCAAAAGAATTCGTTGCAAAAAGAGAGGCAGCAAAGGCTCTCGAGAAAACCGATACAGAGGATGCTCCGAATTGATACTAAACTCTTTGACCTCATCCGAGAAGCAAATAAAAAGTAAGAATAAAAAGGAGATACTACCTTGGACGACCATATATTATGGCAGATAATTCTACAGATAATCCTTATTGCTCTCAATGCAGTTTTTGCCTGCGCCGAGATCGCAGTGATATCTATGAATGAGACAAAGCTTGCACGCCTTGCCGAAAACGGAGACAAACGTGCCTCAAAGCTGCAAAAGCTGACAAGTCAGCCTGCAAGATTCCTTGCTACTATACAGGTAGCGATAACCCTTTCCGGTTTTTTGGGAAGTGCGTTCGCTGCGGATAACTTCGCCGGCATCATCGTCGATGCATTCGGTGAGAATCCGCCTATATCAAAGGACACTATAAATACAATCGCCGTTGTGCTTATTACCCTTGTGCTCTCTTATTTCACTCTCGTTTTCGGAGAGCTCGTGCCTAAGAGACTTGCGCAAAAGCACTCTGAAAAGCTCGCTCTCGGCATGGCATCGATGATAAGCTTTATCTCAAAGTTGTTTGCACCTATCGTATGGGTACTCACCGCCTCCACAAACCTCATACTCAGACTTTTCGGCATTGATCCGAATGCCGATGACGAGGATGTGACCGAGGAAGAGATACGAATGATGGTAGATGCCGGAAGTGATGCAGGAACCATCGACGAAGAAGAAAAAGAGATGATACAGAACATCTTTGAGTTCGATAACATCTCCGCCGAGGAAATATGTACTCACCGTACCGAGATCGATCTTCTGTGGATGGAGGACAGTCTTGCAGAGTGGGATAACACCATAAATGACAGCCGTCGGTCGCTCTACCCCGTGTGTGGCGAGAGCGTTGACGATATCATCGGTATCCTAAACGCAAAGGCGTATTTTCGCATGGATGAGCCCATAACCAAAGATCGCATTATGAAGGAAGCGGTACGTCCCCCTTATTTTGTGTCACAAAATACTCATGCGGATGTTATCTTCCGCAAGATGCAGTCCAGCCGTAACCACTTTGCAGTCGTCCTTGACGATTACGGCGGAACTGTAGGTATCCTCACCATGAATGATCTTCTGGAGCAAATCGTGGGCGATCTTGAGGATGACCATAACGCCGAGATCGAGGAAGAGATCGTACATATTGAGGATAATGTATGGATGATCCGAGGAAGTGCTTCTCTTGACGATGTAGTCGAGGCGATCGGTACACCCATAGAGATCGAAGAAGAGGATACGGATATAGATACCTTCGGTGGACTTGTGTTCGGTTCTCTTGCAGAAATTCCCGACGACGGCGAAACATTTGACATCGAGATCGGTAATCTGTCCGTCAGTGTAAAAAAGATCCTCGATCACAAGCTCGTTGAGTCCGTAGTAACGGTGCATATGCCCGAAAAGGATGATGACGAGGACGAGGACAAGGATGATGACGAATAATGTAAAACAGGAGGGCTTACCCTCCTGTTTTTCTTCTGCAAATATTCCGATAGCATTAAAGCATCGTGAAAGCTTATATCTCTATAAGCTCCTTGGAAGATAATGTAATATCCTCGGCACCTCCCGGAGTTATTACCACCATATCCTCGATGCGGCAACCGTACATCCCGGAAATGTAAATGCCCGGCTCTACCGTGACCACATTTCCCGCAGTCAGCACAAGCCCGTCATCTCTTGTGTACAGCCCGGGATCCTCGTGTATCTCAAGTCCTACTCCGTGGCCGAGAGAATGTCCAAACATACCCTTATATCCTGCACCGTCGATAATGTCTCTGGCGATCCTATCCATTTCGTGATTCTTCATACCTTCGGATATCACGTCAAGCACAGCCTCCTGTGCCCGAAGCACAGTCTCATAAACACGACGCATCTCAGAGTCAGCACGTCCGATAACCACAGTCCTTGTCATATCTGCGTGATACCCATCCACCATGGCTCCGAAATCCATAGTGAGAAATCCCGGCTCAAGTCGTCTGTTTTCGGGAGTCTTGTGAGGAGATGAGGAATTTTTGCCGGATACGGCAATAGTATCAAAGCTGATGGCATCAGCTCCGTTTTTCTTCATATAGTACTCAAGCTCCGCCACCACGTCAAGCTCCGTCATATTTCCCGAAAGCACCGTGAGAATATGGGAAAATGCCGCATCGGTGATCCGCTGAGCCTCTTTTATACGCCCGATCTCCTCGGGCGTTTTTATTTGCCTGAGGCGTGAGAAAATCTTTCCCGCAGGAACAAATTCCGCCTCGGGCACAGCCGCCTTCAGTGCATCGAATTCGGCGCAGGTCAGATGTCCTTCCTCGTACCCGATCCGAACCTTGCCCCTGTCCGAAAAATACTCTTTCACATATCCCGAGATAAACCGTCCCTCGGGCTGTACGGCACGTACTCCCTCGGGCGCAACACGAGCTGCTTCCTCGAAATATCTGAAATCGGCAAGCATCACAGCCTCGTCCATACCGATGATCACACGACCGTCGGGATTGCCGAAGCCTGTGCTGTATCTGTGATTCTCAGGGGATGATACCCAGATGTGGTCGATCCCCTCTTTTGCCATAGATGCCTGTATGTCCGAAAGTGTTTTGTACATGGTATCCCTCATTTCTGCCATACGGTACCCATGATACCCGTGTCGGGATCATTTTTGAGGTATCTCCGTATGTAAGGTCTCTCAAGCCATCTTTTGAAGCGGAAGAATGCCCCGGTCCTGTCTTTGATGGGAGGAACGATTATTGCGGGAAGTCCTGCTCTGTGAGCCGCAAGAGCATCTGTGAGAAGCTGATCGCCAAGCACGGCGGCACCGCCGTCCTTGCATCCGATAGCCTCAGCCGCCGCCTTGAAGTATTTTGTGCCGGGCTTGTGCGCATCGGGGAATCCCTTTATATCCCTGCCGCCGATGAATCGTTCAACTCTGGCAGCAGTGTTGTTTGATACAAATGCAACACCAATGCCCGATCCTTTCATTACGGTGATCCATTTCTCCACCGCCGCAGGCATATCATCATCATCATATGTAGCAAGAGTGTTATCTATGTCGCAGATAAGTCCCGAAATACCCATTTCACGGCAAAGCTCAGGTGTGACCTCCGCAAAGCCTTTTACCATCTTGTCGGGAGTAAGCTTTTTTCTAAGTATCATTTTTTAAATCAGGCTGTAAAAGCCCCGTCTCCAATGATTTATATTAGTCATAAATCCCCGTGCTTATGCATATTTTATGTACATATGCCGATTTGCAAGACATACATTGTCAAGCCTTGGAGATTTGTGCATTTTTTTGTCAAGAGTAAATCCCAAAATTTCTCATTTTCTACATCGTTCTCTTGATATTTGTGTCAAAAATTTTCCTGCCTGCTGAGTTTTCAACAGGTGAATGTGTGTTCGCACCTCGAATATCCCTTGATTTGCTGAGTTTTTGAACAATTTGAACAGAGTTTTGAACAGGCTGTTTGAACAGGAGTGTCGAAAAATACACCTTTTAAGCATTTCCCTCAATTTCCCGTAATTTATGCATTATCCATAAAATCATTTAACTCATTCACAATTATCAAATCACCGATGTTTTTTCTTTGTACCGTTTTTCCCCTTTGCGGAGATTGCGGATCTTTTCCCTGTATCGCCGTGCTTTTTCGCAGGCTGCTTCGCCTGTGAACGACTGCCTGCGCGTCCTTTTTTCTCGGTATTCTGAGGCTTTTTAGTGCCTTTTCCCGAAGCTTTTGGCTTTGATGGAGCTATGAGCGAATCCCTTCCTCCTATGAGATCCTCCCTGCCGCATTTCATAAGAGCCTCCCTGACCATCTGCCTCATCTGTGGCTTGCGGTACTGAAGGAGTGCACGTTGAAGCTGTTTTTCACGGAAATCTGTTGGAGTGTAGACTTCTTTCATGGAAAAGGGATCAAGTCCCGTATAATACATTACCGTGGATGCCGTACCCGGTGTGGGGTAAAAATCCTGCACCTGTTCGGGTGCAAGTCCGATCCTCTTTGTGTACAGCGCAAGCTCCACAGCATCCTCAAGAGTAGAACCGGGATGACTTGACATCAGATACGGCACAAGATATTGCTCAAGTCCGCACTCAGCGGAGTATTCGAAAAATTTTTCACGGAATCTGTCGTAAACCGAGATATCGGGCTTACCCATGTGGGAAAGCACACGGGATGAGCAATGCTCGGGGGCCACCTTGAGCTGACCGCTTACATGATCTCGGACGAGCTTTTTGAAAAATGCGGGATCCTTGTCGCACATGAGATAATCAAAGCGTATGCCTGAGCGAATGAACACTTTTTTCACTCCGTCAAGAGATTCCACCTCACGAAGAAGGCGGATGTATTCCTTGTGATCTGCACGAAGATTTTTGCAGGGCTCGGGAACGAGGCAACGTTTTTTCTTGCAGACGCCGCTTTTCAGTTGTTTTTCGCAGGCGGGAAGTCTGAAATTCGCCGTGGGCCCTCCTATATCGTGGATATATCCCTTGAAATCGGGAAGAGTGGTGAGAAGTCTCGCCTCTTCCTTCACCGATTCGATACTGCGGCTTCTGACGCTTCTTCCCTGGTGGAAGGCAAGCGCACAGAAATTGCATCCGCCGAAGCACCCACGGTTGTGGGTGATGGAGAATTTCACCTCGGTGATCGCAGGTACGCCGCCATCCTTCTCGTACATGGGGTGATATGTGCGCATAAAAGGGATCGCATAGATGCGGTCAAGCTCCTCTCTTTCAAGAGGGGGCATGGGAGGATTTTGTACGAGCATCCTGTCCCCGTAATATTCCGCAAGAAGATCACCGCATATTCCGTCATTGTTCTCGTACTGGAGAGCAAATGCACGGGCATATGCTTTTTTGTCCGTTTTGAGGATATCGTAATCATATCCGTCGGGAGTCCCATCCTCACGCAGGCTCGCCGCCTTAAAATGCACCTTTTCTCCGGCCTTACAGAGATACGCCGTACCTCTTACGTCATGGATCTTTTTCACAGGGACACCGCGATCAAGAAGCTCTGCGATACGTAGGATTGATTTTTCACCCATTCCGTAGGAGAGGATATCCGCACGGCTGTCCACAAGAATGCTTCGACGCACCTTATTGTCCCAATAATCGTAGTGGGCAAAGCGGCGAAGTGATGCCTCAAGTCCACCGATTATGATGGGTATATCCCCATACGCCTCACGGATGCGGTTGCAGTATACGATGAGCGCCCTGTCCGGGCGGTATCCGGATTTTCCGCCGGGTGAATAGTAATCGTCATTTCTGCGGCGCTTTGCGGCAGTATAGTGAGCCACCATTGAGTCGATATTTCCGGAGGATACGAGGAATCCCAGTCTAGGTCTTCCGAATCTCATGAAATCCGCCGTATCCTGCCATTTCGGCTGAGGGAGCATGGCAACGACAAAACCCGCATCCTCAAGGACACGGCAGATAAGTGCGGCACCAAAGGAAGGATGATCTACGTATGCGTCACCGCATACATATACAAAATCGGGTACGTCACGCCCCAGGTCGTGTACCTCCTCCGGTGTCACCGGCAGAAATCTTTCAGCAAGCTTCATTTAATACTCCTCAGCCAACAGGCAATATAATACTATCTATTTATTATATCACATATGATGTGATTTATCAAGTCTCGCCATTTGCATGGAGTATAACATACAGTATTTGTGAATTTTTCAATATAGTATGGAAATCGTGTGAAGGATATGATATAATGTAAAGAGGTATTATGTAATGTATACCAATTTATGAACGATAACCCTAACGGAGGTACTCAATGCGCCGACTGACTTCAGCTTTGCTGACATTGCTATTACTTATCGCGACATCTTTTATTGCCGCCGTTCCCGCTTTCACTGATGAGGATCCGGTCACTGTGGAAAACGATCTCCCGTCAATTGATCCCATCCCTACGGATACTGTTTCGACCGAAACTACCACCGAGGATACCACCACTCCCGAGGATACTACCACTCCAGAGGATACTACCACGGAGAGTACTACGGAGACCACTCCCCCCGACGATATTACGGAAACTACTCCTACCGATACCACTACTCCCGAGCCGATCACAACTCCCGAGCCCACCGAGGAGCCTGTAACCTCTGAGCCTCCTGCTATCATCGAGCCTCCCGTGGATGAGCCCGACGAGCCCGAGAAGCCTGACGAGCCCGATGAGCCTGACGAATCGGATGAATCAAAGGATACAGATGAATCCGCCAAGGACACAGAAAGGCCCGGATCATCGTCATCCGAGACTTCAACCGAAACCGATGCCGAAAGCGAAACAGAGCTTACAAACAACGGTGATGAAATGTTCACCGACAAAAAGGCATTCACATCCCCTCTTGAAATCATTTCATTCATTTTGGGTATTTTTGTTATCATATCCGTATTCGTTGCGGTATTCACCATCGTTCGCCGCATCGTAAAAAAACATTCCGGTAAGCAGTAAGAAAGGAGCAATACAATGAACAGAGAAGATAAGGATATATTCTCAAACACCGACGAGATCCCTGCTGTAAATCAGGACAATGCTCCTGCGGTAAAAAACGACGACGCATCTGATTTTGAGGATTATTACGTAGTAAACAATAATTCCGACGAAGACGATATCCTCTCTGAGGAGGACGACCTTTTCATAAATTCACTGTTTAGTACAAAGCTCGACAGTATTGTGCCTGAGCCTACTCCTACTCCTACTCCTACTCCTGCGCCTGTACCTACTCCCGTTCCTGCTCAGCAAAACAAGAAATCTGTGAAAAAGCCTTCCAAGGTCAAGAACAAAGGAGCAGTTTCATCTGCGAGAAGTGATGCGAGATATTCAATGACGGAAGCTGAGATCGATACTCTTGCCGCAGCTGCTGAGGATGCTGTATCAGACGGACGCTACGGCGCTGCGCTTGATTCTGTGTTCTTCACAGCCGGAGCTGCAAGAGAATCTCTGAGAGAAAAGCTTAACATCCGCATTCCTCTCGGAAGTGCAGATACAGATCTCCCCATTATTGCTGCTGCAGCACTCATAGATTCCTACCTTGAGTTTGAGGATGTAAACGGAGAGAATATCGAAGAAAAGCTCCGTCTCATAATTGAATCCTCCGAGGATGAGAACAGAGTACGCCCCTCCGAAAAGCAGGTGGAGCTGAGAGTATTCAAATGTGCGCTGATCCTCTGCGTTCAGGCTGAACAAAGCGGACGTCACGCAGAGATCAAGAATCGCCTTTTCGGTGGCAAAAACAGCTTCCTTTGCAAATATCTTGAGCGCAATATTGACAAGATGGTGAGATCTCATCGCCGTGAGCTTGCGGTATTCTCCACATCGGTGAAGCTGCAGAGCAAGGTCGTAAGTGAGATACTTGACAGCTATATTGCTTCATCAAAGTATTCCGCACCCTTCCCCAAGAGATTCCTCGCAGAGTCAAAGCCTGTGCTTGTTTCTTCAATAATCGTTGGAGTGCTTTGTCTTATTTCCATCATTGTTTATATAGTGACTTACGGTAATTTTATGTCCTTCATCGCTACGGACAACTATCTCATAACGCTGTTTATCGTGCTTGAAGCACTCCTGTGCGGCGGCATGATCGGCCTTAGCTGGCTCATCTACACCGGTGGCGAATACAAAGAGGAATTAAAAAAATAATCCACGACAGAACAAGACCTCATTGCATATATAAATATGCAATGAGGTCTTTCTTATTTGACACGTTATTTCTCACCTACAAAAGCCTGAACCTTGATACGTTCCTTTCGCAAAAAGCATCTTATCGATGTCATTGAGCACGCTCATCTTACGTCTGCTCCAGTCAGGAGCCGCAAGATCACGAGAAACGCCGTCCCCTGTCAGCCTTGCGATAACTGTTTCAGGCGGCATAAGCTCGATCTGGCGAACAACCGTACTAATATATTCGTCACGCTCCATAGGTACATAAAGACCACTATCATACATTTCAAAGAGTGCAGTTCCCCTAAGCACGTGAAGAAGGTGTATCTTTACCATGTGAGGTTTAAGAGATGCCGTGAATCTTGCCGTTTCAAGCATATCATCCACACCCTCTCCGGGAAGTCCGTTTATGATATGTACGCAGATGGAAATATCTCCGCCTGCCTCTCTGAGACGCTCGTATCCATCCTCAAACTCTCTTCGGGTGTGACATCTGTTTATGATACTCGCCGTTTTATCATTTGAAGTCTGAAGTCCAAGCTCTACTATAAGAGGTATCTCCTCCGACACCTCACGAAGCACCTGTATGACCTTAGGCGACAGGCAATCCGCACGTGTAGCGACTGCAAGCATCACTGCACCGGGAAGTGCGGCACACTTCCCGTAAAGCTGACGAAGCCTGTCAGGCTCATCATATGTGCAGGTGTTGGACTGAAGATAGGGTATAAGTCCGAAATCAGTCCATTTCCTGCTGACTGCGGCTACTCCGTCGGCATATTGCTCCTCAATAGATGACGCCGTAGCCGTTACCGCCGCACTTCCGTTAAGGCAGTATATACATCCTCCGACTCCTCGTGTTCCGTCAATGTTCGGACAGGAAAAATGTGCGTCAAGAGGGATCTTGGCGCACTTTTTATTAAATCTGTGTCTAAGATAATAATCAAAGGTCAGATATCTTTTGTTCGTATCCGAATAGGGATACGGATTTGTGTCACGCTGTGCTTTACGTCTCACGTCAGTTACCGCTTATCTTCGTTGCGTATTCTTTGATTGCATTGAAGCTCTCATTACTTATAACGTGCTCTATACGGCAGGCATCCTCGGCAGCTATCTTCGGATCGACTCCAAGTCTCGTAAGAAAATCCGTAATGAGAGTGTGTCTCTCGTACATCCTCTCTGCGATCTCAAGCCCAATCTGCGTGAGAGAGATATACCCCATAGAGTCCACCTCGATGTATCCGTTTTCTCTGAGGTTCTTCATGGCGATGCTGACACTGGGCTTTGAGAATTCAAGCTCGTTTGCAATATCTATAGACCTTACATCTCCCTGCCTGCGTCCCAGCATATATATGGTCTCAATATAGTTTTCGGCAGATTCATGGATCTTCATTGATAGCTCCTCTTTCTATAATTGTTGGAAAATTACAGCTCGGCAAAGGTGTCACCGCACTCGAAATACTTGAATTCTGCATCAGTGAATCTTTTTTCCAGAAGCTCGGTAATGTATTTCATTCCGTCACGCTCGCTGAGGCAATGACCGAGCACGATGGCGGATTTGGGAATACCCATCTGGGCTGCATCTCTCACAGCCTCGCAAACTGCCCATTCACAGACCTCACCGCCGATGGCAACAAATGTATCCTCAGAGCGAAGGAAATCCTGCCACTCGCCGCCTCTTGCACCGAGAAGAAGTGCGACCCTCTTTGTGGGACGGCACAGATCTCCCGTGATACGGCCGTTGTAAGCACCAAGCTTATCTCTCACCTGACGAAGGATCTCAACAGGTGTAAGCTCCTCCTTCAGTACAAATGTGAGTATATCCTCAAATTCGCCTTCCCATCCCATTGATTTCACAAATCCCTCGGAGATGAGATCGTGTCCCACGATACCGGCGTGAGGATGATCGTGATAACGAAAAATCGCAATTCCGCATTCCTTCAGAAGCTCGTACTTCATCTTTGCGATATCGCTGTCCGGCATATTGTCGAAATGGTCGTAATATGTAGGCTCGTGAGTAATGAGAAGATCAGCACCCCATGCAGATGCTGCACGTATCACATCCGGTGTTGCAATAAAGCAGGTCGCTACCTTTGATACCTCTCTTTCGGGATCACCGATCTTGAATTTATCAACAGTTCCCTCTGCAGCTATGCAGTCCTTGTCACAAAGTATATTTACTATTTCAACAGCCTTCATAAAGCCAGCCCTCTCATGTTTTCATAATAAAAAGAAGCAACAATAACAGTTAACAATATAATTACTTCTTTATATTTATTATACCCCTGACAATGATTTTGGTCAAGTACAAATGGTCCATTTCGTTGAAAAAGCACAAAAAATATTACCGAAACGTAAACTGTTGATGTTTTGGAAAGAAACATTATACCAAATTGGTTTATGGCAAAGAATGATATTACCTATTCTATATAATATAGGTATAAAAAGTACAGCAAAGGACATCTGACGTTATGTTATACAGACGGATAAGAGATTTGCGTGAGGACAGAGATCTTCTGCAAAAGGATATTGCAAAATTACTCAACTGTTCTCAAGTGTGCTATTCACGGTATGAATCGGGAAAAAGAGATATTCCTACGGATGTTCTGATAAAACTGGCAGATTTCTATGGAGTGACGACAGACTATATTCTCGGACGTACCGACAAAACCGAAAATAATGTTCCCGTACGGGACAAGGAGGACAATAAAAAATGAGAGAAAAAGATGCCGCTTCCGTATCCAAAAAACTAACGGAGTTTGTTTTCCGTACATACTATACGTACAGAGATGAAACTCGCGAAAACGGCGATATCTCAGTAGGTTCCCACGCATTCGGAGCACTTACTAAGATCTATTTTTCAGAAAAGCCCTACACCGTAAATGAAATGTCTGCTCTTATGAACATGCAGACGCCCCAGCTCTCAAAGCTCCTGACTCTCCTTGAGAAACACGGACTTATCGAGCGTTCAAGACCTGAGGATAACCGCAGGAGCGTAAGAGTTTCCGTTACCGAAGAAGGAAAGGCTTATGTTGAGAACATGCTCGGAATCGTAAGCGACAGGATCGCAGACGTGCTTGAGACCAAAGAGCTGAACGAGCCCGCCGCTGTCAGAAAAGCCATGGATCAGCTCTACACCGCACTTTTTGTAAAATAAAAGATCGACCGTCCTATGGTATATCACCACAGGACGGTTTTTTATAAGAAAAGATAAAACTTATTTGCTCATTATATACTTATCAATAGCTTCAGCGGCATTTTTTCCCGCCCCCATTGCCAGAATAACAGTCGCCGCACCGGTTACCGCATCTCCGCCTGCATACACTGCAGTCCTTGAGGTAAGTCCGGTCTCCTCATCAGCGATGATACCACCCCATTTTTGGGTCTCAAGTCCATCAGTAGTAGACTTTATCAGAGGATTGGGGGATGTTCCTATAGACATAACGGCACAGTCCACCTCAAGCACGAACTCTGAGCCTTCGATTGCTACAGCACGTCTGCGTCCCGAGGCATCAGGCTCACCAAGCTCCATCTCCTCACATCTCATACCGCAAACAGAGCCATCCTCCCCTTCAAGTATCTCTATGGGATTGGTAAGGAATAGGAACTCTATCCCCTCCTCCATGGCGTGCTCGACCTCCTCACGTCTTGCGGGAAGCTCGGATTCGGAGCGTCTGTATACAATGTACACCTTTTCGGCACCAAGTCTCAGAGCACTTCTTGCGGCATCCATTGCCACATTACCGCCGCCGACCACAGCAACTTTTTTTGCTCTCATGATAGGAGTTGCACTGTCCTCACGGTATGCCTTCATAAGATTCACTCGGGTGAGGAACTCATTTGCAGAGTACACTCCCCTGAGATTCTCACCGGGAATACCCATAAATCTGGGAAGTCCTGCACCTGAGCCGATGAACACAGCCTCAAAGCCATCCTCAAGAAGCTCGTCGATGGAGAGAGTTTTTCCTATTATCATATTGGTGGAGATCGTCACACCCATAGCCTTCAGCCCCTCGATCTCACGTGCCACGATAGACTTTGGCAGACGAAATTCGGGAATTCCGTACACAAGAACTCCTCCCGCAACGTGGAGTGCCTCAAAAACAGTAACGGAATACCCCCTCTTCGCAAGATCACCTGCACAAGTAAGTCCGGAGGGACCTGATCCTATCACCGCCACTCTGTGACCGTTTGATTCAGGCTTATCCACTACGACATCAGCCTTGGCGTTGTGTCTGTCCGCCACAAATCTCTCAAGTCTGCCGATACCAACAGGCTCACCCTTGATCCCCCTGACACACTTCGATTCGCACTGAAGCTCCTGAGGACACACTCGTCCGCACACTGCGGGAAGAGACGATGTACGGGTGATTATCTCATAGGCACCGTCAAAATCCCCCTCAGCAACCTTTGCGATAAATGCGGGAATATGTATTTTCACGGGACATCCCGATACACATGGCATATTCTTACAGTTAAGGCATCTCTTTGCCTCATCGATGGCTGTAGCCTCATCATAACCAAGTGCCACCTCGTCAAAATTACGGGCACGTACCTCGGGAGCCTGTGTAGGCATTTCATTTTTCTTTGGGCTCATGTTTGCTGCCATATTATTTCTCCTTACGAAAGAGGTTACACGAATCCTCACGGGCGTGAGCCTCAAACTCCTTATACATGGAGCCACGCTTCATAGCTTCGTCGAAATCTACAAGGTGACCGTCAAAGTCCGGTCCGTCAACACAGGCAAATTTGGTCTCACCGCCAACAGTGAGTCTGCAGCCACCGCACATTCCCGTACCGTCGATCATAATGGGATTCATTGAAACTGTAGTCTTTATGCCGTACTTCTTCGTCAGCTGACAAACGAATTTCATCATCACGAGAGGTCCGATAGCGATGACCTCATCATACTTATTGCCCTCATTTATAAGTGACTCAAGAGCTGTGGTGACAAGTCCACACTCTCCGTAGCTTCCGTCATCTGTCATTATTTTTAATGTATCGGACACAGCAGCAAATTCATCCGCAAGGATCACAAGATCACGACATCTGAAGCCTGCTATGGAATGGACCTCACAACCCATGGAATGAAGCTTCTTTGCGATAGGGTATGCAATGGCGCATCCGACTCCTCCGCCAACGACCGCAACCTTTCCGAGACCGTCAAGCTTTGACGGAGTACCGAGAGGTCCTGCAAAATCTTCTATGAAATCGCCCTCATTTTTCTCAGAGAGCTTTCCCGTAGTACCTCCGACGATCTGGAATATGATCGTAACGGTACCTCCCTCTCTGTCAAAATCGGCAATAGTAAGAGGGATACGCTCACCCTCACCGTCCACCCGAAGAATGATAAACTGTCCGGGCTCAGCCTTTTTTGCAATGAGCGGTGCTTCTATATCCATGAGAACCACAGTTGGATTCAGCACTTTTTTTCTTAAGATCTTATACACGGTAAATTTCCTTTCGGATATACGATATCATTTTATTTTACCACGAATATGTAACGATTTCAAGTGTAATTTTCTACATATACAAGAACTGTATGTATATTGATATTGTAAGATTTATGCCATAAAAATCATATTGGTATTTAATCTGTAAACATTAACGCAATTCTTTAAAGTATCATCTGTTTTTTATTTTTAATTAAACGGCAAGATTATTTTAATGTAATTGACTTTTATTAAAAATCGGTGTTTTTTTGGAAAATATTTTCAGATAATTTTATCAAATAACTTGATATTTCTTTTTATTCGTGATATAATCGTGCATATTTATTCACGAGGTTTGTATTATTTATGAAGAAACGCATTGAAAAATTCATAGCAAAAAATGGGCTCTCTCCGAAAAATATTCTATATATTATCAGAGATCAGAGCAAGACCTGCATTCATATGGCAGGAGGAAAAGAGGTATCAACCTACTTTTCCATGAAAAATCTTCTGTCCGTGCTCGGAGATGCTGACATCATCAGTATAAACAAAGGTGTTGCTATCTCCTGCAAAGAGATCGTATCCATTGAGAACGGCGTATATACAATGTCCGACGGCATGAAGCTCAGAGGACGTGTACGCACTCCGGGAGAGCATAAACGTAACAACGCTCTCGTCACCGCAATGAGAGTCAGCGATCACGGAACGGCAGATATTACCCCCGAGAATATCGTTACAAGTTTTTCCGTTCTCGACAATCTTCCCCTCGCTTTCGGAGTATTTGAGATCATCTCCGATGAAAACGGTGTTCCGTGCGATATGGTATTCCGTTATTTGAACAACCATATGGCAATTCTTTCAGGGAAAGATATTGAGATGTGTCACGGAAGATCCTTTTATGAGGTATTCGGCGGAAACGATAAGGAATGGCTGCAGATCAATGCAGATGTTGCCGCCACAGGTGAACAGAGAGTTGTAAAAAAATACAGCTCGGAGTTATCACAGCACTTGTCCCTGTTCTATTTTTCACCTATTCCCGGCTTCAGTGCCTGCGCATTTGTTCTGAATGAATCATAATAACTTAAAATCTCCCATACGCTTCGGTATATGCCAAAGTGAATGGGAGATTTTTGTATAGACGTCTCAAAAGCTGTCATCGGCATATTTGAGGGTGAATCAAACGAACAATTCACAAATATCTCCGTCGGAGACGATTACTACTTCATCTACCCCGAGGATCGCTACCTCACCATAAACGGCTCTGATTTTGCTCTTACCGGTGACAAATCCCGCTGCTCCCTGCGGTATTTCGTAAAAAACGGATACGGTCTTACAATAATAAACTGAGATTCAGGAAAGCATCTCACAGTATATTCCTGCCATGTAGGTGCGCCTGTTTCATCGTCAAATACAAGCACGAGCCTGAAAAGCCGATGCTTCATTCTAACCGAAATCGGACACTAACAAACCGAAAATGTGCAACTCATCCTCTAAAAAGTGTCGTTTGTCAGTTTTTGTGCCTGATGTACGGTAATGTGATATAATGATACCGTCGAAAGAACAAAGCACAAAAACAAAACAAAAAACAATAAAG
>SVQM01000142.1 GCA_015065335.1 Oscillospiraceae bacterium | reverse complement strand
TTTGCGGGGGAAATGCCTTTTGAAAAAGGCACCTCCCCCGCACCCCCTCCGCGAAAACCTTCAAACTAAAAACAGGATAAGGTGTATCCGAATCGTAAAGGAGAATAATTTCATGATAAGATCAATGATGCAGATGTATGTAAAAGGAAGCGTCGAAGCAGTTGAGACTTACCAAAGAGCTTTTAATGCTGAGATTCTTGGTTTATACCCTGATGACAATGGTGGATATATGCACTCTGAGTTAAATGCCTACGGACAGATATTGGCGGTCTCGGAGTTGACAGATGATCTTGTTATTGGAAATACCATGCAGTTTTGCTTTGAATTAGGAGAAGGCTGTGAGGAACAAGTCAAGAACGCTTATGAAGTGCTAAAAGACGGAGCGACTATTCATTGTCCCATAGGGGCATGCGATTATAGCCCGTGTATGTTTTCTTTGGTTGATAAATTCGGTGTGTTTTGGTGTGTATTTGTATAATCAAATCTAACGGTGTTAAAAACAATATGTTTCAGGAACAGCTTTCTGAAAAAGGAAAAACACGATAAGGGAAAACCTGAACCGTAGGGACAGGCGTCCTCGACTGTCCGGTTGCAAGCGCCCTGCACTCACTTTGTTTGTATATTAGTTTAAAAGTTTTTGGGGAAGGGGCTCCGGGGAAACCCCTTTTCTCAAAAAGGGGTTTCCCCGGCAATAAAGAAAATATAAAGGAGAAAAATATGGCACATATTAAGTCGAAGGCACTTGCGCCTTCCGGAAAAGATAAAATGGATTTTGTACGCTCGTACATGCCCGTACTTGCGGGTATTCGCGAAGAGATGGAGGAGACGAGACCTCTCGAGGGGTATCGCATTGCCATGTCCATTCATCTTGAGGCGAAGACTGCATGTCTTGCGGAGACACTTGCGGCAGGCGGAGCTGAGGTCAGACTTACGGGATGTAATCCTCTGTCCACACAGGATGATGTAGCCGCAGCTGCAAACGAGATCGACGGCGTAGAGGTATTCGGGATCCATGGCGCAACAGAGGAGGAATACCGTGAGGATCTTATCCGCGTGCTTGATTTCTGCCCTCATATCATCATCGACGACGGAGGAGATCTTGTATCACTCCTTCACGGTGATGCGGTAGGCTACGGCAGAGATATTATCGGAGGATGTGAGGAGACGACCACAGGTGTACACCGCCTTAAGGCGAGAGCTGCTGCAGGTGAGCTCCGATTCCCCATGCTTGACATCAACGATGCGGACTGCAAGCATCTTTTTGACAACAGATACGGTACGGGACAGTCTACTCTTGAGGGTATCATGGGTACGACAAATCTCGTTATCGCAGGTAAGACCGTTGTTATCGCAGGCTACGGCTGGTGCGGTAAAGGTGCCGCAATGAGAGCAAAGGGACTTGGTGCGGTGGTCGTTATCACCGAGATCGATCCTGTCAAGGCAGTTGAGGCCGTAATGGACGGATTTACCGTAATGACTATGGATGAGGCGGCAAAGGTGGGTGACCTTTTCATTACCCTTACGGGCTGTGCGGATGTTATAAGAGGAAAGCACTTCATGAACATGAAGGATGGAGCTCTCCTTGCCAATTCGGGACATTTTGATGTGGAGATAAACAAGACCGAGCTTGAGATGGCGGCGGCTGAGGTCTGGGAGAGACGTCCCAATATCACAGGCTACAGACTCCCCGACGGACGTGTGCTGAATCTCCTTGCTGAGGGCAGACTTGTGAACCTTGCGGCAGGTATGGGACATCCTGCGGAAATAATGGATATGAGCTTCGCTCTTCAGGCGAGAGGAGTTCTCTATATGGCGAAAAAGGGACGTGGTCTTGAGCCGGGAGTATATCCCGTGCCCACAGAGATCGACCGTTCCGTAGCATGGGAAAAGCTTGCGTCCATGAACGTGAAGATCGACCGTCTCACTCCCGAGCAGGAGGAGTATCTTGCAGGTACAGGAGACTGATATGGCTACAGATTTTCTTAAATATCCCGTGATAATCGACACCGATACCGCAAACGAGGCTGACGATCAGTTTGCCATTGTTTATGCGGCACTGTCGGAGAATATAAAGCTTGATGCGGTGCTTACCGCACCCTTTTCCAACGGACGGGAGAGGGATACATCGAAAAGTATCGACCTCAGTATTGCCGAGGCTGAGAGATTCCTCGGGCTTGCAGGCGCCGTTGTTCCCGTTTTTGAAGGATCACGAGAGTTTATGCACGATACGAAGACTCCCGTGGAAAGTCCTGCGGCATGGTATCTTGCCGAGCGTCTCCGTTCGCTCCCCGATGGAGAGAAGATGGTGGTCTGCTCAATCGGATGCGGTACCAATATTGCATCTGCACTGCTGACGGCACCGGATATCGCTGACAAAATGATCCTTCTCTGGCAGGTGGGACACGTTCCCGAATGTCCCGAGGGCGGAGAGTTCAATATGTGTCAGGATGTGAATGCCGCACGTGTGATATTCTCATCTTCCACGGAGCTTATACAGCTTCCCGCATACGGATCGGCCTCGGAGATGCTACTTTCCATAGGTGAGCTGAGATGTGGGATAAACGGAAAGACCGATGTCGGAACAGCACTTTTTGATCTTCTTTGCGATTACATCGGTGCTGTGGGTGACGGTTCCGACGATGACAGACAGAAGATAATCTGGGATATAGCATCTGTCGGAGTTCTCGCAGGTGTGTCTGCAAGATTTGAGGAGCATCCGAGACGGTGCAGGCTTGATGACGACAGCTTTATCGAGGGCAACGGAACTCTCACCGTGTGCCGAGGAATCGACAGAGATGCGCTTGTTTCCGACATGATCCGTCTTATCGGAGGCCGATGATGGAGATAGTTTTAATTATAGCTTCGGTGATATCGCTTTTGTCACTTCCGCTGATGTATCTTGTTGAAGCTAAGATCGGCATGTCAAAGCTCATGCGGCGTATCCATCTCGGAATGCTTGCCGCAGGAGTGCTTTGGATGATAGCGATACCGATACTCCTTGAGTGGCAGGTCTCATCTGCCGCTGAGGGTATCCGCGGATGGGCAGAGGATTTCTTCTACTCTTATTTCACTCCGTCTGTTGTGTCAACGGTGATCATCGTGGGACTTCTCTCCGGAGCAGCGGCTGTGAGACATTCCATGCGCCGCATCAGAATGATCCTTGCCGGGATCCTTCCTTTTGTTATGACGGCGACGGCGCTTTTTTCGGTGTCTATCGCCGAAGGCGGATATTTTGCGGTGGATCTCTACATCGGAGCGCTTATACCCGGATTCGGGTTCCTTGTTCACGCAGTGCCCATTTGCGAAAGAGTAAAAAAGAAAAATAAGAAAAAATAGAGCTGTACCGCTGTGCTGATGCATGGCGGTACTTTTTTTGCAAGGTAAATGTGAACTTTTTGTAAACTTGAGAAAAAATCTCGCTATTTTTAAAAGCATAAATGATATATAGGGTAGAGAGGAAAAAATAGGACCTCTATGCCCATTTGAATATACTGTATGAGGCTCCCTCTGTTTGAGAGATGATCACACGCTAAGCAGGCATTCCGTTGACAGATGTCACAAAATATGCTACAATATTTGTGCGAAGCTTGTGTGTATTTGTACAAATACCGGTGTTCGATCTGCCCGTAATACAGTATGGAATAATTAAAATAGGAGGAGTATGTATGACGGGACGAAAAACACAAGCGGTTTGGTGTGGCAGATGCTTTGTCATGTTCTCTGTTATGCCTTTTATGGGAAAAGCAGAAACATATCGCCGGTGACGGAGAATGGAATATTTTAAAATTACACAACAAAAGGAGA
>SVQM01000027.1 GCA_015065335.1 Oscillospiraceae bacterium | reverse complement strand
TGAGAACCTTTCTTCCATTTCGGAGTACTTGTGTTTTGTGGTGAAACTATTGTACCATATGGATTGACAGGTTCTCAACTTTCATTTAACTTTACAATACGACACTTATTTAAAGGAGCAACATATGAAAAACCGTAAATTTACAAAAGTTATGCTGTCACTGTCAGTTGGAATACTTATCGCATCCGTGCTCTCATCCTTCGTTCCTGCATCGGGTGAGGAACAGCTATACCGTGATGTCATCAGGCTTCACGTCATAGCGGAATCAGATTCGGAGAGGGATCAGGCGGTGAAGCTTTGTGTCAGAGATTCTGTCCTTGAGCTTGTGTCGGAGAAGATGGACGGTACCGTAACATACGATGATGCGTATGAGCTTTTATCGGATATGGTGCCTGAGATAGAGCGAGTGGCAATGGAGCGAGCTGCCAAAGAGGGATCATCTGCCACTGCAAAGGTGGTATTTGAGAGGGAAGAGTACCCCGTCAGATACTATGAGGATTATGCTCTTCCGGCAGGGGAATATATGTCGATGAGGATAATTCTCGGGGAGGGTGAGGGAAAGAATTGGTGGTGCGTTCTTTTTCCGCCTCTTTGCCGTGAAAAAGCTGTGAATAAAAGTGCAGATGAGGAGAAATTTTACGCCGCAGGCTTTACCCCGGAGGAATATAAGATCATAAAAAAAGAGTCGGGTACAAAATACAGAGTAAGATTTCGTTTGCTTGAGGTACTTGCGGAAACATTTGGATTTGATTATTGATGCGTATTAAAGAGCAGTTTCAAAATTCTCGTACAATTCTACTACGGTAACATTGATCCGCAGGCACTAAGCATAACAAAGCTTGGCATAAACAATAGGAGTGGGTTGCTTTGATGAATAACATCCGCAGCAGAGCCACAGAAATCGTAAATAAATATTTGGTTTTTAGATGATATTTTCAATCCCATTGATTTTAAATCAGTGGGATTTTCTCTTTTTTAATAAAACTCAAACATTTCTCAAAACTTTCAAAAACAATAGTAAGCTATAATTTATTCATAAAAACAAGAAAGAGGTTAGATTTATGAATAGAAACGATCAGGACTTTCTCGTTCAGAAAATCCGTACACAGTACACCGAAAAGGAACATACCGATCTTGATGAACTCAAGGAACTGGATTCCAAGGTCAGGCGTCCTGCGAATGTTTTTGCGTACATTTTCGGTAGCATCGGAGCAATCATCATGGGCAGCGGTATGAGCCTTGTCATGACAGATATTGCAAAAACGGTCGGCATCGCAGATCCTATGCTGTACGGTATCATAATCGGCATTGTGGGTATGCTTATGACGATCGTAAACTATCCTGTTTATAAAAGAATCCTCAGCTCACGCCGTGAAAAATATGCAGACAAGATCATCGCCATAAGCGATAAAATAATGAAAGGTTAAAGGTGAAAACAATGGGAGAATTTTTAAAGAAAGCATTTCAGGACATGAGAGAATCCGCAAAGGCACAGCACGAGGTCGATAAAGCTAATTTTGCAGCAGCAAAGGCTGAGGCAAAGGCCAACTTTGAGGAAAACAGAGGTCATAACACATTTGCAAAGGCAAAAGCTGATGCAAAGAAAAGCTGGGACGATGCTCATATGACTCCTTCCGAAAGAGCAGCGAAGATGCAGGAAGAGCGTGATGAGCAGATAACTGCCGCAAAGGCAAGAGTTGAGGCTGCAAATGCTCGATATGAGGCAGCAAAAAAGAAATAAGTACATCACACGAGCGAGGTACACGATACCTTGCTCATGTTATTTTAAGCGGTTTATAAAAATATTATAAAAACATATGATTTTTTTCAAAAAAGATCGAAACGCAAACAAAACTTTAACATTTTGATGTTATACTGTATAATGAATCAGAGCACGGACGGAGGTAACACAATGTTTAAGATATTGGTTGTTGAAGATGATAAGGAGCTGAACAGAACGGTCTGTTCTTTTCTGAATCACAGCGGTTATGAGGCTACAGGATGCCTTAATGCAAATGAAGCATATGATGCGCTTTATGAAAATATGTTCGACCTTATCGTATCGGATATCATGATGCCGGGTGTTGACGGCTTTGAGTTTGCAAGAAATGTGAGGGAGCTTAATGAAAATATCCCGATCCTCTTTATGACTGCCCGTGATGATATTGCGTCAAAGCAAAGAGGATTTCGTATCGGTGTAGATGATTATATGGTAAAGCCCATCGACCTTGACGAGCTCTTCTTGCGGATCGGCGCACTCCTTCGGCGTGCAAAGATCGCCTCCTCTCGCAAGCTTGAAATCGGCAGTTTTGTAATGGATGCCGATGAACATACGGCATATTTAGGTGATGAGGAGATCTCTCTTACCAACCGTGAATTCAGTATCCTTTATAAATTGCTCAGTTATCCGAAAAAGACCTTTACAAGAACGCAGCTTATGGACGAGTTCTGGGATGCTGATACCGAAACGGCCCCACGAGCAGTTGACGTGTATATGACAAAGCTTCGCTCAAAGCTGTCTGACTGTGAAGATTTTGAAATCAAAACCGTTCACGGACTTGGATATAAGGCGGTGATAGAATGAAGAGACCGACGTTGAAAGATGTATTGAGATCGGTCAGTAGCTTTTTGTTGTTTTTCTTAACGGTTGGGTTTATCGTGTCCTGCTGTATGATGCTGTTTGTAAGAATCTTGGCAGATACGATGGATCTCACGATCACTCCCGACAATGTTGGTACTGCCGCAAAGGTAACTTTTTGGAACGTGGTTTTGATTACATTTCTTTTCAAGTTTGCTGATTATATTCGCCGTAAAATAATGGTCGAACGCCCTACCAAAATTATCACAGAAGCGACCGAAAAGATTATGTCCGGTGATTTTTCTGTTCGTATTAAGCCTATGGAAAGCTCAGGTATGGAGGGCTTTAATCAGATCGCTATGGCGATCAACCAAATGGCAAAGGAACTTTCGAGTGTGGAAACCTTGCGTACCGATTTTATCGCCAACGTATCCCACGAAATGAAAACACCTCTTGCCGTAATGCAGAACTACGGAACACTCTTGCAGGCTCCTGATTTGAGTGATGAAAAGCGCATGGAATATGCAAAAGGCGTTACCGACGGTTCTCGCCGTATGGCTGATATGATGACAAATATCTTAAAACTCAATCGTTTGGAGAATCAACAGATATATCCACAGGTTTCGGAATTTGATTTGGGTGAACAGCTTTGCGAATGCCTCTTGCAGTACGAAAATATATGGGAAAAAGCAAACATTGAAATTGAAACGGATATCGCAGAGGATGTTAAGGTAAAAGCGGATGCTGAACTGCTCGGTCATGTTTGGAACAACCTATTCTCTAATGCTTTTAAGTTTACGCCGGCAGGTGGTACGGTGACGGTATCTCTTACCGCAACGGATCATCACGCCATTGTAAAGGTGACTGACACCGGTTGCGGTATGACACCGGAGGTCGGTGCACACATATTTGAAAAATTCTATCAGGGCGATACCTCTCACTCCGTTCAGGGCAACGGCTTGGGACTTGCACTTGTCAAAAGAGTAATTGACATTATGCAGGGCGAAATCGGTGTAGAAAGCGCTGTCGGAAAAGGGTCTACTTTTACCGTCAGGATAGGTCGGGGCTAAAATGGATTGGAAAAAACTTTGGAAAGCTTTACTGTTTCCCCATATCGCCGTTATGATCATTCTCATTCCCATCGCTACTGTATTCCTTGTGTATTCGATGGTGTTTTTGGGAACAGACTCGGTTATCGCCATTATCTCGTATGTACTCTCTGCCTATACATTAACGGTATGGTGCTTCAAGATACCGTATTTGATTCGCTTTTTCAAAACGTTCAAGGATGAAAATAAGTATGCGAGAATCTGGCAGGATGACACAAGACTGCGAGTAAACGTATCTCTTTACGGTACGCTTATCTACAATACCGCATACGCATTATTGCAGCTCGGTATGGGCTTTTGGCATCATACCTTTTGGTTCTACTCTCTTGCAGGATATTATGTTTCTCTTGCTGTGATGCGGTTCTTTTTGGTTCGACATACAAGCAAACATAAACCGGGAGAGAAAATGCTGGATGAACTCATACAATACCGTATCTGCGGCATTGTATTTTTGATTATGAACCTGGCACTCGCACTGATGATATTCTTTATGGTGTATTGGAACAGAACGTTCAACCATCACGAAATTACAACCATTACACTTGCAGCATACACGTTTACTTCGCTGACACTTGCGATTATCAATACGGTGAAGTACCGCAAATATAACAGCCCGGTCTATTCAGCATCCAAAGCAATCAGTTTGGCTTCTGCGTGTGTGTCTATGTTAACGCTTGAATCCACTATGCTGACAACCTTCGGCGATGGAACAATGAGCTTAACAGGGCGGCGTATTCTACTCGGCATATCCGGCGGCGTAATATCCGTATTTATTATTGCGATGGCAATTTATATGATTGTAAAGGGAACAAAAAAGATAAAGCTGCTTTGTGCAGTGAAGGAGTAACCTATGGAGAATAAAGAAAAAGAAACCTTTAAGTTTACCTATTCCGCAAAGGAGCAAGAAGAAATCAAGGCCATTCGCAAAAAGTATACCACCCCTGAGCAAGCGGAGGATAAAATGGCACAGCTTCGTCGTTTAGATACAGCTGTAACGCAAAAGGCAACATCAATTTCCCTCGTGTTTGGTGTGATCGGTGCGCTGATTTTGGGAATAGGTATGAGCCTTGTAATGACCGATATTGGAAAGATTATAGGTCTGCTCGGAGGAATGGCTATGCTTATCGGAATCCTAATCGGAATTGTTGGTATTGTGCTTGTCTCAGTGGCTTATCCTATCTACAACTGTATCATCAAAAAAGAACGTGAAAAGATCGCCCCTGAAATCATCAGGCTTACCGATGAGCTGATGAAATGAGGAATCATTATGAATATGAAGAATAATAAAAGGCATCAGGAAACGATGGATATATATAAATAAGGCATTCATTACCTTTGAAAAACACCACAGATGAATATGAGATCATAAAGTTTCTGTTCAGCTCTCTCGATATTGTGCTGACGTTTCTTCCCATCAATTCAGCTATTTTTCGATAACTGTAACCTTTTTTGTAATATTCCCGTAGACAACAGCGCTCTTCTATGGTAAGATGTTTATAGTTCATACGAATCTCCTTTGTTGGTTTATTGTGTGGTAACTCTATTCTAACACAGATTCGTATGAACTTTCTGTTTTTTTACTGTTGCAATTGATAGTATAACTCACCTACAAAGGATACGGTGTAACCCTCACGGGTTACACCGTATCCTGCATAAGACTGTCCTTTAGAGTACGGCCCTAAAAAACGGCTCTTTTGTATATATTTTGAATCGTTTTTTTTGCAGTCACTATTGTAATTTTAATAAAAATAATGTATAATGTATGCAGTGATTTTATACCTATTTGCAAACGGATTGAACAAAACGACTGTGATGAGGTGTTAAGATCCGATAAAAGCTATCTTTTGATTCGATCGTACCAAATTGGCTGATGATCGGAAAGGTTTGGTTGTACATATATGAGATTTACCTTCAGAGGCGGAATTCATGTAGATGAACATAAAAATACCGCAGGAGTGAGAACAGAGATATTGCCTGCTCCTCCTGAGGTGTGTATTTCTATGTCTCAGCATATAGGTGCACCTGCGAAACCTATTGTTTCTGTGGGTGAACGTGTGCTTGTGGGACAAAAGATCGGAGAGGTGGAAGGGCTCGGATGCCCCGTCCATTCAAGTGTTTCGGGTACGGTGAAAAGCATTGCTCTGACATTTACTCCTTCGGGCAGAAAGATCGAGAATATCGTAATCGAAAATGACGGAGAGAATGAGATCCATCCGGATGTTAAGCCTCTCGGCAAAAAGCTATCGGAATGTACTTCCGAGGAGATAATCGAAAAGATCCGTGAGGCGGGTATTTCCGGAATGGGCGGAGCCGCATTTCCTACATATGCAAAGGTGTCCTCTGCTATAGGTAAAGCGGATACCGTAATAATCAACTGTGCTGAATGTGAGCCGTATATTACGGCAAATCACAGGCTTCTTCTTGAGGATCCCATGTCTGTGATAAACGGTGCCAAGATCCTTATGAAGGCTATAGGTGTGAGACGCACCTATATTGCCATCGAGGACAATAAGCTCGATGCGGCAAACAAGCTTGAGGAGCTGGTTGTGGACAGCGATCTCTTTGAGGTCAAGGTAATGAAAACAAAGTACCCTCAGGGTGATGAGCGTCAGCTAATATATGCTCTTATGGGTAAAGAGCTTCCGACGGGAAAGCTTCCTGCAGATGTTGGTGCGGTAATATTCAATGCAGAGACTTGTGCTGCCGTATATAACGCACTTTCCACAGGAATGCCTCTTGTGCGCAGGATAGTCACCGTTGACGGAGACTGTATCAAGCGTCCCATGAATTATCTCGTTCCCATTGGAACGAGAATATCGTGGCTTGTGGAATGTGCGGGAGGATTCAATAAATCTCCAGACAGAATGATATTTGGCGGTCCCATGATGGGACAGGCGCAGTGGGATCCTGAGGCACCCGTGGTAAAGTCTACATCTGCTCTCCTCATGCTTTCGGATGAGCAGGTTTGTAACAGTATAGACGATCCCGTATGTATCAGATGCGGAAGATGTGTGAAGAATTGTCCCATGCATCTTATGCCTTGCTATATTGCAGAGGCGTCAAGGACTCATGAATTTGATGCTTGCGAGAAATACGGTGCCATGAGCTGTGTTGAGTGCGGATGTTGCTCCTATAATTGCCCTGCAAAGGTCGAGATAGTACAGAGTATCAGAGTTGCCAAGGCGGAGATCAGAGCCGCAAAAAATAATAAGTAAAGGGACGTAATATGACTGACAATCAGAAAAATATAAATGAAGGTGCTGTGAGTTATCCTGAGCTTCTCAGCGTGTCACCGTCACCTCACATAAAGAATCCCGATACCACACAGTCTATCATGCTGCGTGTTATAATAGCACTTCTTCCCGCTTGTATGTGGGGTGTGTACAGCTTTGGTTTAAGGGCTGCGGAGATATTGGTTATCTGCGTTGCAAGCTCCGTTCTCTTTGAGTGGCTGTTTCAGAAGATAATGAAACGAAAGAATACCGTTGCCGATTTTTCAGCGGCACTTACGGGACTTCTTATAGGAATGAATCTCCCTGCTGCGGCTCCTCTTTGGCTTGGGGTTGCAGGCTCTCTTTTTGCTATCGTTGTGGTAAAGGGGCTTTTCGGCGGAATCGGTAAGAATATCGTCAATCCGGCTCTTGCTGCAAGAGTTTTCATGTTTGCATGGCCTGCTGAAATGGGACTTTTTACAAAGGCAGGCGAGAGGATAAACGATCTCTCAGTTACCTTTACGGGAGCTGATGCCATTGCCGGTGCGACTCCTCTTGCATCCCTTGATGCAGGTGTGCTCCCCGAGGATGTTACTCTCTTTGATATGATCCTCGGAAATACAGGCGGATGTATCGGTGAGGTGTCATCGGTGCTCCTCATTCTCGGAGGGATCTACCTTCTTTTCACAAAGGTCATCACATGGCACATTCCTGTCGCATTTATCGGAACTGTTGCCGTACTTACATTTGCATTCCCCATCGGGACCGTAAGCGTTACCGATTTTATGCTCAGCAGTATATTCTCAGGCGGTCTTATGCTTGGAGCTATCTTTATGGCAACAGATTACGTAACCTCTCCCGTAACTGCAAAAGGTCAGCTTATTTATGGAATCGGTTGCGGACTTATAACTGTGTTTATCAGATATTTCGGAGGATATCTCGAAGGTGTTTCCTTTGCGATCCTTATTATGAATCTCCTTTCCGGATATATCGATAAGGTGACAATGCCTAAGCGTTTTGGTGGAGGTAAATCATGAGTAGTAAGAAAAATAATAACAGAAAAGACAGTCTTGAAAATCTTATGAATACCTTCGGTAAGACTGAGGATGATAATAGAGCAGTCGAGCTTGATCTTGGGAATTTGAAGGTCTCGGAGAATGAATATGACGGTGTTCAACAGATCGATACCCAAAGTATAGATGTAGCCGACACCGATGATTCGTTGACTATCGAGGAGATCCTTGAAAACATGACAGCAAATTCTGAGATGGATGACGATGGTGTGTCACAGATCGCTTTGCCGGAAATGACGGAGAATGGTGATAACGTGAAAGATGAGCCTTCTTTGAATATTGTATCCGATAATAATACTGAAAATAAAGAAAAGGGCAATAAGAATAAGGGTAAGAATAAAAACAAAAGCAAGAACAAGAACAGCATTCCGACGGTAGCTTCAGCTCCCTCAACGGCAACCGGCTCTGCCTCAGAGGAGATAGTTGTGCCGGCAGCCGAGGCTGTATCGGTTATGGCTTCCGATAAGAAAACACCTGAGGAGAAAAAAGAAAAAAAGAAAAATAAAGATAGATCCGAAAAGGTAGATCAGGCAAAGAAAAAGAACAAAGATGCCGATGATGCAAAGCCTTCTATCAAAAAGGATAAGAAAACGGATAAAAAAGTCGATAAAAAGGAAGATGTAAAAAGCAAAGAAGCATCAGAGGAGACATCAAAAGATTCACTCAAAAATGCTTCTCCCATGAAGCTGATCGTTACACTTACCGTCATATGTGCGGCAGTGGCTCTTCTTCTCGCTGCGGTAAATCATTTTACCGAGCCGAAGATAGAAGAGAATAACAAAAAGGCAATCCTTGCTTCGATCCGTAATATTTTCGATGAATCTGTTCAGGCTGAGGAGATGACTCCTCCCGAGGGTTCGGGCTTTACCTCTCTTTACCTTGTTATGAAGGATGAGGGAATTTGCGGATATTCTGCGGCTGTGTCCCCTTCGGGATTCGGTGGCCCCATAAATCTTATGGTCGGTATGGATTCTGCGGGTACAGTAGTGGGAGTTGATGTTGTTTCAATGAGTGAAACTCCCGGACTCGGATCAAAAACAGGCGGTGCCGAATTTCTGTCTCAGTTCGTCGGTGCAACAGGCGATGTGAAGGTCGATGCCATATCAGGTGCATCTATCAGCTCAAATGCTGTGGCAGATGGTGTGAGAAGTGTTACAAACAATCTTATTGATCTTGATTCCATTGCAGAGAAACGAGGAGTATCAGTAGTTCCTTATGTGCGTACAAATCCGGCTGAGACTACCACTGTGACTACAGCTCCCGTAACTGATATTGGTACGGCTGTTGTACCTGAGACAACCGGTACAACTGTACCTGTTACAACGGAGCAAGTGATCGGAGCTCCCGATGTTTCCAAAAACGATGCTCCTCCCGAGATAATCGTTCAGAATCCCGATCATGTTAATCCCGACGTGTATGCTGAATACACCGAGGTCACAACGGAATTTGAGACCTTGACGACGGAACCGGAATCAAGCGATCTTGAGACAGGAGAGACATCTTCTGCGGCGGAGTGATCCGTGTCGGAGATATTACAACGGCACAAATGTAAAGAAAGGTGCGGTCTTATTGATGGTCAGTGTGAAAAAACAGTTGAGGGAAGGTATAATTGACCAGAACCCCATATTCGTGCAGTTTTTGGGTATCTGTTCCTCACTTGCAGTAACGACATCGGTGATCAATGCCCTTGGAATGGGTGTGGCTTTTACCGCTGTATTGATCTTTTCAAATTTGTTTATATCTATGTTCAGACGGTTCATTCCGTCTCAGGTACGTATTGCGGCTTTTATCGTGATAATCTCAGGCTTCGTTACGGCTGTAGAGCTTGTGATAAAAGCGTATTTTCCTGCGATAAACGATTCTCTCGGATTGTTTATCCCTCTTATAGTAGTTAACTGTATTATCCTTGCGAGAGCAGAATCCTTTGCGTCGAAGAACTGTATGTTCTCTTCAGTCGTAGACGGTGTTGCCATGGGACTCGGATATACTATGGCCCTTGTTTGTATTGCCGTAGTACGTGAGCTTCTCGGAACAGGCATGCTCTTTGCAGGCTCCGACGGAACGGGCGGTATCAGGATCCTCGGAGACTGGTATTCTCCTGCAAGTATATTTATAATGGCTCCCGGAGCATTCCTTACTCTCGGTTTTCTTGTGGCACTGTTCAAGTATTTCAGGACACGACATAAGAAGGGAAGGAAAATACCTGCTGTGGCAGGAGCAAGCGTAGAAAAGGAGGACGAAGCAAATGACTAACATCCTTCTTATAATGTTTGCGGCAATTCTTACGGAGAACTTTATTTTCTCAAAGTTTTACGGGATATGTCCCTTTGTGGGAGTATCAGATAAGCCCTCCACAGCTCTTGGAATGGGTATGGCGGTATGCTTTGTAATGACTGTGTCAAATGCGGTCACATACCTTATCTATACATACCTGCTTCTTCCTTTTGATCTTATTTACCTGAGGACGATTGCATTTATCCTTGTTATCGCATCTCTTGTTCAGTTTATTGAGATGTTCCTGAGACGGTATATTCCTCAGCTTTACAGTGCTCTCGGGATCTATCTGCCTCTTATCACAACTAACTGTGCGGTACTCGGTGCGGCTCTGCTCTCTGTTGAAGAAGGATACAATTTTATCGAGGGAACTATTTTCGGATTTGCGGCAGCACTCGGATTTACTCTTGCGATAGTGATCTTTGCTGGAGTGAGAGAGAGGATGAAGTACGCCGATCCTCCGAAGTGCTTCAGAGGGCTTGGTATCCTGCTTATTGCGGCTTGCCTCGTTGCGATGGCATTCTCCGGATTCTCCGGTATCAGCTTTGAATAATACACTATTACAGAGTAACCTATGCGTTTTTCGTGAGAAAGGTATGGTTTAATATGGGAATTTTAGGCGTTATTGCAGTGCCTGTACTTGTATTTATAGGACTTGGTGCTGTTATGGGTATAATGCTTGCCATAGCATCTAAGGCATTTGCTGTGAAAAAGGATCCGAGGATAGATGAGATATCAGATCTTCTTCCCGGAGCAAATTGCGGTGGCTGCGGTTTTGCGGGATGCGGTGCATTTGCCGAGGCTGTTGTTGAAGGTAAGGCATCTCCCTCAAAATGTTCAGCTTCCGATGAGGCTGTAGTCGGAAAGATCTGTGCGATCATAGGTATAGAGGCAACAAAAACAGTTCGTATGAGAGCACAGGTAATGTGCTCGGGAACACCTGAAAATGCAAGGAAAAAGTACATATACAGTGGTATTCCCGATTGTATTTCTGCTGCTACTCTCGGCGGTGGAGATAAGCTTTGCCCCAACGGTTGTATCGGTCTCGGGACTTGTGTCAGAAGCTGTGTTTTTGATGCAATATCAGTTGTTGACGGCGTTGCCGTAGTTGACTATGAGAAGTGCCGCGGTTGCGGAGTCTGTGTTTCAGCGTGTCCCAAAAAGCTCATTGAGCTTATTCCCTTTGACAGCCGTCACTGGGTCGGATGCAAGTCTGTTGAAAACGGTAAGACTACACGCAGCTATTGCGATGTTGGATGTATAAGCTGTCGCATATGCGAGAAGAGCTGTGAGACTGATGCAATAAGCGTAAATGACAATGTTGCATATATAGTTTACGACAAGTGTGTTGACTGCGGAGCTTGTGTTTCAAAGTGTCCAAGGGGTATCATCAAATCTCCTGATGAGATTCTGAAAAGCCTTGCAGGAGTAAAATAAGAAAATACTATGTACTGTGGCACATCCGGAGATACTTCGGGTGTGTTGCAGCGATATATAGCAGAACGATGGTTAAAGGAGATTCCTATGGATCCGCTTGTCAGTGTTATAATGCCTGCATACAACGCTGAAAAAACTGTTGGTGCAGCAATAGAATCGGTGCTTCGGCAAACATACGTTAATTTTGAGCTTATCGTCATTGACGATCGTTCAAAGGATGATACATATAAGATCATTTCTGAATATGGCGAAAAAGACAGCCGTGTCAGAGTTTGTCAGAACGAGAAAAATTCCGGAGTTTCCGCTACGAGGAATTACGGTGCAAGCATTGCAAAAGGCGAATATCTTGCTCTGCTTGACAGTGATGATATGTGGCGAGAGGACAAGCTCACGATTCAGATGAAGCTTATGCTTGAGAATGAGACGTGCCCCTTCTCCTTTACGGGATCCTCTTTTGTAAATGCTGACGGTGAGCCTTTTGATTATATTTTTCATGTTCCGGAAACGGTCAACTATAAAAAGCTCTTGAAGCAGAATGTTGTATCTTGTTCATCAGTTATAATCAGGCGTGAATTACTTCTTAAATATCCTATGAAGTATGACAAGATGCATGAGGATTTTGCCACATGGCTCCAGATCCTCAAAAACGAGGGTGATGCAAGAGCTGTAGATGAGCCACTCCTATGTTATCGTATTGCTACCGGAACCAAATCCTCAAATAAAGTAAAAAGCACTCTCATGACTTACAGAGTGTACCGCTATCTCGGACTGAATATTTTTCAGATAATGTATTATCTTCCAATTTACACTATCAGAGGTATAAGAAAATACAGCGGTATCAAAAGCTCCAAAAGCAAATAATATAATTATTTTCAATTGATGAAAGGCGGCAGCCCATATGAAGATCACTTTTATAAATCCTCCTTTTAAAACTGAATACGGTAAATTTTCAAGAGAATCACGAAGTCCCAGTATCGGACACAGCGGAGTTCTTTATTATCCGCTATGGCTGATATATGCGGCGGCTGTGTGCGAAAAGGAAGGACATGAGGTGTTCTTTATTGATGCCTGCGCAAATTGTATCGACCGTGAGGCTACACTTGCAAGGGTGAAGGAAAACGGCGAGTGTGGTCTGTACGTATTTGATACGAGTACTCCGTCTATTTACAGCGATATTGACTTTGCAGGGGCAGTAAAGGATATGTATCCGTATGCTTTTACCCTTCTCGTGGGGACTCATCCTTCTGCTACCACAGATGAGACTATGGCTGTTGACGGACGTATAGACGGTATTGCAAGACGTGAGTATGACTATATCGTAAGAGATCTTGCGGCGGTTTTAGATAAGGGCGAGGAGCTTTCCAACGTCCGCGGTCTTACATACAGATCAGGAGACAGTGTTATAAACAATCCAGATGCCGAGCCTATTACAGATCTCGATGAGATCCCCTTTGCCGCAGAATTTATCCATCGAAGACTTAATCCGAAGGAGTATGTGTTTGCGGCGGCGGCATATCCGTCTGTGCAGATCTTTACGGGAAGAGGATGCCCTGCAAGATGTAATTTCTGCGTTTATCCTCAGACTATGCACGGTCATGCATACAGGCTTCGTTCTCCCGAGAATGTTGTTGCGGAGTTTGAGTTTGTAGTAAATAATATGAAGGGTGTAAAGGAGATCGTTATTGAGGACGATACCTTTACTGCGAATAAAGCGAGAACTGTTACCATCTGTGAGATGCTTATAGAAAAGGGACTGAATAAGAAGATCCGTTGGCTCTGTAATGCAAGAGTAAATCTTGATCTTGAGACTATGAAGCTCATGAAAAAGGCAGGCTGTCATCTTATAATTCCCGGAATCGAGAGCGTAAGCCAGGAGATCCTTAACAATATAAAAAAGGGAACTACTGTAAAGCAGATCGAGGACTATATTGCAAATGCAAAAAAAGCGGGACTTATGATCCACGCTTGTTATATGGTAGGAAATAAGGGCGAAACTCATGAAACTATGGAGGCAACGCTCAAAGCAGCACTCAGATTCAAAACAGATACGGCTCAGTTCTTCCCGCTTATCCCTTATCCCGGTACAGAGGCGTATCACTGGGCAAAGGATAACGGTTATATCTCAGGAAAATACGATGAGTACTGTAAGGAGGACGGAACGCTCAACTGCGTTCTTACTCTCCCCGGACTTACTCCCGATGAGCTTGTGAAATTCTGTGCTAAGGCACGTAAGAAATATTATATCCGTCCGTGGTATATCTGTCACAGACTCTGGATGGGTGTTCGTGATCCGTCGGATCTCAAGCGTTCACTCAAAGCCTTCAAAAAGCTTGCCAAGTCCCTCGTGAAAGGTGAATGATCGTGACTATAAACATTATCAGTACGGTAAACGGTCTTGAAAATGAGGGGATGCGGAATGTGGCGTCTCATATGATAAAGGAGCTTGAGGGTATCTGCTCGGTCAGGCGTTCCGCACTTGGAAATCCAATGGAATGTGTTAAAAATTCCATTGGTGCAGATGCAGTTCTCGTGTTTGCGAGAGCATCGGCAAAAACTGCGTATCTTGCAAAAGCAGTACGTCTTTTCTGTAAGAGAGTGTACTTTATTCTCGTACAAAAGCCTGAATCTGTATTTATTAAAAAACTCGGAAAAGGTATCAAAAAGTTCGCATTTTTTACAACGGTTCCCGAGGATGCTGATGAGGTGCGTAGCCTCGGATGTGATGTATATCCTCTCAGCATCGGAATAAATAAGATGAAATTCCGTCCTGCCGAAAGTGTTGATGAAAAAGCTGCACTTCGTAAGAAGTACGGCTTTGAGGTGGGTATTCCTCTCGTGCTTCATGTAGGCCATTTATCACAGGGCAGGGGACTTGAGGACTTTCTGCAACTGCCGAAAGGAAGATTTCAAAGGCTCATTGTTGCCAGCGGAATGTTTAACGGTGATGAAGTTGAAAAGACACTTCTTGATGACGGTGTGACCATTCTGAAGGAATATCTGCCGGATGTAAGTGAAGTGTACAGAATGGCTGATGTGTACCTGTTTCCCACAAAATCTGCGGAATTTGTTATAAGTGTTCCGTTGTCAGTGATGGAGGCATTGTCCTGCGGTATTCCTGTTGTGGCGTATGACAAGGTAGCAGGAATAAGGATACTTAAAGAGCATACAGATCATCTGTATTATGTAGGAGATGCATCGGAGATAGAGGCGGTTACCGATGAGATCATAAACAGATCTCACGCCGGATGTATGGATCTGCTTGCGGATATCCCCGGATGGTCAGATGCGGCAAAAGAACTGTATGATGTTCTATCTGAGAAGTGTAAATCTCACTAAATTATTGATTGGAGTTATTATATGAAGCCCTTTGTGTGTTTCATGGGACTTGACGGATCGGGAAAGTCAACAGGAATAGAATATGCACGTAAGACACTTGCCGAACGTGGTGTGAGAGTTCGTGTTGTGCGTGCGGCTTACGTCGTGAAGATCATGTCGGTTTTTACAAAGCTCGGCAAAAAGATCCTCATGAAGGGGAACAGTGATCCTTTTTCCGGGGATTATAAGGAATATCTTGAGAAGATGCGGAAGAAAGCAAATTCAGGTGGATTCTATTATAAAGTGTTCAGTGCTATGACGACACTTGAATTTAAGATGCAGATATTCTTTAATATTACCCTTAGACGTCTTTTCGGTCAGACACTTCTTGTGGATAGATATATTTATGATAATGCGGTTACTTATGCGGCGAATATGGGACTTGGTGAGGACTATATGAAAAAGACGATCGAGGGAAAATGGAAACGTGCGCCGAAGCCTGCAAAGATCATCTATATCAAAACGCCGATAGACGTTTGCCTATCACGAAAGGATGACATCCCCGATCCTCTATACCTTGAGATCAGAAAACCTCTTTATGAAAAGATCTCCGATATGTACGGAGCTACAGTTATAAGCGGAGATGACGGTCTTGAGCGTATGCAGAATGAGATCATGGAAGCTATTGACAGTGTGCTTGATGTAAAGAAATAACTATCTGCAATGTTTTCAGATGCAGAAACGGAGGAGTAATGTATGGTAAACAAACTTATCGTTATCGGAATTGACGGAATGGACTATGATGTAGTCAGACGTCACGAGGATATACTTCCCAATATTTCAAAAATGATGAAGGAACGAAGCTACCCACGGCTCCGTTCCGTTTTTCCTGCTGATACCACACCTGCGTGGTCTACGATCTTTACAGGCATGGATCCCTCCGAACACGGAATCATAAATTTTGTGAATATGGGGGACAGAGAGAATAAATATAAACCGATCTCCTTTGAGGACGATGTGTTTAAGGGCAAGACCTTTTGGGATGAGCTGAACCGAAGTGGGTATAAATGTGCGGTGCTTTTTCCAATGAATATCAAGCATGGTTGGGATATTGATTCTCTTATGATAACCCGTCCTTACGAGAATAAAATACAGATCCATCCGAAAGAGAAGGAGAGTCTTTATTCTCCAAATCCCGATATCCTTTGCACCGATATGAAATTTACATCAGAGAAAAGTCTCGGTGCTCTCAGAGATGATTTTATTGCCAAATCAAATGAGGAATTCCGTATAACTAAGGCGGTTGTCGAAAATGAGGATGTGGATCTTCTGTTTACATATTTTTCTGCGGTAGACGGAATACAGCACGATTTCTGGCGTCATTATGATGAGAAGCATCCTGAATATCCCGGGAAGACAGAATTTTCGAATGTGGTTCCCGATATGTACAAGCTTGCCGACAGCTTTGTAGGTGAGCTTGCGGAAATGTGTCCCGATACACCGATACTTGTGCTCAGTGACCACGGTCACGGTGCACGTCCCGTATATGTGGCACGTGTAAATGAAATGCTCCTCAGAGGCGGATTCCTTGCACCTAAAGTATCGGGTGACGGCAAAAAATCAAAGGGCGGATTTAAAAAATTTGTCAAGAAGACCGCTATGGGATTTGTAAAGCGCTTCGGACTTCCTTCACCGGTGGTAAAGCTTGCGAAAAAGATTCCCGTATGGAAGAGTCTTTTCGCATCATCGGCGGATTTTGATTGGGATAAGACAGTTGCCTATCTTTCTGACCTTTCAGCACTGAAAAATTACAGTTACGGCGGAATAAGGATTCGTGCAGGTGCAACTGAGACTGATGAAGAAAAGGATGCACTTTGTGACCGTATTATTGAGTATCTCCGTGATATACGTATAGAGGATGAGGATATTCCTGCATTTATGTGGATAAAGCGTACTAACACTCTTTATCACGGTGAGCATCTTGACCGTTATCCTGAGATCATCTTCCAGCTTGATGAAAGATACGGAGCTGATTGGAATCTCGGTAAAGAGCTTTTTGAGAAGCAGGGCGGTTTTATGCACAGGCTTTCTCCCGGTGCTCACAGATATGAGACTGCCGTGATCGCCGCAAAGGGGATCGAGCTTGATAAAACGCAGTACGAGATGACTGACATTTACAAGATCATTACCGAATATTTTGCAAATGTCGATAACTGAGCATATAGGAGCAGATAAATGAAGTGTCCATACCGAAAAAAATGCGGCGGTTGCCAGCTTCAAAATCTTGAATATAACGAACAGCTCAGCTTCAAACAGGTGAAGCTGATAAAGCTGCTCGGAAGATTTTGCCACATTGATGAGATCATCGGTATGGAGGATCCGCATCACTACCGAAATAAGCTTCAGGCGGCATATACCTCCAGAGGCGGTAAGATCGTTTCAGGACTTTATCAGTCATCCTCCGGGAAGATCGTAGAGATTAGTGATTGCATGATCGAGGATGAGATATCTGCAAAAATATCTTCTACAATCGCCAAACTTATTTATAGCTTTAAGATAAAGCCGTACGATCCCGAAAGAGGTGTGGGATTCTTTCGCCATGTGCTTGTAAGGCGCGGATTCGGTACGGGTGAGATAATGGTGGTGCTCGTGACGAAAAGCGGTGAGTTCAGATCCTGTCGTTCCTTCGTAAATGCACTTTTGGAGAAGCATCCCGAGATCACTACTGTCGTGCGAAATATAAATGATGGCAGGATCAGACTGTCTCTCGGTAAGCAGAATGAAACGTTATACGGGGATGGATATATTGAGGATATTCTGATGGGACTCAGGTTTCGTATCAGCCCGTGTGCCTTTTATCAGGTGAATCCTGTGCAGACGGAAGTGCTGTACGGAAAGGCAAAGGAATTTGCGGGACTTACTGGAAATGAGACGGTGATCGATGCGTATGCAGGTACCGGTACTATCGGAATGATAATGGCTGATGGGGCGAAAAAGATCATATCGGTAGAATCAAATTCCGATGCTGTGAAGGATGCGAGAGTAAATGCCAAAAATAATGGAATAAAGAATATAGATATTTACTGTGCCGATGCAGGTAAGTTCATGGTAGAGCTTTCCCATAATCATGAGAGTATTGATGTTGTCATCACCGATCCTCCGAGAGCCGGTTGCAGCAGAGACTTTCTTCACAGTGTAGTGACACTGTCACCGAAGAAGGTGGTTTATGTATCATGTAATCCGGAAACTCTTGCGAGAGATCTTTCGTACCTCGTGAAAAACGGATATAAGGTTACAGCGGTACAAGGCGTCGATATGTTTCCTTATACGGAGCATGTAGAGACGGTTGTTTGTTTGAGTAGGGAAAAGGCCGACGATTATGTCCGCATTTCGGTTCATACGAAGGATTTACAAACTAAGGCGAACTAACCGATAAACTGGAATTTGGAGATATCATCATGGATAGAAAAGAGATATTGGAAAACTATTATAGCGAGTGGAACGAGGATGACCGACTACTCTCCCGCTTCGGACAGGTTGAATTTTTAACCACCATTCGCTTTGTTGAGAAATATCTAAAGCCAGGGATGAAAATCTTGGAGGTCGGAGCAGGCACAGGTCGATACTCCCATTACTTTGCAAGAAAAGGTTATACTGTTCATGCGGTTGAATTGGTGGAAAGAAATATTGAGGGGTTCAAAGAAAAGACTTTGCTTGGTGAAGATGTGACGATTGTCCAGGGCGATGCGGTTAACCTACACATGCTGAAAGATAATGAGTATGACATTGTTTTGCATTTAGGCCCGATGTACCACCTTTCTGCTGACACCGAGAGAACAGCAGCGGTAAGTGAAGCACTTAGGGTGACAAAGCCTAATGGAATGGTTTTTGTGGCATATATCTTAAATGAAATGACCGTAATAAATTATTTCTTTAGAAATGGTCATATCAATGAAGCAGAGGCAAGAGAAAAGATTATCTCTTCAAATTGGCGATTTAAAGAAAACAAGAAAAGACAACTTTCCTTTTACCGAATTGAAGATATCAATGCTCTTATGAGCGGCTTTGATGTACGTCGCCTCCATTTAGTAGGAACAGAAATGATATCGGGAGCAATGAGAGAATTATTGTTGTCAATGTCTGATGAAGAATTCTCCTGTTATACCGAATACATTTACTCTATCTGTGAGCGTGCCGATATGATAGGATTGTCTGGTCATTTGCTTGATATATTTGAAAAGAAATAATAAAATAACAGTTAAACAAATTCCAATATATCAAATGCTTTGGTAGACTCCCTACCTAAAGGAACAACTGTAGAGACGGTGGCGCGTCTTGAGAAGAAAAATAAATAGATCCCGATGCTTTGCATCGCCCTACGGGTTCGACTTCGTAAGTAAATGCTTCGCATTAACTTACTTCGTTCAGGATGACACTTTACGTTAGTTCGCCCGTGTCATTCTGAGTGGAGCGAAGCGGAATCGAACCTGAGCAAAGCGAAGGCGCGATAGCGGAATCTCGGGCGAAAAGGTATAAAGAATGTATTACGTTTATATGCTTACCAATAAATCCAATTCTGTTTTGTATATCGGTGTAACAAACGATTTGCGCCGTCGTTTGCACGAACACAAAGAAGAAAAGATTGATGGATTTACGAAAAAGTATCATGTTCATAAGCTTGTATATTTTGAAAAATATTCTGAGATAAATGTTGCAATTGCATGAGAGAAACAATTAAAACATTGGGTACGTTTAAAAAAGAATTTGCTTGTGGAGACAAAAAATCCAAACTGGGATGATTGGGGTGATATGTTGCTTTGAGAAATGTGATGTTATCGACAGAAAGATGTACGTTATGTAATTTATGCGAATCTGATTTTTCTGATGCCGTAAAGTTGTTTACTGACGAGCAAGTAAGAAAATATCTTGGTGGAGCTATAAGTCAAGAACAAGCATATGATAAGCTGTACAGGTGGATAAATAATAACGAAGATTTGTATTTTTGTGTTCGGTTTAACTTGACAAATGATTTTATTGGAATAGTATCTGTTTCCCCACATCATGATAGTAGAACAAAAGAATTGTCATATCAGTTTTTACCTGATTGGTGGGGGAGGGGAATTGCAAAAGAAACATTACGAGGTATGCTGGCGTATCTGAAAGGGGCAACTGATATAGAAGAACTATTGGCTGAAACTCAATCCCTAAATATGCGATCATGCAGATTGCTTGAAAATTTGGGATTTGAGATCTTTAATACAGTTCAGCGTTTTGGAGCTGAACAAAGAATTTATAAAATTATACTTTAACAGAACTACATAAATCACGTAGAGACGGTGGTATTATTATGCCGAACAAGTTCAAAATCATTTGGAGATAAATATGAAAAAGCCTATACTCAAAGAAATAACGCTTATGAATGCACTGTTGTGCTTCAGCGTTATTATGATCCATATTACTTCAGCACCTCTCGGAGCGCTTGAGAGGGGAAGTGCTTTCTATGCGCTTGTGTTTTTCGTGAACAAGATCCTCTGCTTTTCCGTTCCGGGATTTCTTTTTCTCAGCGGTTTCAAGCTGTATAACAAATACGAGGATACAAAGATCGATCTCAAAAAATTCTTTCTCGGCAGAGTTCTGAAAATAGTCATTCCATATATTTTTGCGGTCATGGTTTATTTCGTATTCTTTTTATATCTTGGCTGGGTGGAATATGCAGATCTTCCAGAGTATCTGTTCCTCGGAACTCTTGTAGCGCATTTTTATTATGTAATAATTGCGGTGCAGTTGTATATTTTGTTTCCGTTTTTGAAAATTCTGTTTAATAAGTTTCCTGTGGCTGTGCTTTCTGCATCGTTTGTAAGTACGGCATTATTCAGCGGATTTATAAGATTTGATTATTCGGACAGATTTTTCGGTGCATACATTTTTTATTTCGTTTTGGGAATGGCATTTTCAAGGTATGATCCAGTAAATAAAACAAAAAAATTTTTGCCGGTGAGCGTAATCGGATTCGTTGTAACTTTGGTCATTCATTTTGGATGTCTGTATCTTGCATCAACGGAAATGCTCGCTTATCCGATGTCTGACTTTTTTAATGTGGCATATGTTACATTTGCTGTTGCCGTAATATATGGAGTATTCTTAAAAATAAAGGATAAAATACCGTCCGTGATAAAATTTGCCGATGTGGTCGGCGGTGCATCCTATAGCATATATCTGTACCATATTCTTGTGATATTCATTCTGCAGTACGGTATTTATCCGAGATTTGCATTTTCTATTCAGACAAAGCTTCTGATATCAACTACAGTGATATTCGGAGGTACGATAATATATGCGTATCTGGCAAAAAAGCTCAGAGATATATTAAAACAAAGAAAAATATAAAAATACCGCCTTTCATCAGAAAGGCGGTATTTGTAGTTTATTATTCCATCATGTCTCCCCATGTACTGCTTTTTTTAGTGAGCCAGTTAAAGGGATGTTCATTAGGATTAAATACTTCGGGAAGCTTATCATTGGTGAAGATTCCGAACATGGTGGTATCTTTTATTTCATACAGTCTGTCATAAAGGAGCTGATAACGCTCGGTGAGAACAGCCTTTTCCTCATCTGTACCGTTCGCCATAGTATCGTCAAACTGAGCAGCAATGCAGTTGAAATACATATGACAGGACAGTCTCTTGAGTCGTGCCTCCTGTGTTGAGGTGTTTGCCATTTTGATGGCAGTCTCAAAAAGCTCAATAAAGGAATCGAAGTTTGCTGCAAGATAATCGTAGTTATATACGGCAAAGGGAGCATCAGTTAAAGCTGACCAGCATTCGTTCAGATCACCGGCTTTGTTAAGCTCTTTGACATACTCGCTGATAAGCTCATATCCGTCACCGTAGAAGATGTAGCAGAATTCGTCGATCTTTGCCTGATATTCTTCATCGGTCATGTAAGGATTCCAAAGAAGCTCTGCAGCAAGATAAGATGAAAGATCATCAAATCCGAGAGTGGTTTCTTCATTCTGGAAGAAGAATCCTTTAGCACCTGTTTCTGCGAAGTGAAGGATATCCTCCTTGAACTGGTAGATGTTAGGTGCGGGGGTCAGGCTGTATGTAAATGCATTAGCATAGTACCATACGTGTACATTTTCGGTAAGCTCAGTCCATGACTTGTAATAATTGTAGATTTCTTCCTTGTATCCACCGCAGATCTCGCCGGTAACATCATGGTTGTTACATACAAGATAGTGGCAGTAGCAGATAGTCAGATTTTCGGGGATCTCCATACCCACAGGAGGCTTTGTAGTGGAACCAAGATATGCAAGCATCCAGAACTCGATCTCGGGATACTCATCGATAAGCTCATCGGAGATGCGTGCGATGAAATCGATGAGAGTTGCGGAGT
>SVQM01000141.1 GCA_015065335.1 Oscillospiraceae bacterium | reverse complement strand
GAGAACACACCAACCAACCTCCATCACCGCACAAACCCAGTATGCGACTACCATGTCGCAAAATAAAACCCTACCACCGTACCTACACCCATCCTGCGATGAACCACACCACCCCCAAATAATACCCCACCGCAAAGGGGGATCTTCAAGGGGGATGTGAACGTGAGTGAACCCTCCCCCTTGAATGCCCTTCTTGGGGAGTCCAAGAGGGGGCATTCTGGGGCAGCTCCAAGAATGTCCCCTTTTGAAAAAATCTGCGGAAAACTAAAACCAACGCAATCCAAACAGAATACAGGAACACCTACACCATAGAAGGCACCATCTCAAACGCCGAAGTTGCCTCGCTACGCTCACCTCCTTGGCTAATCCTTTCTTTTTGTTGCCTTCGGTAACACAAGAAAGAGGCCCGGGCTGAGCCCGGAGGCATGGCACGGCAGTCGGGATGCCCCGACAGGCATATATCGGCACTACTTCAGCTGAAGGATAAAGTTGATCCCACGACCGTGACGATGTTGACAATACGGTGTCAACACCTGAATACCACTCGGGCTGAGCCCGGCTGTGTTTCCTACCCTTTATTATATTATTTGACATATCACTCCGAATATAGTATAATTATATGATAAATAAAACCATACCCATAAGGATCATATATTTATGAAAAACAAAAAAGGCCTTTTCGGTGTTCCGTGGCTTCCTTTCAAGGCATGGCTCACTCCAATACTGAATGTGCTTTATGCCGCTATCGTTTCACCAATGCTGGTATATGTGGGTGAAAGGATCATCCGAGGCAATGAGCTGCAGATGTGGCTTCGTACCGACAGCGGTGATTTTGCTTTCTGGATGACGTCTGTCGTCGTATTCTTTGCGATCATGCTCATAAGCCTTCTGACCACCAAGCTGAGTATCGGTGTCGGCACCGTAGGTGCGCTCTCCGTAGCGGTCCACAGTGTACACTATTTCAAGCTTTCTCTAAGGGGCGAACCCTTCTTCCCTTGGGATATTTTTCAGATAAAGGAAGCCGCTGATATAGTAAGCGATGTAAAAATCGAATTCACAAGTGAATTTTGGTCGGGAATACTGTACGTTGCAGCTTTTATTATAGGTGCTGTGCTTATTGACATATTCTTCCGATATCCCAAGGCTGCAAAATATTACTTCCGGCTGATCGTCGGTGTAGGTATGGGTGTATGCCTGTATTTCTTCACCACCGGTATCATACTCAATGCTCCTCTTATGGCAGAGCATGGAATAGAGCTTATCACATGGGATGAGGTCGGCTCTTACCACCGTGGCGGATTTTTTGTAACATTCATGCAAAATGCGGAAAACATGATCGTCGAGGAGCCTTCTGAATATGATGAGGATACAGTGACCGCTATTGCTGACGGGTACGAGAAAAAGGACGGCACAACTCCAAATATCATCTGCATAATGAGCGAGGCGTTCGTTGATCCGGATCAGTGGACAAATCTTGAGTTTGAACGTGAGATCACTCCTGTTCTAAATGAGCTGAGAAAGACTTCACTCACAGGCATGGTACTGACTCCTTCTTACGGAGGCGGTACATCTATTTCCGAGTACGAGGTCCTCACGAGTAACAGTGCATCATATCTCCCTCAGGGTACCGTTCCCTATATGCAATACGTCAACGAAAAGACAGACAGCTACGCATCATTCCTGAAGGAGCTTGGCTACAGCACTGTAGCGATCCACCCATACAAGCCTGATTTCTGGAGCAGAGACAAGGCGTACCCGCTGATGGGATTTGATAAATTCATATCAATGGATGACTTCAAGGATCCCACAACTCACAGATGGCAGAAATACATATCCGATATGGATATGACTGAGATGATAATAAGCGAATATGAGGCAGCAAAGGATGACGGTCCATTCTTCGCATTCTGTGTATCAATGCAGAATCACGCATCCTACAGTGGCTCCGATTACGGAGACAGCACCATAAGGCTTACGGGAGATATTCCTGCTATAAGCGATGAGGTCAAGGGTGCTCTTGAATCCTACGCCACAGGTGCATACCTTGCCGATGAGGCACTCGGCGCACTTGTTGAATATTTTAAAGAATCTGACAGTGAGACTGTGATAATATTCTTCGGAGATCATCAGCCTCATGTGGGAAGTGTAGAGCTGTCCGATCTTGGACTCACCTCACCCGATAATACCGATGCTCTCAATACAAAGCTCACTTATTCCACACCATACGTGATCTGGAACAATTTCGGTGAAGTGTCTACCGATACTGCCGATTTTTCAATGTACCAGCTTCTTCCCTATGCAACACAAAAGCTCGGACTTTCACGACCTGCGTACTTTGAGTACCTCTCCGATGTGAGGAATGTCCTCGCAGGTCACACAAGCATCGTGGCTCTCATGCCGGACGGTACCCCGGTACCTCAAATGACAGAAGAACAGAAAAAAGCTTCTCTTGAGCATTGGCTCGTTCAGTACGACATGATGTTCGGCGGTAAATACACAAAACTATGGTAATACAAAAATGCAACCGTGGCTCAGGTCCACGGTTGCATTTTTGTTTTTTCAGTATCCGAACAATTCAAAAAGCCGCCGGAACTGTATTCACTCCTGCTGCATCTTCAGTGGCGGTACCGCCAAGTCCAAAGCTTATTGAAATAGCACCATCCACCTCTCGCATAAGTGAATCATCAAGATGTCCCATTTTTTCTTTAAGTCTTTTCTTATCTATTGTACGTATCTGCTCAAGAAGAATTACGGAATCCTTCGCAAGTCCCACCTTATTTGCATATACATCTATATGTGTAGGAAGTCTTGTTTTACTCATCCTTGAAGTGATGGCAGCAGCGATAACGGTAGGACTGTGCTTGTTTCCCACATCATTCTGAATGATGAGTACAGGTCTGAGTCCCCCTTGTTCACTTCCCACTACCGGACTAAGGTCCGCATAATAAATGTCTCCGCGTCTGACATTCACAATATCTCATTCCTTTCCTTTGCATATCCTCTGCGGCGTACCGCTTCCTTGATACTATTATTGCCGATGATGGCAAATCCTAAACATCACGAAAGAAATTACGGCACCCGCAATTTCAGTTTATGCAAAAAGACGATGAATGGATATAGGTCCCTACTGGTTTCATATTACGACACGACACAAAAAGGAGTCTCCGCAGAGACTCCTTTGTAAGTATATTTTATTAGTGGATAATGAATCTCTCAGTATCCTTGTCGAAGAGATGAACTCTGGACATATCAAGAGCAACCTTGATCTTGTCACCTGCTCTTGCAGTGCTTCTGGAGGATACACGAGCGATCATGTTCTGCTCCTCGAAGCTGATGTACAGATAGATCTCAGCACCCATAAGCTCGGTAACCTCAACGTCAGTCTCGATCACGCTGTCAGGCATTGCATCGATAAACTGCTGCTCGTCATGGATACACTCGGGACGGATACCTGCGATAACGTCCTTGCCGATATAATCCTTAACCATAGGATCAGATGCCTTATCTGCAGGAAGCTTGAGGGAGATGTCGCCAACCTCAAAGTAGATGTCGTTACCCTTCTGCTCAAGAGTACCGTTGAGGAAGTTCATCTGAGGAGTTCCGATAAATCCTGCAACGAAGAGGTTTACAGGCTTATCGTAAAGGTTCTGAGGAGTATCAACCTGCTGGATGAGACCGTCCTTCATAACAACGATACGGGACGCCATTGTCATAGCCTCTACCTGGTCGTGTGTTACGTATACGAAGGTGGTACCAACTCTCTGGTGGATCTTGGTAAGCTCTGTTCTCATGGCAGCACGAAGCTTTGCATCGAGGTTTGACAG
>SVQM01000026.1 GCA_015065335.1 Oscillospiraceae bacterium | reverse complement strand
ATACCAACTGCATCGGGAAGCTTGCCGCCGAGAGAGTTGATCTCGTCAACAAAGTTCTGAGGAACGGAAGAAGCACCGTGAAGAACGATGGGGAATCCGGGGATTCTCTTCATGATGTCCTCAAGAATATCAAAACGGAGCGGAGGGGGAACAAGAACGCCCTCTTCGTTTCTGGTGCACTGCTCGGGGGTGAACTTATATGCGCCGTGGCTGGTTCCGATAGCGATAGCGAGGGAGTCAACGCCGGTCTTCTCAACGAACTCCTCAACCTCCTCGGGACGGGTGTAAGAAGAATCCTCGGCAGATACGTTTACGTCATCCTCAACGCCTGCGAGTCTTCCGAGCTCACCCTCAACAGCAACACCACGCTCGTGAGCGTACTCAACGACCTTACGGGTAACAGCGATGTTATCCTCGAAGGAGTGATGAGAACCGTCGATCATAACGGAAGTGAAACCACCGTCGATACAAGCCTTACAGATCTCAAAATCTGCGCCGTGGTCGAGGTGAAGTGCAAGGTCGATACCGGAATCTGCGATAGCAGCCTTAGCGAGGCCCATGAGGTACTCATGCTTTGCGTACTTACGTGCGCCTGCAGAAACCTGCATAATTACAGGGGACTTTGCCTCCTGAGCACCCTCAGCGATAGCCTGGATGATTTCCATGTTGTTGATGTTGAAAGCACCGATAGCGTAGCCGCCTGCGTATGCCTTCTTAAACATTTCGATAGGTGATACAAGTGCCATGTTGTTTATCTCCTTTGTTTTGTAATTCAAAAACCATACAGATATACTATACTATTATTTGCCCAAAAAATCAATAACAATTTATGAACAAGGCACTATTTCTTTCATTTTCGTAAAAATGACGAAAGAGAGGGCACTCAAGCCTCTGAAAACAGGCGATAAAGGAGATAAACCGATACTGCCAATACGGAAATATCACCGTAAGAGCGTATAATCATGAAAACTGCACCGACCCAGAGGAGTACGGTGAAAACGATCGACAGTACACGGCATATCCGCCAGACAGTATCAGGGGATAGAAATACGGAAAGCAGTGCCGACAGGGCACATCCGCCATCAAGGTATGATATCGGTAGGAGATTAAAAAGTGAAAGACCTGCGGATGCTCCGATAAAATAAGATACAGTTCCTCTCGCATATCCAAAAAGAAAAACAAGAATCCCCAAAGCAGGACCGGAAAGGCAAACGACGGCTTCTGAAATGTGAGATGTTCCCGAAAAATCATATCTGAGAGACAGTCCTGCAATACCGACCTTGTAAAATCTCATCTTTATGCCGAGTATAAAAGCGGCGATGATGTGCCCGAGCTCATGAATGAGAGCGGCGGCGAAGATGGAGATAAAAGTACCGCCGTCCCCGAGCATAAAAGCCAAAGATAAAAGAAAAAGCTCGGGAATACCGGATAGAATGAATCCTCTCACGAGTTACCGTAAATAAGTCGGAAGATAACAGATTCAAGGTACGACCATATTGAGGAGTCCTCTGTGGCGGAAGTATCTCTGTCATCAGACGGTGCGGTATCAGTGGGAGCAAAAACCTGATATGCACCCTCTCCGAAGTCTGCGGAAACTATCTTTGTTTCGTTATCATTTTCCACAGAAGTACATAAAAATGCCGTGAATACAAGAACACCTATGATCGCTGTTATCCGTGCCGCATAACGATTATGCCTGTTATCCGCCGTAGTTGGAAGTGTTCGCCTCCGTCCGTTATGAATCATATGCTCCTCCGTGAATGTACTACTGTTAAGTATATTCGGGGGAGAGTAGAGATTATTACTTTTGGGGAATTATGCGTCATTATGACATCATTATACCACCATTTTTATTTTGACGCAATAATTCCATTATAATTTAATCATAATAGCATCAAAAAGACGCATTGAGGTGGATTTATGGAAGATAAGCTTCTGAGGTATACTCTGAGAGTGGACAGACAATTATTCAGAAAATTTCGTTATGTTGCCGAGTATGAAGGACGTTCTGCAAATAAGGAAATAGAACAGTTTCTGAAACGTCACGTTGCAAAATTTGAAGAAAAGCACGGCGTGATCGATGTGGATCTGAGCGATGAATAAAAAATGACCTCCGAGGAGGTCATTTTTATTATATCAGGAAACAGCACCTGCGAGCTTGCGTCTGAGCAGAGTCAGATCGGAGGAGTTTACATTGCCGTCATCGTTGTAATCTGCGCCTTCGGATAACACAATATCGTTTCCGGCGAGCTTGCGTCCAAGCAAGGTAACATCGGCTGCATTTACAGAACCGTCGCCATTTACATCACCTCTCAGAATTTCTTCTTCGTCGATGATCTTGTAAGTCATTTCGTTATCAATAGCATACTGCTCTGCAACAGAGCCGGCATAGCAGCAGATGGTGATATTTTCGCAACCGTAGAAGGCAGAGGAATCAATAGCCGTTACATCCTTATGGATAGTGACGCTTGTGATTTCTGTGTGATCTTCGAATGCTTTTTCACCGATGCCCGTAACGGTATCCGGTATAATCACATCTTCGTCGTTACCGGTGTATTTTATGAGAACGCCCTTATCGCTGATGGTAAAGCCGGGGTGATTTTCCGTGTAGTATCCAAGGATTTGGGTTATTTTGAAGCCGTACTCAGTATTACTGCTGTCTGAGATGAGTTCTATGGTGAATACATTTCCGTAAACTCTGATTGTTTCGTCGGAAAGATAATAACCTGAATATTCACCGATCCTGTTATCGTTACCATCGTAGATATAGATATAATCGTAACCGCTTTCGGTGTATGTGTTATAGGAGAAGGTTATATCAAGATAATCTACTTCGGTTCCATGAGTATACGTCCAGCTTTCGTTAGAACTGTTTCCGTAGGGATGCTCCGATTCGGGGTATGGTAAGAGATCTGCATCAACAAGCACCTCAAACTGAACGGAATATTTACCGTAGCTCAGAGTGATGGTTTTTGTTCCTGCAGTTGAGAAATCGTATTCACCTACGGTGAAGTCGGAAGTGACGATCTCGGTTGAACCGTTGTCAAAGACAACATTTAAGCTAAGACCTTCAAGGTCAAGAGTGCTGTTTAAAGGGTAAGTGAGCTTATCGGGTTGTGTGGCAATAGACAGACCTGATATATTCATTGAAGATATTTCCGCTATGGCAAAGCCGTAGCCGACATTGCTTGCATCTGAAGTGAGCTTTATGGAGAAGGAATTGCCGGGGATGGCGATGGTCCTGTCGGAAAGGTCATTACCCGAATATTTTCCGATCTCATTATCATTACCATCATAGACGTAAATGAAGTCGTAATTTGATTCAGTATACGTGTCGGCGGAGAAGGTTATGGTAAGAAAATCAGAATCAGTATAATGAGTGTATGACCACGTCATATCGCAGTTATCAGTATACGGATGACTTGATTCAGGATAATCTAATATAGTAGGATCAACATACACGTCAAACTCGAAGGAATATCCGTAATAGGTTACGGTGATGGTCTTGGTGCCTTCCTCGGAGAAGTCGTATTCGCTCACGGTATATCCGTTGGTAACAATATTCTCTGAGCCATCGCCGTACATAACCTTCAGGCTGAGTCCGCTCAGATCAAGAGTACCGTTCAATGCATAGGTGAGCTTTAACGGCTGAGTTTCGAGAACAACATTGGTTATATTAAGAGCTTCGATGTTCGTTATTTCAAATCCGTAGTCATTGATGGAATCGTCAGATATGAGCGTTATGGTAAATGAATTACCGGGAACAATGATAGTGGCTCCCGAAAGCTCATTGCCCGAATATTCTCCGATAATATTTCCGTCTTTGTCGTAAATATAAATGAAATCATAGCCACTCTCCGTATAAGTAGTACCGGAGAATGTGATTTTCAAGGAAGTCGCATCGGTAGAATGAGTGTAGCTCCAGCTCTCATCGGATGAATTATCGTAGGGGTGCGCCGATTCGGGGTAGAGTATGAGATCAGGATCAACGTACACTTCAAACTGAACAGAGTGGCTGCCATAGTTCACGGTGATGGTCTTGGTACCTTCCTCGGAGAAGTCATACTCACCTATGGTGTATCCTTTGGTGACGACTAACTGAACATTATTATCGTATAAAACTCGCAACTTGAGACCTCTAAGATTCAGAGTGCCGTTCACAGGGTAAGTTGTCCTTGAAGGCATAGTCTCAATGGATACGTTGGTAATAGTATCTGTGTAGAATACGTCAATACCCGATTCATGAGCATACGTAGCAGCATAGGATCCAATAGAGCAGTACATAATAAAGTTATTATTAGCGAATTGGCTGTATCCGATGCTTGTTACACTGTCGGGAATTGTAATGCTCGTGATGTTTTCAGTCTCAATAAACAATAAGTCGGTGAGTCCGATTACTCCGTCGGGGATAACGATATCTCCTCCATCTCCGTAGTATTCAATAATAACGCCGGTATCATCGATACTGAATATATCTCTGTCATAGCCTGTTGCATAGACCTGCTCACCGTATTCGGTGTATTCATCACAGTCGATACAGAAGGTGTCGCCGGTGTAGCCGTCGATCACGTTCGTTACCTCCCTCTCATGGATGAGAGTGGTGTTTTCATGCGTACAGTTGTTTTCGATTACGGTAAAGGGAATATTATATTCTGCCGCGTAGGCCTGAGCAGCAGAGGCTTCGCGTCCCGATAAGGAAATGTTAGGACATTCAGCAAAAACATCCTCGCCGATTGTCGAAACACCACCGGGAATAAAGACAGACTGAAGTGAAGTACAGCCTTCAAAGGCTCCGTTGCATATGGTTTTGATTGTTCCGGAAATGTATATGCTCTCAAGAGATATGCAGGAATAGAAGGTGTATTCATCAATGCCGGTAAGTCCATGTTCGAGAGTTACATCGGTAAGAGAGGTACAGCAGTTGAATGCACAGTAGTCAATCTTGGTCACACTGTCGGGAATAGTGATCTCCGTAAGGGAAGAGCACATATAGAAGGCATAGCTGCCAATGTGATCAAGTCCCTCCGGAAGTGTAATATTGGTGATAGCGGTGCCGCTAAATGCATATTCACAGATTTCCTTTATCCCTGTTCCCATATTTACGGTGGTGATATTGGAGCAATCATTGAATGCGCCGTAACCGATCGTAGCCACACTGTCGGAGATATTGACGGTGCTCAGGCTTTCACAGCCTTCAAATGCACCTTCGTCAATAGACTTAACACCGTTACCGATAGTTATCTCGGTGAGACTGATACAGTAATAAAACGCACTAACACCAATGCTTTTAACATTGTCGGGCATATTAATCTCTTTGAGACTTTCGCAACGGAAGAACATTCTGTCGGTGATAGCGGTAACACCACGTCCGAAAGTTACACTCTCAAGATTCAAACAACCGTAGAACGTCTCGAATCCGATTTTGGTAACGCTATCGGGTATGGTAATACTTACAAGGCTGATACAGTCAACGAAAACATCGTTGCCGATGGTCGTTACGGTGTTGGGAATAACGATATCTTCAAGATTTGTACACCCGTAGAACAGACAATGAGCGATTTCGGTAATACTGTTGCTGAGTGTGAGTGTTACAAGATTGTTACAATATGCAAATGCGTTTTCGTAGATTTTTGTAACGCTGTCAGGGATGTCAATTTCCGTAATACCGGAACAATCACAGAAGGCGTATGTACCGATAGAAACAACTGTGTCGGGAATCGATATATCAGTAATACTGATACAACTGTCAAAAGCATAGCCTGCAATATTAACGCATCCGTTCTTTACTGCAAATGCGTCTGATGTATCGGGAGAGACCTCAATAAGATGATTGCCGATATAGAGAGCTCCGTCTTCCCAATTTGCGGAATTGTTGTAGTATCCGCAAAGATAGAATGCTCTCCAGTCGATGTTAATACCCTTATCGGGAAGGGTTATGCTTGTGAGATTTTCGTTTTCGGCAAAAGCATAGGCTGCTATATACTCGATACCGTTACCGATAACAACGGATTCAAGTAACTCACAACTGCTGAATGCCCCATAGCCGATACCGGTAACACTGTCGGGAATTGTAACACTCGTTATGGAATCACAGTCCCCAAATGCGTATTCAAAGATGGATATAACGGTGTATCCGCCGAGAGTATCGGGGATCACAACGTCACCGACTACTGTCGCATCGGCTGAGGTTATTGTTGCATATCCTTCGCTTGATACAGCATAGCTATATCCGCCTTCGGGCTCGGGAGCCGGAGTAAGGTCAGTTTGGGTACCTGTTACTTCTCCGGTATAAGCATCCCATTCTGCATGAGCAGTTGTGCCGGCATTTTTGTTTTTAACAATAATCATTGAAGTGAAAATCAATGTTATTGAAAGCGCTGCCGCTACGATTTTGTTTAATTTCATTTCTGACCTCCTGTATTTATGTGCTTTTGTTATATACTACCATTATATTTGTAATTATAGTATACCACTGTAATTATAGGTTGTCAATACGATAATTAGGCAAAAACAGCAAAAACTACCAGTTATGGTAGTTTTTGTTATGTGAATATTAAACATCAGCACCCGTGAGTTTTCGTTTGAGCAGAGTCAGATCGGCTGCGGAAATCTTTCCGTCTCGGTTGTAGTCGGCACCGTATTCCACGGATTCGGAGCTGCCGGTGAGCTGGCGGCTCAGCAGAGTCGAATCTGATGCGGTAACATTACCGTCATCATTTACATCACCGCAGAGGATGAGGCGGTAGTTTACGCCGTTTTCCTCGGCATAAGCAGCCGCAGCGGAGGAATCGTAGCAACGGAGAGTCAGAGTAGTGCATCCGTTAAATGCACCGTCACCGATCTCGGTGGAATCATCGGTGATAACAACAGTTTCAAGATTTTCGCAATCCTCAAAGGCTCCCTCTCCGAGATAGCTCATGGATGCAGGGGCAGTAAGACTTGTAAGACTGTTGCAGAAGGAGAACGCACCATTGCCGACAGACAACAGCCCGTCGGGGAGATCTATGTCGGACAGAGCAGGGCAGAATGCAAATGCACCTGTGTCGATACTTATAAGAGTTTTGGGAAGTACGACTTTTTCAAGACCGGGGCAGAAGGAGAATGCACCGGTGCCGATGAAGGTAACGCCCTCGGGAAGAGTGACGGTTTTTATACTGGAGCAGAACGCAAATGCGGATGCACCGATAGAGGTAACGCCTTCCGGTACCACAACATCTCCGCCATCGCCGTTGTACTCGGTGAGAACACCGGAGTTATCGATAATGAACTCGTGTTCAAGAATAACGAAGGGGATGCCGTTCAGAAGGGAATATACATATGCGTGAGAGTTGTCGTAGCAGTGGATGGTCAGGTTTGTGCAACCGGAGAAGGTACTGCTGTCGATGCTCCTTACGCTTTCGGGGATGGTGATGCTCGTAAGTGCGGAGTAATTGGAGAATGCATATTGCTTGATCTCAGCTATACCGTCGGGGATAACAATCTCACACGCAAGCTCTCCGTTAAGATAAAGATTTTTCGCATAGTGCAGTGGATTGGAATCAGCATACCAAAAACTGATACCGCACCACGCCGCAATGTCAGTTACGTGTACTTCCGTCAGGCTTGTGCAGCCTGAGAATGCCCCATCACTAATGCTCGTCACACTGTCCGGGATAGTCACACTCGTCAGGCTTGTGCAGCCCGAGAATGCACAATATCCAACGCTGGTCACGCTGTCGGGGATAGTCACGCTCGTGAGGCTTGTGCAGTTGTAGAATGCACAATCCTTGATTTTTGTTAGCCCATCGGGAATCATAAGCTCGGTCACAAGCTCTCCGTTAAGGTAAAGATTCTTTGCACAATTAAGCGGGTTGGAATAAAAATCAGAAAAACTGATATTACACCATGCCGCTATGTCGGTGATGTGTACTTCTGTGATCCTGCACCCGCTGAATGCATACTCACCAATGCCCGTAACGCTGTCGGGTATAGTCACACTTGTGATATTGCTGCATCCGGAGAATGCACCATAGCCAATCCCTGTCACAGGATATCCACCAAGTGTTTCGGGGATCACAACATTACCGCCGATCGAGCTGCTGGCTTTTGTTATAGTTGCTTTTCCGTCTGACACGGTGTAGGTATAGCTACCTTCCGTCTCCGCAACAACAGACACAGGTACCATTACTACCATCATAACAAGTGCTAAAAACAAAGAAAACATTCTTTTCATGGTAAGCCTCCGTATAGTGTAGGATTTTACATTTACATTATATCATAGGATTTTATGAAAGTAAAGAAAAAAGCTCATACGAGCTTTTTTTGATATATTATTTGTATTCGCTTCTGAGTATCGCATACACCGCCGCATCGACGATTCCGTGACTGTTGTAGTCTCCGCATCTGAGAGTACCCTCGTAGGTGAGTCCGCATTTCTGCATGACCTTGCCTGATGCGGGATTTTCGGGAGCATGATATGCTTCTATACGGTTTGCTCCGACTTCTTCAAAGAAATATTTTACTACAGCCTTATATGCTTCGGTGACGATACCGCTGCCCCACCAAGCCTTACCGATACAGTAGTATGTGTGTACCATGTCGATATGCTCATTCATCCATGCGCATCCCACGGAGCCGATGACCTCACCCGACTCTTTCAGAGTGATCGCCCAGTTATAGTATGAGAGATCGTCGTAAGCCTTCACCCATTCAGCTACTTCCGCCTGAGTCTCTGCCATATCCTCGTGACAGCTCCACCTGAGAAATTCCGTGACAACGGGATCACCTGCAAAATTGCGGTGTACCTCTGCTGCATCATTTTTCGTGAATCTGCGGAGTATGAGACGGTCTGTTTCGATAGTTTTCGTTCCGATATGTATCATATCACAGCTCCTTGAATATCCGTCTGTCTTTTGTTGCGTAAAGGAGGATCAGCCCAAGGACACCGCAAGAGATGATCTCACCTGCACCAACAGTCGCCATAAAATAGGGAATACCGCCGTTGACTCCGTACCCGTATTTCAACACCCACGGTACGATCAATGTGTTTGCCAAAATGGGAGGAACAGGTGCAAATATCGGATGATATTTGCGAAGAAGACGTGTGCCCATGGCACCGATAAGTGTGGCGATGGTGCCGAGAGCTACATCTACGGGAATGCATCCCGTAATGAGGTTGGAAATAAAGCATCCGATCGTGAGGCCCGGTATGGCCGCAGGAGTCAGCATCGGAAGCACGGTTAGTGCCTCAGACAGCCTTACCTGAATGACTCCGGAGGACAGCCCCATTGCTGCCGCAATAAGTGTGAGTGCTGTGTAAAGCGCTGCAATTATTGCAGCATATGTTAGATGGCGGATATTTGATCTTGTTGTTTTTTTCATCTTAAATGCAAGAAAGAGCTCCAAGGGTGTAGTCTCAGGGCTCTCTCCACTCCTTAGTTTTGTTTTAAGTGAGGATGGTTCCGAACTCACTGTTATTTTATTGTTTCTATTTGCGAGAACCCTTTTTTCGAGAAAAAAGGTATTCTCTCGCTCTCCCCAAAAAGCTTTATATAAATAGATAAGACATAGCGAGTGCAAACTGTTCGGTTTGGGTTGACGTTGTCTTGTTATTTATTTGAAAGTTTTGAGGTCCCAAGGAACTTTTTCAAAAGTTCCTTGGCGGGGTGTGGGACAGAGCCCCATATATAAAGCCGTTTCTATCAGCCGTTACCTTTTTTAGCTTTTGATTCGGCCTTAAGGCGAAGCTCGGTGTTGAGGATCTTCTTACGGAGACGGAGCGATTTTGGAGTTACCTCGATGAGCTCATCATCACCGATGTACTCGATAGCCTGCTCAAGGCTGAAAACCTTCGGAGGAACGAGACGGAGAGCCTCATCCGCACCGGATGAACGGATAGCGGTAAGGTGCTTTTTCTTACACACGTTTACTGCGATATCCTCCTGCTTGGGACACTCACCGACGAGCATTCCCTCGTAAACGGGAGTCTGAACACCGATGAACATAACACCGCGGTCCTGAGAATTGTACAGTCCGTAGGAGGTAGCCTCTCCGCTTTCGGATGCAACAAGAGAGCCTGTGTATCTCATGGTAATATCGCCCTTGTAAGGTTTGTATCCGTCAAAGATCGAGTTAAGGATACCCTCACCTCGTGTATCTGTGAGGAACTCACTTCTGTAACCGAAAAGGCATCTTGCAGGGATAGAGTATTTTATCTTCATGCGGTTACCGGAGAGCCCCATATCGAGAAGCTCACCCTTACGGCTTCCGAGCTTTTCCATAACTGAGCCCATATATTCCTCGGGAACATCAATGGATACAAGCTCCATAGGCTCACATTTAACTCCGTCGATCTCCTTGAAAAGCACACGGGGAGTGGAGCAGGCAAGCTCATATCCCTCACGGCGCATAGTCTCAATAAGAATGGAGAGATGCATCTCACCACGGCCTGCTACATTGAAGCTGTCTGTGGTATCTCCGTCGGTAACTCTGAGGGAAACATCCTTCAGAGTCTCCTTGTAAAGACGCTCTCGGATCTGGCGGGAGGTGACGAACTTACCTTCCTTGCCTGCGAAGGGGCTGTCGTTTACCGCAAAGGTCATCTCCATGGTAGGCTCACTGACCTTAACGAATTCAAGAGCCTCGGGATTCTGCACAGCAGTTATTGTATCACCGATAGTGATGCTTTCAGCTCCGGAGAAGCATACGATATCACCAACGGTAGCTGTGTCAACAGTTGCTCTGCCAAGACCGTCAAACTGATAGAGACTGACGATTTTTGTCTTCTTCGGAGGAACATCGGGAGTATGGTAGTTCACAATAACAGTCTCACCGCCGACCTTCACCGTGCCTCTCTCGATCCTTCCGATACCGATTCGACCTACATAATCGTTGTAGTCGATGGATGAAACGAGAAGCTGAAGATCTCCGTCGGGATCACCCTCGGGAGAGGGCATATATTCAAGGATAGTATCAAACAAAGGAGAGAGATCGGTACCTGCCTCGTGGGGAGAAAGAGATGCGGTACCGGCTCTGCCCGAACAGAAGATCATGGGTGAATCAAGCTGTTCATCTGTCGCATTAAGGTCGATGAGAAGCTCAAGTACTTCATCAACTACTTCCTCGAGACGTGCATCGGGCTTGTCTATTTTATTTACAACGACGATGATCTTGTGACCCAGCTCCATTGCCTTGCCGAGAACGAATCTGGTCTGAGGCATAGGTCCCTCAGCCGCATCCACAAGGAGGAGAACACCGTTTACCATTTTGAGGATTCGCTCGACCTCGCCACCGAAGTCAGCGTGACCGGGGGTGTCGATAATGTTGATCTTCACACCGTCACGAACGACAGAGGTGTTCTTTGCGAGTATTGTGATCCCACGCTCTTTTTCAAGATCGCCCGAGTCCATTACTCTCTCTCTTACGGTCTGATTCTCATGATACTCACCGCACTGCTTGAGCATTTCATCAACAAGAGTTGTCTTGCCGTGATCAACGTGTGCGATGATGGCAATGTTTCTTAAATCTGTACGAACCAAAATAATAATCCCCTTTAATTTTTATTCCAACCTAATTATTATATCACGGATAGACTATAAAATAAAGTAGTAAAATCAATATAATTTGCAGATATATGGGGCAATTTTTTGTAAAATGCGGAGTTATGCCTCATTGACTGTCTTTCCGGAAATATGCTCGGGAGTGAGCCTCAGGAGCAGAGTCCTGTGTGCATGATCTTCGATCTCACGACGGATGTATTCCTCATCATCGGTGAATTTCCGACTGAGCCTTGCGGTTATATCCGTGACCGTATCCATATCATCAATAATATCGATCTTCCCGAATACGATGACGCTTTTTATGTTAAGAGCCCATTCACCTTCATCACGATAACCTTCGTCATATACGCAAAAGGAAGCCTTGTTGTTTTGCTTTAAGGAATCAAGGCGATGACCGACATTTCCGCTGTGGAAATATATAAAATCCCCATCATAAAAATGATTCATCGGCATCCCGTAAGGATAACCCATATCCCCGATTACCGAAAGCACACCACGCTTTTCCTCTGTGAGGATACGACGGCACTCATCGGCCGAGAGTTCTTGCTTTTTTCGGATAAGCTCTCTGAACATACGTCCCTCCTATTCATCCCAGAAACGTCTGAGTATCTCTTCAAGGGAGAAGGCATCTCCCGTGTACTTTATATGTCTCCAATATTTCGGGAACAGCTTGTAATATCCCGGCTCGGCGTACCGTGAATCTATAAGAACAAGCACACCTCTGTCAGTGTCGGTACGGATAACTCTGCCTGCTGCCTGCAGGACACTGTTGAATCCCGGGTAAATGTAGGCATACTCCATTCCGCCCTCACGTGTCAGATCAAAGTATTCCTTCATGATATTTCGCTCGGAAGTTATTGCAGGCATACCGGTTCCTGCAATGATAACGCCGATAAGACTGTCTCCGGGAAGATCTATCCCCTCTGAAAAGATGCCGCCAAGCACCGCAAAACCTACGAGAGAAGAAAAACCGTCGTTTTCACATTTGAAAGAATCGAGGAATTTTTCTCTGGCACTTGTTTTCATTGATCTTTCCTGAACTACTACCTTCGTATCGGGAGAGATATCATGAAATAGCTTTAAGACCTTTTCCATATAATCAAAAGAAGGGAAAAAAGCAAGATAGTTTCCTGGGTTTGCCTCTGCCACAGCCGCAATACATTCCGCCACGGTATCTGCCGCATATCCTCGCTCAGACAGCTTCATCGATACGCTATCCACTGCCACGGGACAAAGGTTCTCACGTGGGAACGGAGAATCAAGTTCCAGCACCCCGCCTCTTCCGCATCCGAGAATATCAGCATAATATGATATCGGGGTAAGTGTTGCCGAGAAGAATATTACCGCCCTTGCCTTAGTCATGGCAAGATCAAGCAGCGGAGATGGATCAAGACAGCAAAGTCTCAGATAAAACTCATCACCTATTGCCGATGTAAAGCAGGTGTAATTCCTGTCAAAAAGCGAGCACACATGACAGAATTTACCTATATCCTCAGCCGCTTCGGAGAAGATCGGCGGAAGTGCGTCGCCGTATTTCATAATAACGGTGCCGAGAGTGCGTCTCAACACTCCGGCAGATTCAGCGATCTTTTGAGGAAGGGCAGAGGTGCTCGAAAATCCCGCTTTGATAGTTTTACCGTCGATCTCTCTTGATTCACCGTCTTTCAGTGTCGATGCACGGACAGCTTCAAGCTCATTTCTGAAACCGCATAATACAGACACAAGAGCATTTTCTTCACGAAGCTTTTCTGCATTTGCCAAAAGCTTTGACACCGTATCAAGAGAGATCTGTGCCGAGTATGTGTCCGATGCACGCTTCGGTAGATTGTGCACCTCATCCGCAAGAAATACGAAATTCTCCTCGGAATCCTCCTCAAAGTACCTGCGAAGCCTCATTCGGAAGTCAAAAACATAGTTGTAATCGCAAACAACGATATCGCAGTATTCACTTACGAGAAGAGACAGTTCATGAGGACACACACAGTGTTTTTCTGCAATTGTCTTAATCGTGTCAGCAAGGATCACCGCCGAATCAAGACATTCCGCCGCCGCCTCAATAAGCCTAAGCTCAGCACATTTCTTGTCGGTGAAGCCGTAAAGTCCGCACCCGTTTTTGCATATCCTCGAACGTCTTGTGCCCCGCACATCACGCATGGGACAGCATCTTTCTTTAGATGAGATCACAACGCATCTCAGCATCGGTGCATGAGCAGAGAGAAGAGCCGCAGCGTCGGTAAAGGATTTGCCGATGGTAGTCTTTGCGCAAAGACAGAATACCTTGTCACAGATACCCTCGCCGATGGCACGTACAGCAGGATAAAGAGCAGATATCGTCTTACCGGTTCCCGTTGGAGCTGAAACAAGAAGCCTCGATGAGCTTTTTATCGTCCTGAATGCCTCGGTTATAAATTCATATTGAGCCTCACGCATTTCTCCGTATGGGAACGGAAGCTCCCGAAGCGCAGGAAAACCTTCTTTTCCCCGAAGATATATGTGCCTTATAAATGGGGTTGCCCTGCGAAGCAGAGCCGTTACTGCCGCCTCAATATATTCTGCGCTTGCCGAATATTCGTGTACCACAGGCTCCTTACCTTGAAGTACGAGCCTGAGCGTCACCGCCTCAGCCTTATTTGAGATGCACCAGAGATGGCCGAGCAGTGCAAGCCTTGCGGATTCTGCGAAATACGCATCCGTGCGATCGGTCCTGCGGCATCCGTTAACGGTGAGCATTACTGCGTATCCTGCTGCCGAATGAGTCACTGCTTCAGCGGTTCCGCAAAGGATAACGGGGATCCCGTCGATCTCGATACGTTGCTCAAGGGAAATATCGGCACCTATGATCTCACCGGCGGTATTTACGGGAGAGTAGGGTATGCCTTTACCGTAAACGGCAAACGCCGAAAGTGCCTCGGCGGATATTACCGCCGCCTCGGCATTCCCATCAAACTTTATTCTTTTTGGCATATCCCCACCCCCTTACTGTTGACATTTTCATGCAGTCGGTTTATAATAGAAAGTGTCATAAAAAACACAAAAAACGCATAGCCGACAGATAGATGACGTAAGGCGAAGTACGAAAGCCCTGTCCTTGGCGTATATCTCTGTGGCTTTGTAGAGATTATAACATAAGGCGAAAATCTTGTCAATCTTGAGGTGCTTGTATGGTTCTTGCAAAAAAAGAAACTACCGTTGCGTACAAATGTCCCCACTGCGGAACTCTCGTAATGAGTCTCGTGGGAGCATTTGCACTCAGTGCGGATATGATAAAACTGAAATGTCCCTGCGGGGAGTCTGAGCTGACTGCTATATATACTAAGGATAAAAAGGTGCGTCTGACCGTGCCTTGTATCGCCTGTCCCACCCCACACAGCTATAATGTGTCATCGCAGGTGTTCTTCGGAGGTGATCTTTTCAGGATCCCCTGTGCACTTTCGGGGATCGATATCTGCTACTGCGGACGTCAGGATGAGGTGACTGCGGCGGCAGAGGCAACGGAAAATATGCTTCGTACTCTCCTGGGGGATGCGGCAATGGAGACTCTTGCGAATGCAAGAGGGGAAGAGTTCATCTCCGATCCGCAGGTGCGTGAGATCGTCACCTATGTGGTGCAGGATCTCTGCGAGGACGGAGGAGTCCACTGCAACTGCGAGGACGGTGTGCCCGATGTGATGATCGAGGTGGGGGACGTGACCGTCACCGTGACCTGTAAGAAATGCGGAGCTGCGGCGGTATTGCCTGCGCAAAGCCTCACACAGGCAGAGGATTTTCTCGGGGCAGAGGAGCTGTTTTTGAAATAGTGTCAAGGATGCGGCATTATCATATAATAATAACAGAGCACCGAAAGTGCTCCCCGGCAGAGCCGGTGTATGATAATGAAAGGATTCGTGCCTGAGGGTACGAATAATGTGAAATATGAACTGCATCTGTGATCTTTTTGACAATGAGTGCTTCTGGATCATCCTCATCGCTCTTGCGATAATCTACTGCTCCAACAATCGCGGAAACTGCGGTTGCGGATGCACCACTTGCGGCTGCCACTGAGCCGAAATATATAACAATATGAAGGAGACCTGACGGTCTCCTTTTTGTATGGTGCCAAAACGCACAAAAGCAAAGCCTTCCCCTTGAGGGGAAGGTGCCACCGATAGGTGGCGGATGAGGTGTATACCTTTCAGGATTACATTGTTTTATACGGTATTCTCCTCATCCGTCTTTGCCTACGGCAAATCCACCTTCTCCGCTGGAGAAGGCTTTTATATAGCCGGTTGCTCTGTTTTTCTACGTGGGATATTGTCTTTGCTATCGAAGACAGTCTACTTTTTATACAGTACTAAAACGCACAAAAGCAAAGCCTTCCCCTTGAGGGGAAGGTGCCACCGAGAGGTGCGGTAGGGGCGGATTCCATATCCGCCCGTTATGTAAATCCAGACAAACACGGTCTGAGGTAACATCCCGGTATCTCCTCATCCGACACGAGCGGTAGGGGCGGATTCCATATCCGCCCGTTGTGTAAATCAAGACCAACACGGTCTGAGACAACATCACGGGAGGAGTAAATCCCTCCCCTACGATCGGCAAGTTATCCTACAAGACTAATTTTTTATTGACAATGGCAAAAAAAGGTGATATACTAAACTTGCGACACAATTCAATAAATTTTACAAATAAGGTGTGCTATTTTTACTTTGGTAAAAATGCATGCTCTGTTTTCGCATACCTTATTTGTTTTTATATGTGAGAATTGTGTCGCAGCAATAGGAGCTATGTGTTTTTCGGTGCGTGGCTTCTGCTGCGCACTTTTTTATTTGGAGGTAGAAAAATGAAACCGAAGAAGATTTTGGCGGCGATGCTTGCCGTAGTGATGATGATGGTGATGGTGCCGTATGTGGCGGTAAAGAGTAGTGCTATGTCACTTTCTCAGTTGCAGGCAAAGTTCCCTCACGGAAGGTATTGGAATCACCTTGCAAGCACATATGACGAAACCGGTGATATGTTGATATATTACGGTAATAGTGGTTTTGCCGATACAACTACTGCGAGTCCGTGCTACAGCCATACTATTACCGATACCGGAAGTTATGTGGGACATCACGATTGTAATTTCTTTCAGTTAGGAACACGTAGCGGAATTCAGTGCATGGGATTCGCATTGAAGCTGGCAAATGATGCATATGGTGGATATCCGTATGTAGATATTGCTGACACTACCGATATTAATACGGCGGTGTCTATGGTAAAACCCGGAGATGTTATTCACTATTACGGATATGATGCTGATTGGTCAAACGGTCACTGGGTATTCGTAATGGGAGTAAGCGGTTCTACTATTCAGGTCGGAGAGTGTAATTATATAGATCTCTGTTCAATTAAATGGGGACGTTCCATAGATATTTATAGTTTACCTTCACTTGAATTATACAGTGCCCCTTCAGCTCTTACGACTGATCACGTTCACAGTTATACTACATATGTGTACGATTGGGCTGCTCACCCTCACTACAGTTGTTATAAGTGCAGTTGCGGAGAAGTTAAAGAGGACATAACAAAACCGAATTACGTGGCTAGTTGTGCGGAGTGTGTTATTCCCGTTGCTCCCAATTTTTATTTTGAAGCTGTAAGCGAAAGTATCCACGTGTGGTGGAATGAAACGGCTAATTCGGACTGGTATGATGTATACTTCTTTGATGCTTCAACGGGAGAGAATGTTAATGCAATATACAATATAAAAGGAACTGAATGTACTGCAGATATGGCTCCGGGTACATACACGGTTAAGGTGGCAGCGGTCAATAGTAACGGCAATTACACATACGGTACAACATCATTGTCAAGTGTAACTGTAACAGATATAAATGCTCTGAGTGGCCTTGCGCCTGTTATGATTTATGAAACTGAGGAATCGATTTACGAATTGTACAGCTATGTTACCGACTGGGAAACAGCAAGACTGTGGTGTGAACAACAGGGTGGTTATCTGATGTGTGTGAACTCTGCGGACGAGGAGGCTATTCTTGAAAAAATAGGCTGCTACATGAATGGATACTGCTGGATTGGTGCTACAGACAGAGACGGTGAAGGCGTTTGGACATGGTGTGATTCTACGATTATGGAATATTCAAATTGGGGTCCATCTCAGCCTGATAACAGTACAGAGAATGAAGATTATCTGATGTTTAATAATGAGATAAAAAAATGGAACGATGCGCCTTCTAATACCTCTAAAATGGCTCACTTTATTTTGGAAAAAGAGATTTTCTACAACGATTTTAATGTAAATGAGAATGGTGTGCTTGTGGACTACATCGGCTCCGGTGGCGACGTGATCATCCCCGTTGGTGTTACCTCCATCGGTGCGCAGGCATTTGCACTCAACAATAACATCACCTCCGTGACCATCCCCGAGGGAGTTACCGAGATCGGTGAGGGTGCCTTCGTATTCTGTAAGAGCCTTGCGAATGTTGAACTTCCTTCAACTCTTACTACTATCGGTGACGGTGCATTCGCATTTTGCTACAGCCTTACCGATATCGAGATCCCCGAAGGCCTCACGAGCATCGGAATTGGTGCGTTTGACTGTTGTGTATCTCTCGGTGATGTCATCCTGCCCGATGGCGTTGCAACCATCGGTGAGGATGCATTCGAGGGCTGTACTATGCTGACCCTCCGTTCCTACGAAACTGCTTCTGCAGTCGTGGATTATGCCGCAGTAAACGACGTGAACTTCCGTCTCATCCTTTGCGGTGACGTTGACGATAACGGTGCTGTCAATTCCGCTGATGCAACACTGCTTGGAAGAAATCTTGCAGGTTCTTCTGTTTCCACCAAGTACGGTGCTGATTACAACCGAGACGGTGTTGTAAATTCCGCAGATATTACACTCCTTCGCCGCAGACTCGCAGGTGCGGATATATAATTTTATAATAGCTAAGGCGATCTCTTCGGAGACCGCCTTAGTTCGCTGACAAATTACCTATAAAAAGCAACAATGTCAAAGCACACAAAAAATAAAGCCTTCCCCTTGAGGGGAAGGTGCCACCGATAGGTGGCGGATGAGGTGTATACCTTTCGGATTTACATTGTTTTATATGGTATCCCCTCATCCGACACGAACGGCAGGGGCGGATTCCATATCCGCCCGTTGTGTAAATCAAGACCAACACGGTCTGAGACAACATCACGGGAGGAGCAAATCCCTCCCCTACGATCGGCAAGTTATCCTACAAATTCGGAGACTGCTTGGTTTATGCGATTCTTGACAAAAAACAAATATGATGATATACTACAATTAACAGAATTTGTTAGGATGGGAGAATATCATGAAAAAAACTGTCAGCCTTGTTTTAACGATCGCCATGATCATGGCATCGGCAGTGCTTTTTTCTGTGACAGGTGCATCCGTAGGATCTACGGGGTTTTATCTTGAACTCAGAGAAGAGTATTCTGAGGGTGATACGAGCATCATTGCCGATCTGCATTTCCATGATCCCGACAGCATCGGTATTGCTTATTTCGGACTTTGTCTGGAATATTCCGACAACATGGTCCTCAGACGCAGCAGTGCCGAATCTTCGGGTGTGCATTTCAGCGAAAGTGTTGTAAAGTATCCGTACATGATCCTCGGCGTTGCCGATGTGGATACGGGCTTTACCTTCCCTTTTGAGGATACGATCCTTGCATCCTTTGAATTTGACATTATCGACTCAAGCTACGCTGAGCCGTTTACGGTGGATATTACGGTGGATCCCGAGAACGGTGTGTGCGATCTTGCGGGAAATTATCTTGACGAGACGATCTCCCTTGAGGGTATCTTTATTGAGATAAAAAAGGAGACCGATGATTCCGGAACGGATACCGAGCCTGATCCTGAGCCTGAGGAGATCCCCGATCTTGATGATACATATTACACGGGCAGTGACAAGATATACGTGAATGAGAATTTCATGTCAACCGAGAGCTTTACAAAGGATTTCATGCCCGGTGCGTATTTTATACAGGATGGACTGCTGCACGGATGGCCGGAGGCAAAATCGCTTCAGACGAATTTTACACAGACGGGCTACAGGGGAAACAGTATTTTCGATAATAATTCGCCCTATGTTTGGCTTACCTATGATGTGTCTATGACGATGTCACTCAGTTCAAGCTCGACAAATGAAGACAGGTGGATGAATATTTGTTACTGTAATGACAATCTTATATATGACGGAGTATCCGATAGCAGACAGTTTATAACCTTCAGTTATGATAATCTCAACGGATGCTTCAGACTTACTGACGGGTGGTGTAATACGAGCTCCTCAGGTCAGTTTATGTTCCCTGTATACAGAGATATCTGCATGGATGGGTCTGAGTTTATAACTCTCGGTATGTCTGTTGAGAAGAACAGGATACGCTGTTTTTACAACAATGAGCTAATATTTGATTTTGTGAACAGTAATTTGCGTATAGCAAAGGCTGTAGGATCTCCCCTTCTTACTTGGAATGAGGGGAATATTGTAAGAGTTGCAAACATCACCATTGCAGAACAGGGGTATCTGTTCCCGGAAAACGGTTCACATGAAGAAGGATTTGTAGTGGGCAGCGACGGTCTTCTTCTGAATTATTACGGTAATGACACAGATGTGTTCATCCCCGATAATGTGTCGAAGATCGGAAAATTTGCATTTGTGAAGAAGGCTGATACCGAGAACATCATCCTCTCCGACAGTGTTAAGGAGATCGAAAAATATGCCTTTGCGAAATGCCGTTCAGTTACGATCCGTGATTACGGTTCATCAATTGCAAAGGATTTCTGTGAGAATAACGGTTTGACATATCGTCGTATTTACGATGGAGACGTGAATGACAGTGGCTTTGTGGATGCTGCGGATGTTACTGTACTGGCACGTAAATTCTGCGGATCTTTGATAGATGTCTCATTCGGGGCGGATTTTAATCACGACGGTGAAGTGAATTCCACCGATCTTGTAGCGCTCAGAAGATGGCTTGCCACCTGATGAAATAACATAAAAAGAGCCGAAAGGCTCTTTTTATGTTATCAATATTTTTCAAATCCTATAAGTATACCGCCGATCTCTGCGTAAAAACTGCAAAGCCCGCGAAGCTCATATATATCAATCGAACAGTTGGGGAATGCCTTTTTTATCTCTTTTTCAAGAACAGCCGCAGTAACAGCGTTGAAGCAATGACCGATACGTACCTTGCCCGATGACAGTCCCGCATCACGAAGATGTCCGATAACCGCCGCAATGGATTTCGTTTCACCTCTGCATTTGTTGAGAGGCTCAAGATCACCCTTATCGCTTGCTTTGCCGACGATGCGTATTCCGAAAAGTCCCGCCATCTTTGCCACGGCAGGCTTTACTCTGCCGTTGTTCGCAAAATTTTGCAGTGACTCAAGTATAAAGAGAAGTCCCGTTTTGTTTTTGTATTCCGTGATGGCAGTACATATGGAATCAAAATCCATGCCTGACCGCACAAGCTCACAGAGCTTTATTATAATGAGTCCGATCTCGGGACCGGCACTGAGAGAATCAAGCACGAATACACGACGCCCGTCATGTTCATATTCCTGCTTTGCAAGCATTGCGGAATTGTAGCTTCCGGAAAGAGTTCCCGTGATCGTTACGCAAAATACCGCATCAGCATCACCAAAAGCGGCGAGCCAATCAGCGGAATTGGGGCATGAGGTGGATGAGCGTCCCTTGTATTGCTTCAGTGTGGTCACCATGTTGAACACATCAAGCTCAGGGACGTCTATATACTCTTTTTCTGCGGTAATGATCTTCAGCGGAGCCGACGCATATGAAACTCCATCAAGCGTGATGATATCCGAGGCTGAATCGGAAACTATTTTTATGTTCATGTATTTTCCTTTCGTTAATCGGGAATGCCGTTGTCAGTAAGCTCACGAAGCTTCAAAGTTATGGTGGAAAGAGATTCGTAGAAAATCTCACGGTTTTCATCGGTGAGATCATCTGCTACAAGCTCTACCACACGGCAAGCTCTTTCTGATACATGCTTTGCGGCTTCAGAACCCTCGGGGGTGAGTACAAGAAGTCCTCTGTAAAGACTGCCGTCTACTTCTTTTTTTGTAACGAGTCCTTTTTCCTCAAGAATACCGATCATTCTTGAAGCATCGGATTTATCTTTTCCGCAAAGCTCACAAAGACGGGGTACGGTTATTCCGTCGGGATAACGGTACATTGTCGTGAGATACATTGCGTGAGAGCCTCGAAGTCCGTATTTACCAAGCTCTTCTGTTGCAAGCTTATGCCAATAGCGTGATGCTTCAGCAATGGCTATGGAAAATCTTTCAAATCTGTCGATCATAGTTTTATACCTTTCTTTATACATATCAAATAGTAAAACACATATTGTATAAACAGATCAATGCTGTTATCGAAGTTGAGCTTTCAACGTTTTGTATTATACAGTAAAAATGGTAAAATGTCAACCACAGTGAAAAATATTTACAAAAAGCATACAAAAAAGCCTTGAGTCACATTTTTACACATGACACAAGGCTTTTTTATTAAATTGGTCTTACTCGCCGATGATCATTACCTGAACGGTACGTGTTCTTGCTCTGGTGTCGTCAAAATCGATGAAGTATACAAATCCGAACTCACCGAGATCAGCCTCACCGTCGTCGATAACGATAGTCTCACTTCTGCCGATAATGGAGGAACGGAGGTGAGCATCGGTGTTGTGACAACCCCATGCATCCTCATCATGCTCTTCAGCAAACTTGAGAGCCTTCGGACCGGGATGGAGATACATTCCCTCATACTTGCACTCGGGAACCATCTTATCCATTACGTTAACGAGATCCTGCTGGAGAGTCTCAAGCCCTGTCATAGACATATCGAAAGCACACTCCTGAGTGATAACGCAGCAAGTGGTGTGGTGAGAGTAAACAACGGCGATACCGTTCTTT
>SVQM01000025.1 GCA_015065335.1 Oscillospiraceae bacterium | reverse complement strand
TTTATTACATCCTGCCGGAGGACGTAATAAAAAATGGAGCGGGTGATGGGAATCGAACCCACATGGCCAGCTTGGAAGGCTGGAGTTCTACCACTGAACTACACCCGCATAAGCACTTCTTTTTCAAGCGCTCAATTATAATACCATAAACGCACGCATTTGTCAACACCTTTTTGCCAATTTTTCTAAAAAATATTATTGTTGTGGACGCTTTTGTTCTATTGTTGAAATATTGCACAAATATAAGACTAAAATTTCCCGATGTTTACAGAAAACCATAATTGACAGAAAAAGTTGTAGGGTATATAATATATAATGAATATATGTGGGGTTTTAATGACATGACAATTCGCCCCCATGCATACCTCATGACGACGGTATGTGTACAAGCTCTTCCATGCTTCGATGAAGCAAATACATATGAAAGAGATGTTTTAATATGAGTAACAAAGTAACCGTGATCGGAGCAGGAAGCGTCGGCTCCACCATTTCCTACACTCTTGCTGTAAACGGCATTGCGTCAGAGATCGTAATGATAGACATCAACGAGTCCAAGTCTCTCGGAGAAGCACTGGACATCAGACAGGGCATACCCTTTTGCTCTCCCTGCTCTATTTACGCAGGTACTTACAGAGATGCCGCAGGCTCCGATATCGTTATTTTGACATCGGGCACTGCGAGGAAGCCCGGTCAGACAAGGATCGACCTTGCTCAGGTCAATGTTAATATCACCAAATCTATTATCCCCGAGATCGTCAGATACGCTCCCGATGCTATCTACATCATCGTATCGAATCCCGTGGATATTCTTACCTATCAGTTCTGCAAGACATCGGGACTTCCCGAGAACCAGATAATCGGCTCGGGTACTATTCTCGATACCTCAAGACTTCGTACAAGACTTTCCGAGTATTATAACATCAGCCAGAAAAACGTTCACGCATACGTATTCGGAGAGCACGGTGATTCGTCATTCGTTCCGTGGTCAAACGCCACCATTTCCAATATTGCCATTGACAAGTATGCGGAATGCCTTATCGAGAAGGATCAGATCATTCCTCCCCTGGATCACGAGGAGGTCGAGGCATACATGAGAAAGTCCGGCGCAAAGATCATCGAGCGCAAGGGCGCGACCTTCTATGCGGTTGCGATCTCCGTGTGCCATATTGTAAAGTGCATCTTTACGGGTGCCGACACAACGATGACTGTATCCACCATGATGCACGGTGAGTACGGAGTTGAGGATGTGTGTCTCTCATCTCTTTGCATCGTCGGAAAAGAGGGAATCGCAGGCAAGATCGTTGCACCCCTCACTCCTGAGGAAGAGGACAAGTTCCGCCACAGTGCGAATTGCCTCAAGGAAGTTATAAAGAGTCTTGATATTTAAGGAATGGAGTATATAGATTATGGAATACCGTATTGAGCATGATTCAATGGGCGAGGTAAAGGTGCCTGCCGACAAATACTGGGGTGCTCAGACTGAGAGAAGCCACGAGAATTTCCCCATTGGTGTGGGGATCGAGACCATGCCCCGTGAGATCACTACCGCATTCGGAATACTGAAGAAGGCGGCTGCAAGAGCGAATAACAAGCTCGTTCCCGCAAGAATGACCGATGAGAAGCTGTCCGCTATCTCTGCGGCTTGCGATGAGGTGATCTCAGGTGAGCTGTTCCCCCATTTCCCTCTGGTAGTATGGCAGACGGGAAGCGGTACTCAGTCCAACATGAACGCAAATGAGGTCATCGCTAACAGAGGTAACGAGATCGCAGGTGCGAAGCTCCTTCACCCCAACGATGACATCAACATGAGCCAGTCCTCAAACGACACCTTCCCCACTGCAATGCACATCTCTGCTGTATGCGCTATCGAGGACAAGGTTATCCCCGCAGTGAAGCTGCTGATCGAGACTTTCGTGCGTCTTGAGGCTGAGAACGAGGGCATCGTAAAGAGCGGACGTACTCACTTGCAGGATGCAACTCCCATCAAGTTCTCTCAGGAGATCAGCGGATGGAGAAGCTCCCTTGAGAAGGATATCCGTATGCTTGAACTCTCTCTTGAGGGACTCCGTGAGCTTGCTCTCGGCGGTACCGCAGTAGGTACGGGACTCAATGCTCCGAGTGGATTTGACGTAGAGGTTGCAAAGGAAGTCTCCGCCCTCACGGGAAAGACCTTCGTGACTGCTCCTAACAAGTTCCACGCACTGACCAGCAAGGACGAGCTTGTATTTGCACACGGTGCACTTAAGGCTCTTGCGGCTGACATGATGAAGATCGCAAATGACGTAAGATGGCTTGCCAGCGGTCCCAGAGTCGGTCTCGGTGAGATCACCATTCCCGAGAATGAGCCCGGTTCATCCATCATGCCCGGCAAGGTAAACCCTACTCAGTGTGAGGCTGTGACCATGGTTGCGGTACAGGTAATGGGTAACGATGTTGCTGTCGGAATGGCGGCATCTCAGGGTAACTTTGAGCTGAACGTATTCATGCCGGTATGTGCATACAATTTCCTTCAGTCTGCAAGACTTCTCGCAGAGGCCATCGTTTCCTTCAACAACAATTGCGCTGTCGGAATCAAGGCAAATCGTGAGAAGATGCACGGCAATCTGCACAACTCACTGATGCTTGTAACTGCGCTCAATCCCTACATCGGTTATGAGAATGCGGCAAAGACTGCAAAGAAGGCATTTAAGGATAACATCTCCCTGAAGGAAGCTTGCGTAGAGCTTGGTTTCCTCACCGCAGAGAAGTTCGACGAGGTATTCCATCCCGAAGAGATGGCTTAAGGGACGCGACTTTTTATGTGGGCGCCGCCCACACCCGCAAACCCTTTTTGAAAAAAGGGTTTGATCCCAAAAACTTTTGGGAAACAGAATTGGACAGATAAGATTAGGTTTGCAGGCGAAAGTGCCACTGCACTGAGCCGTAACGTTCGACTGCAGACTTCAGTGCAAGAAAAACTAAACCGAAGAATGCCTGCCGGGGCTTCCCGGCCGAAGTATAAAAGAGTTTTTGCGGGGGAGCCCGAGGGCGGTGCTTTTTCAAAAAGCATCCCCTCGGTAACATTCCCTGTTTATGAGGTGAAAACTATGACATACAGTTATTATCCGGGTTGTACACTGAGAACAAAGGCGAAGGAGCTTGACCAAAAGGGAAGAGCTGCTGCCGCTGCTCTCGGTATCACCCTTGAAGAGCTGCCCGAATGGCAGTGCTGCGGCGGTGTATACACCACTGCAAAGGACGAGATCGCAACAAAGCTCTCGTCAGTCCGTGCACTTGCTGCGGCAAGAGAGCGTGGCGGAGTTCTTGTGACTCTTTGCTCCGCTTGTCATAACGTGCTGAAGCAGGTCAACCGTGACATGGCAGAGGACGAGGATTTCAGAAATAAGGCAAATCTTTACCTGAAGCTCGACACTCCATATGCAGGTGAGACCAAGGTGGTGCACTACCTTGAGCTTCTCCGTGATGTGGTAGGCTTTGATAAGCTCGCCGAGGCTGTGAAGAATCCCGCAGAGAAGAAGATCGGTGCGTACTACGGATGTCTCCTGCTCCGTCCCGGCAAGGTAATGGCAATGGACGATCCTGAGAATCCCCGTATCATGGAGGATTTCATCCGTGCCATCGGCGGTGAGCCTGTTGTTTACGGAATGCGTAACGAGTGCTGCGGCGGTTACATGGCAATGGAGGACACTGCATCGGCTGTGAAGAAGAGCACCTCCGTTATGAAAAATGCCGAGGGTGCAGGTGCCGAGGCACTTATCACCGCTTGCCCTCTTTGTCTCTACAATCTTACGAAGAACGCAGAGTCTGACGTGCCTGTTTACTATTTCACAGAGCTTCTCGCAGATGCTCTTGGTGTTTGAGGAGGATTATCGTGAAATTCGAAAACGAAAGAAAGCAGATCCTCCGTATGAGCGGAGTCGATCCGAAGAAGTGTATGAAGTGCGGCAAGTGCTCTGCATCATGCCCTTCATACGATGAGATGGAGTACCATCCTCATCAGTTCGTCTACATGGTAGACAAGGGTGACATCGGGCCTCTCCTTGAATCCGAATCCCTTTACAAGTGTCTGTCATGCTTCGCTTGTATCGAGCGTTGCCCCAGAGGAGTAGAGCCTGCAAAGCTCGTTGAGGCTGTAAGACTTCTTGCGGTAAGAAAGCAGGGTCAGAACCACATGACGGCAGACGATGTGCCGGGTATGCTTGATGAGGAGCTTCCTCAGCAGGCAATCGTAAGCGCATTCAGAAAATATACAAAGTAAAGGAGGTTGCACAAGTTATGCAGAGAATAGGCGTATTCGTATGTCACTGCGGAACTAACATCGCCGGAACGGTAGATGTTGTAGCCGTAGCCGATGCGCTCAGACTGGAGCCCGGCGTAGTGGTATCCGAAGAATATCAGTATATGTGTTCCGAAGCGGGACAGAACAAGATAAAGGATGCGATAAAGGCAAACGGCCTTACGGGAATCGTGGTGTGCTCCTGCTCACCCCGTATGCATGAGGCGACCTTCCGCAAGACTGCCGCGGCAGCCGGAATCAACCCTTATATGGTTGAGATCGCAAACATCCGTGAGCAGGTATCGTGGATACATAAGGATAAGGCGGAGGGTACCGAGAAGGCTATCATCCTCGGACGTGCCGCTATCGCAAAGGTGCATCTGAATGCACCTCTCCACGCAGGCGAGAGTCCCGTGACCAAGCGTGCGTTGGTAATCGGCGGCGGTATTGCGGGAATCCAGACTGCTCTCGATATTGCTGAGGCAGGCTTCCCCGTAGATATCGTTGAGAAGAATCCCACCATCGGCGGTAAGATGACTCAGATCGACAAGACATTCCCCACACTTGACTGTGCGGCGTGTATCCTTACCCCTAAGATGGTTGACTGTGCTCAGAACGAGAACATCCGCATCTTCGCATACAGCGAGGTGGAGGCTGTGTCCGGATTTGTCGGCAACTTCACCGCAAAGATCCGCAAAAAGGCGAGATACGTTGACGAGGTCAAGTGTACCGGTTGCGGACTCTGTACAGAGAAGTGTCCTCAGAAGAAGATCCCCAATGAGTTCAACCTCGGTATGGATAACAGACGTGCCGTGTACATTCCCTTCGCACAGGCTGTACCGAAGATCGCTACCATTGATGCCGAGCATTGTACAATGCTTAAGACAGGCAAGTGCGGTGTCTGCTCAAAGGTTTGTACCGCAGGTGCCATCGACTACAAGCAGACCGATACTATCATCGAAGAGCAGTACGGTGCTATCGTTGTAGCAACAGGCTACAACCCCATAAATCTTGATAAGTTTGACGAGTTTGCATACAGCCAGTCCCCCGACGTTGTAACGTCTCTTGAGTTCGAGAGACTTACCAATGCCGCAGGTCCTACTGCGGGAACTCTCCTCCGTCCCTCCGACGGTAAGCATCCTCACACCCTCGTGTTCGTGCAGTGTGTGGGAAGCCGCTGTGATGCGGGAGCAGAGAAGGGTAAGCAGTACTGCTCCAAGATCTGCTGTATGTATACAGCAAAGCATGCGATGCTCGTCCGTGAGAAATACCCCGATACCGAGGTTTACGTATTCTATATTGATGTGCGTACCCCCGGTAAGAACTTTGATGAGTTCTACCGCCGTGCCGTTGAGGAATACGGTGTACATTATATTAAAGGAATGGTCGGCAAGGTAGTTCCCGAGGCTGACGGTACTCTTACAGTCCAGGCATCAGACCTTATTGCGAATGAGCAGCTGAAGATTTCTGCCGACATGGTAGTCCTTGCGGCGGCGATCGAGCCTGATAAGAGTGCAAGACCTCTTGCAACTATGCTCACCGCAAGTATGGATACAAACGACTTCTTCACCGAGGCTCACCCGAAGCTTCGTCCCGTAGAAAGCCCCACCGCAGGAATCTTCCTCTCCGGTGCATGCCAGGGTCCCAAGGATATCCCCGAGACCGTATCTCAGGCATCTGCCGCAGCGGCGAAGGTGATCGGACTCCTCGCTAAGAACAGTCTCAAGGGTAATCCCTGCGTTGCTTCCTCCAATGAGGCGATGTGTAACGGATGCTCCTCTTGTGAGAGAGTTTGTCCCTATGGTGCTATCTCCTATGAGGATAAGGAATTCAGAATGCCCGACAGAACCACTCAGATCCGCCGTGTAGCATCCGTAAATCCTGCAGTATGTCAGGGATGCGGTGCTTGTACCGTTGCTTGTCCTTCGGGTGCGATGGATCTTCGCGGATTCACTAACAGACAGATCATGGCGGAGGTAGATGCGATATGTCGATGAATGAGAATAAAGAATTTCGTCCGTTGATCGTGGCGTTCTGCTGTAACTGGTGCTCCTATGCGGGTGCCGACCTTGCGGGAACCAACCGTGCATCCTATCCTGCGGATGTAAAGATCATACGTGTTCCCTGCTCATGCAGAGTGAACCCCACCTTCATCCTCCGTGCATTCCAGCGTGGTGCTGACGGAGTTATCATGTGCGGATGTCATCCCGGCGACTGTCACTATACCTCCGGTAACTATTACGCCCGTCGCAGAATGACCATGATGTTCTCAATGCTCGATTATCTCGGCATAGAGAAGGGACGTACCCGTGTTGAGTGGGTATCTGCCGCTGAGGGTGCAAAGTTTGCCGCAACAATGAATGAATTTGTAGAGACCGTTACTGCACTTGGTCCGAATAAGAGATTGGAGGATCTGAGATGCAAGGAAAACTGATAGAGAGAGCATGTGCCCTTCTTGAGTCCGGCGAGGTGGCGAGAGTCATCGGCTGGAAGTCGGGAGAGCTTGGCTACGATACGACTCCTGCGGTATTTGAGACTGCAGATGAGCTGCGTGCGGATTTCGTGTACGGCGATTTCTGCGGTGCGAATCTGTCCAAGTACCTTATTAAAAATATGAAGAATGAGGGGAAGACCCTCGTATTCTTGAAGCTCTGTGATACATACAGCTTCAATCAGCTTCTGACCGAGCACAGGATCAAGAGAGAGAAGACTTACGTCATCGCTGTGGGCTGTGCAGGTATGGCTGATCCCGAGAGACTTCGGGGACTTGGTGTTACCGGTATCACCGGAATCTGTACCGATGGTGACTCATACAAGATCGACACCGTGTACGGTGAGAAAACAGTGGCAAAGAAGGATGCTCTCTGCATCAAGTGCCTGTCTTGCAAGGGCGGTGAGCCTGTTGTGTACGATGAGATCATCGGCGGTGACGTGACTCCCCCTGAGGCATCCGACCGCTTTGAGCAGGTCCGTGCACTTGAGGCAATGACTCCCGATGAGAGATTCGACTTCTGGCGTGGTGAGCTTTCCCGTTGCATCCGTTGTAACGCCTGCCGTAATGTGTGTCCCGCTTGCTCTTGCGAGAGCTGCGTGTTCGACAATCCCGATTCCGGAATCGCACAGAAGGCGGCCGTGACCTCCTTCGAGGAGAACAACTTCCACATTATCCGTGCATTCCACGTTGCGGGACGTTGTACCGACTGCGGTGAGTGCTCAAGAGTATGTCCCGAGAACATCCCTCTCCATCTTCTCAACCGTAAGTTCATCTCCGATATCGACCATTTCTACGGCGAATATCAAGCAGGTGAGAGTGAAGGACAGAGAGCACCTCTCGTGAATTATACCGAAGATGACGCGGAGCCGTCCGCAATCTACGACAGATAAGGGGGTAGAGAGAAATGAAATTTCTTAAAAAGGAAAATCTGAGCGCTCTCTTTGAAGCACTCTCTGCCGATTCTGCTCTGTATCTTCCCACAAAGGACAAAAACGGCAAGACAAATTATGCAAGATACAGCGCAGGTATGGAGTATTCCGATGCTCTTAATACCGAGCGCAGTGCGAAGGATTTCTTCTTCCCCCAGACTGAGGACCTTGTGGATTTCAAGATGGAGGGAAAGACCATCGAGGTTATCGATATCAGAAAGCCCTCCGAGGATTATGTGATCTTCGGTGTGCGTGCCTGTGATATGGCAAGCTTCGATATCCTTGACTCCGTGTACCTTACCGATCCCGTGGATTCTTTCTATGCCGAGAGACGAAGCCATGCCACCATTATGACTATGGCGTGCAGTGCTCCCTCTGAGACTTGCTTCTGCCGTACCTTCGGCATTGATCCTGCCTCTCCTGCAGGAGATGTTCAGTGTGCTATGACAGATGCGGGACTTTACCTTGAGGCTCTCACCGAGAAGGGAGAGGCTCTCGTGGCAAAGATTTCCGCAATGCTTGAGGAGTCAGACGGTGCTGAGGCAGCGGAGCAGGGCAAGAGATGCCATGAGATCATGGACAGACTTCCCCTTTCAAAGCTTACCCCCGATTCCTTCGGCGGTGACACTATGATGGAGCATTTCAGAAGCGAGAAGTGGGCGTCCCTCTCCGAGGCTTGTCTCGGATGTGGTACCTGCACATTCGTGTGCCCCACCTGCCAGTGCTACGATATAAGAGACTTTGACACCGGAAACGGTATCAAGAGATACAGGTGCTGGGACTCTTGTATGTACTCCGATTTCACAAAGATGGCTCACGGCAACTCCCGTAACAGCCAGCTTGAGAGATTCAGACAGCGTTTTATGCACAAGCTCGTGTACTATCCTGCAAACAATGACGGCAAGTTCGGTTGTGTAGGATGCGGACGCTGTCTCTCCAAGTGCCCCATCTCCATGAATATCGTTAAAGTAATGAAGGAATTGGAGGACAGATCATGAATTTTGATACACTGATTCCTACAGTCGGCGTTGTTACCGACATAAGACAGGACACTCCCGATGTCAAGACATTCCGTGTCGTGGGACTTGACGGCAAAAAGCCTTTTATCCATAAGCCCGGACAGTGTGCTATGCTCTCCATCCCAGGTGTGGGTGAGGCTATGTTCTCCATTACCTCATCTCCCACGAACACCGAGTTTATGGAGTTCTCCATTAAAAAGTGCGGATGTCTCACAAACTGGCTCCACCTCATGGAGGTAGGTCAGCAGATCACCATCCGCGGACCTTACGGCAATGCGTTTCCCGTTGAGACCGATCTGAAGGGCAAGGACCTTCTATTTATCGCAGGCGGTATCGGACTTGCACCTCTTCGCTCCGTGATCAACTATGTTCGTGACAACAGAGCGAACTACGGCGACGTGCAGATCGTGTACGGCTCCCGTTCAATGGATGACCTTGTAGATTACAAGGAGATCATCGACGAGTGGATGTGTGATGAGGGGATCACCGTGAACCTCACCATCGACCGTGAACAGGAGGGTTGGGACGGCCACGTCGGATTCGTTCCCAACTACGTAAAGGAGCTGAATCCCGATGTGAAGAAGACCGTTCTCGTGTGCGGTCCTCCCATTATGATCAAGTTTACCCTTGCCGGACTGAAGGAGCTTGGCTTCACCGAGACTCAGGTGTTCACCACCATGGAGCTTCGCATGAAGTGCGGTGTAGGCAAGTGCGGACGCTGTAACATCGGCTCAAAGTACGTCTGCAAGGACGGTCCTGTATTCAGATACGACAAACTCTCCGAATTACCGGATGAGTACTAAACCATTCATCAAAAGCCACGGCTTTTGATGAAAAAGGGCTCCGTACACTCGCGTGGCGTTCCGACAGGCGAAACGCCCGGAGCCGCAAGGTGTAGATTTGGTCGCTTCCTCCCGGAAGCTTCCGCATCTACCGGATTCTATTATATGTCGAAAACGGTATAGGCTTGCGGCTGACGGATCGACAAACAGAATTATAAAGGAGAATTACCTATGGAAAACATGGTCAATATATTTCTGATGGGCAAGAAGTACAGTGTGCCCGCAAATCTCACCATCATGACTGCTATGGAATATGCAGGCTATGAGCTGAAGAGAGGTTGCGGATGCCGTAACGGCTTCTGCGGTGCCTGTGCCACCATCTACCGAATCAAGGGAGACACTGAGCTTCATGCTTGTCTTGCTTGCCAGACTAAGGTAGAGGAGAATATGTACATCGCAACTCTGCCTTTCTTCCCTCTGGTGAAGAAAGTCTACGATATCAACGAGATTAAGCCTACCGAGCAGATCATGATGCAGCTTTATCCCGAGATCTACGCTTGTATCGGATGTAACGCCTGCACCAAGGCCTGTACTCAGGAGCTGAACGTAATGCAGTACATCGCATACGCTCAGAGAGGTGAGTACGAGAAGTGTGCGGAGGAGTCCTTCGACTGCGTAATGTGCGGCGTTTGCTCATCACGTTGTCCCGCAGGCATCTCTCATCCTCAGGTCGCAATGCTTGCGAGACGACTCAACGGTAAGTACCTTGCTCCCGGTTGCGGTCACCTTGAGGACAGAGTGCGGGAGATAAACAACGGTACCTTCGAGGAGCTCATCGAGGCTCTCATGCAGAAGCCCATAGATGAGATGCGTGAACTCTACAACAACAGAGACATTGAGAAGTAAGGGAAGGAGGACTTGAATAATGTATACTGCTGAAATGCTTGAATCCATGAAAAAGGTCGAGGCGAACCGTGCAGAAAACGCTGTTCTTGAGCCTCGCAGAATGACTGCACAGGAAAAGACAGACCTCCTTGCGGCATATCATCCCGACTATAAGACCGGTGAGTTCACCGAGCTTACCATCGGTGCAAACAAGGGTGAGAAGGTCCCCCATGAGCTGGCGGCACTTCTTCAGGGAAAAAGCAGGATCGATCCTGCAAACATCAGCCTTGACGATCCCGACTACGATGTTGACGTTCTCGTTATCGGCGGTGGCGGAGCAGGCTCATCTGCGGCTATCGAAGCACACGAGGCTGGCGCCAATGTTATGATCGTTACAAAGCTTCGTATCGGTGACGCCAACACTATGATGGCTGAGGGTGGAATCCAGGCGGCTGACAAGGAGAACGACTCTCCTGCGATCCATTATGTTGACGCATTCGGCGGCGGTCACTTTGCCGCAAAGCCCTCACTTCTGAAGAGACTCGTATGCGAGGCTCCGGAGGCGATAAAGTGGCTCTCCGACCTCGGTGTTGAGTTTGATAAGACTGAGGACGGCACTATGGTAACCACCCACGGTGGCGGTACATCACGTAAGAGAATGCACGCCGCAAAGGACTACTCCGGTGCAGAGATCATGCGTACTCTCCGTGATGAGGTCCTGAACCGTCAGATCCCCGTTGTGGATTTTACTGCTGCGATCGAACTTATCCTTGACGAGAACGGTCATGTGGCAGGTGCGGTACTCCTGAATATGGAGACCGATGAGATACTCATTGCACGTGCAAAGACCGTTATCATCGCAACAGGCGGTGCAGGACGTCTCCACTATCAGGGCTTCCCTACCTCCAATCACTACGGTGCTACTGCTGACGGACTTGTTCTGGCTTACAGAGCAGGTGCGAAGCTTATGTATCCAGATACGCTCCAGTATCACCCCACCGGCGCGGCATTCCCCGAGCAGATCTTCGGTGCGCTCGTTACCGAGAAGGTTCGTTCACTCGGTGCGAAGCTCATCAACGTGAACGGTGAGGCATTCATGCATCCCCTTGAGACCCGTGACGTTTCTGCTGCATCCATTATCCGTGAGTGCTCTGACCGTGGTAACGGTGTTAAGACTGCTGACGGAATCGGTGTATGGCTTGACACTCCCATGATCGAGCTGAAGAACGGCGAGGGCACCATTGAGGCAAGGATCCCCGCAATGATGCGTATGTTCGGTAAGTACGGCATCGACATTCGTAAGGAGCCTATCCTTATTTACCCCACACTTCACTACCAGAACGGTGGTATCGACATCGAGCCCGACGGACAGTCTGCTGTCCCCGGTCTGCTTGTAGCAGGTGAGGCTGTTGGCGGTATCCACGGACGTAACAGACTTATGGGTAACTCACTCCTTGACATCATCGTATTCGGAAGAAGTGCAGGTAAGAATGCGGCTGCCCTCTCAAAGGATGTGAAGCTTGGAGCGATGACTCTTGAGCATGTAAATAAATTTAACAACGAAAGAGCCGCCGCCGGAATCGACGACGACACCGTATCTCCGAAGCTTCTGCCCTCTTACGCAAGAAAGCAGAACTGAGAGACGGTAAAGGAGGATATTCTGAAATGACACTTTTTGGCGGAGTAATTCCCGTAACGGGAATAAGCTTTCTTCTTCTTTGCGTATTCGGTATTCTTTTCGGCGGATATGCTCTCGGACGTATCACAATAAAGGGTGTGTCTCTCGGTGATGCAGGTGTATTTATCGTAGCACTTCTTTTCGGTGCACTCGGATACGGTTATCTTGAAAATGATATGATCGTTGAAGGTGTGAACTATGCCGAGGAATCGCTGACCATTATCGAGAATCTTGGACTTGTATTGTTCGTTACATCTGTAGGCTTTATTGCAGGACCTAAATTTTTCGGTAATCTGAAAAAGAACTTCAAGTCATACGTTCTTCTCGGACTAATCATCATCCTTGCAGGCGGTGCGGCTGCTGTGGGATGTATTTATCTCGGCAGAGGTATTGGTTTCGGTGCATCTATCGAGAATTCCGACGGATTTACCGCAATGATCGTGGGACTTCTTTCAGGCTCCCTTACATCCACACCCGCATTCTCTGCTGCAAAGGCGACTGTTTCCGCCGAGTACACAAGTCTCGTGTCCGTAGGACACGGAATCGCGTACATTTTCGGTGTTGTTGGCGTTGTGCTGTTTGTACAGCTTATCCCCAAGCTTTCCAAAGCTGATATGGATGCTGAGCGATCAAAGATATCAATTGACGTAGATGACAGTAAAAAGAAGACATTTGCAGGCAAGCTTCTCCAGCTTGATTCTCACGGATTTGCACCCTTTGCGCTTGCAGCGGTGCTCGGTACTATTGTGGGTAAGATCAAGATCCCTCTGTCCTCTGCTGGACTTGACGGAACCTGCTTCTCTCTGACAACTACCGGCGGATGCCTGCTTGTAGCGCTTGTTCTCGGACATTTTGCACGTATAGGTAAGCTTTCCATCACTCCCGATAAGCATACTCTCCAGCTTTTCCGTGAGTTTGGTCTGGTGCTGTTCCTCGTGGGTGCGGGAATCCCCGGCGGTGCAGACTTTGTGGCAAATTTCGATCCTATGTACTTTGTATACGGAATCATCATGACCATCGTTCCTATGATCATCGGATTCATCTTTGCGAAGTATGTTCTGAAGCTCCCGCTGCTGAACAATCTCGGATCTCTTACAGGCGGTATGACTTCTACTCCTGCACTGGGTACACTCATCGGTGTTGCTAAGACCGAGGATGTTGCCGCAGCTTATGCCGCAACTTATCCCATCGCTCTTATCGCCGTGGTGCTGGTCAGCCAGTTCTTGATTTTATTATTTTAAATGAATATAAATGTGCGAGAGGAAACTTTTTCGAGAAAAAGGTTTCCTCTCGCGCTCTCCTTCAAAAAGCTTTATAAAAAGATGGTAGAGTTGGGTTTTGTTTGGTAGGAGAGGGGCTTGCTCCTCCCTCTTTTTTTGAATGATAATAAATTACTTTATCCGATCAAAACAAGCTTGTGCTTTCTTTTCTTCTCTGGTAGCCCGTATGTCGTGTCCGTTTTTGCGGAGCTGCTCGGCGATAGCACAGCGCACGTGGTGTGCGTTTTTGTAATCACCGATCTCCTCAAAGCAAGATGCCTTTTGAAAAAGTGCATCTATACGTGACGGGTCAATCTCCAAGGCTCTGTCCCAATATTCAAACGCCTCGTCGTACCGATTCAGCTTGCGGCAAATGTCACCGCCGAAGCGATATATCTCCCATGAATTCGGGAATCGGTCCTTTACTGACATAAAATAATCAAAGCCTTTCTCATATGCTCCCGCATATCGGTAAGCAACTAAGAGATATGCCGCCTCATCGGGATCGTTTGGATGTGCTTTTGTTTTTGCTTTTTGATCCTCAAGAACCTCATCCGATCTGTTTAGCCAATTCATAAGATTCATGCGTGCAGTTCTTGCTTTTCGGTAAGTGTCGGAAGCTTTTTCGGCACCGGCTATAACCGTATCATAAGTTCGAAGTGTCATATCTCTGCAATCACACATCATAAGGTGGTGCACCATAGGGATAGATCGGTTTTGCGGGGATCCTTCACTTTGCGATCTCGGCAAAAAGCCTTGAAATACGCGTGTATTCCTTCGTTTTTTGCCTTCGCCGCAAAGCAAATTATCTCCCGCAAAACTGCACAGCACCTGAAAGAGAGATAGTTTTGTTCATAACAAATAACAAAATCTGCGATAATACGCGTGTATATCGCAGATTTTTTATGCAGTTATGGGCGAAAATAGCCTCTTTCAGGCGATTTATCCCTATGGCGCACCACCTTAAGGTGATGAATGTTTGCGTGAAGCAGACGGTCACTGTCAGAGTAGGTTCCGGCCTTTTGCAGTTTTCTGAATTCAAGATCAGCCTGCAAAAAATCTTCGGTGTTTCTCGTCTGTTCATATACGTATGCCAGTCGCTGTGCGTAGTTTTCATATGCGGTAGAAGTCTTGCGGAAGAAATCGTCAATGGTTACACCGTAGAGCTTTGCAAGCTCAGGCAGGACGGTAACATCGGGAAGGGTAGTGCCACATTCCCAACGAGACACGGTCTGAGCATTGACGTGGAGAGATTCAGCCACTTCTTCCTGAGTCATATTTTTTTGTGTGCGGAATTTCTTTAGGTTGTTTGAAAATACAGTATTCATAATAACTCCATTAAGTATATTTCGTAAGCTTACGATGCAATTATATATGATTCCCGAGCCGTAGTCCATATCTTAGTTTAAGACTATACTCTTGAATTGTGTATAGCGGCTTATGAAGTTAAAAATGAAGCTATACTAATGATATAGTATAGCTTAGAGTATTGAACTGACAAAGCTTGCAAAGATAGCCTTCTCCAGTGGGAGAAGGTGGCAGCCGAAGGCTGACGGATGAAGTGTCACCTCAAAGTTTTTAAATCATCAAGTGTCAATTCGAGATTCTTTAAAATGTCTGCTACAACAGCATTAAAATTGTTTCGTATAGAATCATTTGAATATCGTAGAACAGTTATATTCCAAGACGACAAAGCACTGTCTCTTTGTCTGTCAGATTCTTTGTGTTCCGGGGTGGAGTGTTGTCTGCCGTCTATTTCAATTACAATCTTCTTTTCTGCTATGTAAAAGTCAACAATATAATTTTCGATGTTGTGCTGTCGTCTAACATTAAATGGAAGCCGTTTTAGAAAATCATACCACAAATGTTTTTCTTCGGGTGTCATATTTTTTCTTAAGTTTTGTGCGTTTGAAACCAGTTTTTTATTATAAGGAATCATAGTTACTCCTCAATCCACCTGCTTCGCAAGGCGAAGCTATGTCCCCCTTCTCCCACAGGAGAAGGCTGTTCTACACTTTAATAACTTTGCGAAGGTTATTATTATTTGTTAGAATAACTCATCCCATCACATACTCCGCATCCTCCGACACCTCTACCACAGCTTTCGCATTGGAGAAGTCTCTCAGGTATGCGGCGTAGGTCTCCGCTTCATCCTCGGGGATGATCAGCGAGAATGACACGTTCTCATCGAATACGGGCGGCTCCATCTTGTAGCCAGAATTTTCCGCAGTACGTGTCAGCTTACCGTAGAGCTGGTAGTCTGTTGTCACAGTCACCCTGCGGCATCGTATCATGGTGCATTCACCTGCTGCATCCACCGCACCTGCGGCGGCTTTGCCATATGCACGGACAAGTCCCGGTGCACCGAGGAGGATTCCACCGAAATAGCGGACGACTACCACTGCCGCACAGCGGACCCCCTTTTTCGTGATAACATCAAGACAGGGAACACCGCCTGTGCCCTGAGGCTCACCGTCATCGGACATTTTTCGAACCTCCGCACCGCTGTCAAGTCCTCCGCAGGCATATGCGAATACGTGATGACGTGCATCGGGATGCTCGGCTTTTATACGTGCGATAAACGCATCTGCCGTGTCGGCATCGGCGCAGGGAATGGCATATCCGAGAAAACGGGATTTTTTCTCCACAAGCTCGAAGAAACCTTCGCCTGCGAGAGTTTTATATTCTTTTGTCATATTATTCCTCCACAGCGAACCGTTCTACCTTCGCTACGTATTCCACAGGCAGTCTGCATTGTACGGTCGTACCCTCGCCACCGTATTCCTCGGACAGCACTACCCCGTTCTTGTGCAGATAGGGTAGTGCCCATCCCTCGGTGTAGGGGATCAGCAGTTGAAGCTCACGCTCATTTCCACTGAAGAATGTTGCTACCGCTTCTCGGAGAAGCTCAACACCCGTGCCGTTTACTGCGTCCGTACAGATCACGGAAAGAGCCTCGCCACGGGGCATATCCTTTACGGCATTCGGCTTGTCGGTCTTGTTCAGTACAAGGATCTTCGGCTTGTCACCTGCCCCGATCTCACCAAGGATCTCATTTACGGTGTTTATCTTATCCTCAAGATCGGGTGCATCACTTTCAGCAATGTGCAGGAGCAGATCGGCCTCTGCCGCCTCTTCAAGGGTGGATTTGAACGCCTCGATCAGTGTGTGTGGCAGTTTTCTTATAAATCCGACGGTGTCAACCATCAGATATTCACGCCCGTCTGGATCTGTCATTCCTCGTACCGACGGATCAAGAGTTGCAAAAAGCATGTTCTCTGCGAATACGTCTGAATCGCAGAGTGCGTTCATCATGGTGGATTTTCCGGCATTGGTATAGCCGACAAGGGCTACCACGGGCATATTCCGCTTCGCTCTGTCGGAACGCATCATGTCACGGCGCTTTGCGACCTCTGCAAGCTCCTCCTCAAGATAATGGATGCGCCTGAGGATGTGACGTCTGTCAGTCTGAAGCTTTGTCTCACCGGGACCTCGTGTACCTATTCCGCCGCCGAGACGGGAAAGAGCCGTACCCATTCCCGAAAGCCTCGGGAGTCTGTACCGCTGTTGCGCAAGCTCTACCTGAAGAGCACCCTCACGGGATTTTGCACGGGCGGCGAATATGTCGAGGATAAGTGCAGTCCTGTCGATGACTCTCGTACCGATAGTCTCCTCAAGATTTCGTATCTGGGAAGGGGAGAGCTCATCGTCAAATATCACAAGACTTGCGTCAAGAGCCTGTCTCTCAAGCGCAATATCAGATGCAAGTCCCTTTCCGATGTAAAGCCGTGAATCGGGTGACGGTCTTCTTTGAATGTGGAATGCCACAGGCTCCGCACCTGCGGTGGTTGCAAGCTCACAAAGCTCACGAAGCTCCGTTTTTGCATCGTCTGAGGAGATCTTGCCGTCGGTGATGACTCCCACGAGGATAGCTCTTGCCGCATCCTCGGAGTTGTCCTCGAAACGGTCGGGAGCAGCTTTGTCGATAGCTTCAGCCTCAGCATAGAGCATATCGAGGGCCTTCTTCTGCGAGGGGAGAACGGGACCGTACAGCAGAGCTTTTTTTGAGAATTCACCACGTTCATCACGGGTGAGCATTGCGGCGGATATTCCTGTGACAGTCTGTTTGTCACAGTTGACACCGATGACTACCATTGAGTCGTAACGAACGGTGTAGAGAGAGTTTATGTCCACCTCGGAGGGGCGGGGAGATCCGTTGGGGTGGGTATGCAGAAGGCGTATTCCCGAGAGACGAAGGGGCGATCTTTTACCTCCCGCATCGGGGAGAGATACGCTTCGGCTGTCTCCGAGAGATATGGCAACAACTCTGTTTCGCCTGTCAAGACATACTGCGACCTCACGTGAAAGCTCTACGGTCACACGCTTCATCATTCCCGACAGTTCATCGGGGATATATGTGCCGGGCTCATACACGTTTCCGATGAAGGATTCCATATATTCAATGAGGGATTTTCTGACATCCCCGATGTTTCCCATTATCTGTGACATAACTGCTCCTTATTGTATTGGGGTTTCACCCCAAGCCCCACCAAGAACCTTTTTGAAAACAGGTTCTTGGAACTCCAAAAACTTTCAAATAAATAATTTCTCATATTAGTATACCAAAAAAACGCCGTAATTACAAGAGATGTAAACGAGTAGTGGAAATAATTGTGAAAAAGACGGTATTTTTCTTAAAACTACTTGACAAATGATTAGTATATGTAGTATAATCATTGGTGCGTATGTATGCCGACGGGTGTACTATGCCTAAATTTGTCAAAGCTTTTCAATATATAAAAGGAGGTGCAACCCATGCTCAGAACATACCAGCCTAAAAAGCGTCATCGCAGTAAGGTTCATGGCTTCAGAAAGAGAATGGCTACAGCAGACGGCAGAAAAGTGCTTAAGAGAAGACGCCAGAAGGGAAGAGCAAGACTTACCCACTGAGTCGCCGCAAACTGAATCGCTCCTTTATTATTAAGGGAAAACCTCCGGAAAAGACAGATGATCTTGTGATTTTCTCGGAGGTTTGCTGTATGTATAAGGAAAATCGGCAGACAGGCGGTAATTATCGTGAAACAGTATGCAATAAAGGAAAATCATCTGTTTTCCAAAGCCTATGCAAAAGGAAAGAAGTGCGCTGCAAAAACTATTGCGGTATATGTGCTGAAGGACCGTGCGGCAGGAAAGCTCTGCCGTGAGAATCCCGAAAAGTGTTTTATTAACCGTGTAGGAATATCATCCTCAAAAAAGATCGGAGGAGCGGTTGAGAGGAACCGTGCCAGACGTGTGGTCAGAGAGGCCTATCGCTTGTGCGATAAGGAGATCGGCGTGAAGCGCGGATATCTCATCGTTATATCATGCAGATCCGCTGCGACGGAGATGAAAATGCAGTCAGTGCGGCGAGACCTTGAATATTGCCTTAGGCGGCTCGATATGCTTGCAGGCGGAGACAGAGCATGATCTCTCGTTTTTTTGTCCTGCTTATTCGCTTGTATAGGAAGTACTTGTCTCCTCTGAAGGGGCAGCCCTCCTGCAGATTTACCCCGACTTGCTCGGAATATGCAATAAAAGCATTTACCGAATGGGGTGCGATCATCGGTCTTTTTTTGACCGTTTGGCGGATCCTCAGGTGTAATCCTTTCTCAAAGGGAGGATATGATCCTGTGCCGCTCCGCCGAAAAAAATAAAAAGAAAGAAGAAAATTTGGAATAATGGATTTTATCTTAAAGCTGTTTGGATCAATAATCCAGTTTTTTTATACGCTGACAGGTAATAACTACGTTATCGGACTTGTGGCGTTTACCCTTATCGCACAGATCCTTCTTCTGCCTATCGCAATAAAGCAGCAGAAGAATCAGGTGAAGCAGGCATCCCTTGCTCCAAAGATCATGGCGATACGTAATAAGTATAAGGGACGTACCGATCAGGCTACACAGCAGAAGATGCAGCAGGAGACTATGGAGCTCTACCAGAGAGAAAACTTCAATCCTGCCGGCGGTTGTCTGCCTCTTCTTATACAGCTTCCCATTATTATGCTTCTGTATAATGTAGTACAGCAGCCTTTGACCTATATCCTCCAGTATGGCTCCGATGCGATCACAAGACTTGGAAACTGGTTCCAGGCAAGCGGTAATGAGCTTACTATTTCCGGAGAGCTTATCAAGGCGGCAGAGAGCAATTCATCTACATGGAAGTTCTTCAGCGAGACATTTGATGTGGGACTTCTCCCCGATTTCAAGCTGTTCGGACTTGACCTGACACAGGTTCCTCTTGCTAAAGATGCAAGCGGAGATCTTCTTAACCCCTGGCTTCTTATAATTCCTGCAGTTACATTTGTTGCAATGTACGGAAGCCAGATCATCATTCGTCGTTTCAGCTATCAGTCTCCCGAGGTAAAAGCACAGCAGAAGAGCACAAGCATGAGGATCATGAATATTGCCATGCCTCTTATGTCTGTGTATTTTGCAGCTATCATGCCCGGTGCAATGGGTGTTTACTGGATCCTCAGAAATATCTTTGCGACTGTTCAGCAGATCGTTCTTTCAAAGGCTATCCCCGTTCCTCAGTTTACCGAGGAGGATTACAAGGCTGCTGAAAGAGAACTTGCAGGAAAGAATCCCAAGAAAAAGAACAAGAGTGCAAATCTTGATCCCAACAGACCTAAGGTCCGTTCTCTCCACTATATCGACGAGGATGATGATGAGACTGTAGCAGAGCTTCCCGCAAAGACAAAGGCTGTTGAGGAAAGTCGGGAAAAAGAAGAAGTTCCCGTTATCCCCGAAGAAAAAACAAAAGAAGGCGTTGTCACCGCACCTCTCAAGGATGACAGCGATAAGCCCAGAAAGTAATCAGTATGAAAGGGCTGCATATCGCAGACTATATAGGAAATGAAAAAAGAAATAATCATAACCGCTAAAACAGTGGAAGAGGCAATGTCTGAGGCGTACTCTAAGTACAGCTCAGAGGGAGAGGTGTCTTTTGAGATACTTGAAATGCCCAAGAAGGGATTTCTCGGTATCGGCAGTACACCTGCAAAGCTGAAGGTCGTTATTGATGACGGTGAGGAAGATATTGATATCGGATCCATCATCAGTGATATGAAATCTATGAAGGTCGAGACCGATCGCGGCGGTGACGGAAAACCTGCTCCCGAGGAAAAAAAGCCTCAGGCCAATATGAATAAGGCAAATGCAGAAAAGACTTCTGTAAAGGCTAAATCCCAGCCTATAAAGAAAGAAGAAAAGAAACCCGCAGCTCCCGTAGAAAAGAAGTCTGCGGCTCCTGTTATGCCTGTTGAGACAGTAGCTCCTGTAAAAAAAGCTCCTGTCATAGACGATGACAAAAAGAAAAAGTACGATCCCGTAACTGATGTTGAGATGCAGTTTGCAATTGAGTTTATCGAGACGGTGCTTCGTGACCTTGAGATCGATGCAAAGGCAGTTCCGGTAAAAGATGAAGAGGGCGCTTATGTAGGTATCAATATTGAGGGTGATACTACCGGTGCGCTTATCGGACACCACGGTGAGACTCTTGATGCGATCCAGTATCTTGCAAATCTCAGCGCAAGCAGACGTTCTCCTACTCCCAACAGAGAGTTCCTCAAGATTACTGTTGATATCGAGAATTACAGAGCGAAGAGAGAGGAAACTCTTCGTTCCCTTGCTCGCAGAATGGCATCCAAGGCTCTTAAATATAAGAGGAATTTTGTGCTTGAGCCCATGAATCCTTACGAGAGACGTATCATCCATTCCGAGATCCAGCTTATTGACAATGTAGATACCCATTCTGTAGGTTCCGACGATAACCGTAAGGTTGTGGTTACTTACGAGGGTGCAGATAAGACGGAGCGCAGAAATCGTCAGAGACGTCGCAGAGGCGGATATAACGCAAATTCTGCAAACGCAGAAAATGATCCCGTATCTGTACAGTCTTACGATGAGGCAGGAATTGCTGACGAAGCGATAGACCTTGACTGAGAATTATGAGAAAAGTTAGATCCACTGTTTTTTTGGCGCTTACCGCCATGATCTGGGGATTTGCTTTCGTGGCACAGTTGGTGGGCGCAGATTATCTGCGTCCATTCACTTTTAACGGAATCCGTTTTGTCATGGGAGCTGTGTCCCTTATACCTGTGATTCTCCTTTTCGAGCGAGGCAGATCAAGCAAAAAAGAACTTTCGGCAACTGTAAAATACGGCGTTCTTGCAGGAACGGTACTGTTTGTGGCAGCAAATCTTCAGCAGTTCGGAGTAGAGTTTACTACAAGTGCAAGTAAGCCCGGATTTCTTACCGGACTTTACACTGTGCTCGTTCCCATAATCTATTTCATTTTCATGAAACGGAAAACGGGATTCAACGTATGGGTAGGTGCGATCTTTACCGTTTGTGGGCTTTATCTCCTATGTGCTGTAGGAGAATCCGCAAAATTCGGAATCGGAGAGACGCTCCTTATAATCGGAGCAGTCCTGTGGGCGCTTCATATAATCATCCTTGACAGATATGCCGATGCTGTGCGTCCCCTCAGATTTTCAATGGTGCAGTTTGCCGTGTGCGGAGTTCTTACCATAATCTGCGCAGTTATCTTTGAGAGAGATGTCTTTGAGATAGCAAATGTGAAGGCGGCACTTCTGCCTCTCCTTTACGGTGGACTTGGTTCAGTCGGAATTGCATATACCTGCCAGCTCCTCGGACAGAAGGATGCAGATCCTACCATGGCGGCGATAATACTTTCGACCGAGGCGGTGTTCAGTGCTATCGGTGAGGCTATAATACTTGGAAAGTATATGGATGCTCCGGGTTACATAGGTTGTGCGCTGATTTTCGTCGGAATAGTACTGTCCCAGATTCCCACAGAAGTGTTTAGAAAAATATTCAAAAAAGCATAAGCAATACAGAAAACCCTTATTTGGCGTTTGCCAAATAAGGGTTTTCTGTATAATATTCCCACAATATAAAGGTTTTTGGGAGGGTGCGGGGAACCCTTTTTGCCTAAAAAGGGTTCCCCGCATAATAAAGTATCTCAATTAAAATCGGGCTCGATGATGAACACGGCGGTGTCGTGACGTGCAACATTTGTCACATATTCGCCCTTCAGCTTTGTTGCAACCACATTACCGGTCCATGCATCGGTGAGCTTCACGGGGATCTCATTTGACAGACCAAGCTCCGCAAAGGTAAATCCGATATCCATTGCACCACCGGAACGGTTGTTGAGAGCCACAGCCCACTTGAAATCGTTCATGGGCTTGAACCACAGATCATACTTCAGAGGATCGTGGAAAATACGACGTGCAGGGATAGAAAGAGGATCCTGATCGATGGCGATCATGCCGCAGTTCTTGAGGATCTCAAGTCCGTCGAGATTCTTGCCTGCGGCAAAATTACGAAGATCTGCACCGATGAGCAGAGGTGCAGAGAGCATACTCCAAATAGCCATAACGGAACGGTATTCCTCGGTGGTACATCCGCCACCCATCCACTCATTCTGCTTACCGCATCCAACGACGAGAAAATCGGGATCATTGAAGCCGCCCTTGTGAGCATATTTTGATGCCTCACAAACGACCATATCGATCATATCGATAACTCCGAGACCGCCTTCGGGATTCTCAGAATATTTCCAGTTGTCACGGATATCCTTGCCTGTACGCCAGAGCTGTCCAACGGGCTGAGCCCACATCCAAGGATCGGTAGTGCCGTGCTCACAGAGATTGTAAATGATATCACGTCCGCAGTC
>SVQM01000024.1 GCA_015065335.1 Oscillospiraceae bacterium | reverse complement strand
GTGGTGGTATGTGTGCTGTGCTCCCGAGGTGCCCTACGCCAACTACTTCACCTTCTATCAGGGTGTTATTGTGAGACTTCTCTCCTGGCAGCAGTATTTCAATGACGTTGACGGCGTGCTCTACTACCGTACATTCGGCGGTCAGATCTCCAAGTATCACTTCGACATTGGTAACGGTGACGGAGTTCTTCAGTACGAGGCAAGACTCTGGGGACGCACCGGTTATGCTCCCTCTTGGAGACTTCTTCAGATCCGTGACGGATTTGACGATTTTGACTATCTCCGTATGGCTGAGGAGCTTGTAGGACGTGAGGCCGTAATGAAGGTGGTAACAAAGGTTTCCTCCGGTATGCTCAAATATACAGAGGATTACAGAGTCCTTGAGGCAGCACGTGATGAGATCGTGCAGATGATCCTCGACAATCAGAAATGACATGGCAAAAAGGCAGGGCTTCGGCTCTGCCTTTTTGAGGGAATAGGTAATAGTGAAGAAGGAAGAGGTATGGTAGCTTTTTGCAAAGCAAAAAGCAGATTTTCTGATAAAATGAGTCCGAGATCTCCTTATCACTGTATTTCTGTGGTAAAACAAACGACCTACCGTTATCACAGTAATCCTATACCGTCGGGTTTAACGAAGTGAAAACCCGACATTTGGTATTCCCCATCCAAATATAAAAAAACGCAAGGCAGCAGATGCTGCCTTGCTGTCATAAGAATACAGTAATCCTATCCGGTTACACAGTATAAAGTTTTTGCGGAGCTTTTTTCAAAAAGCGACCGTTTCTTTTCAAAAAGCGACCGTCCCCCCCTTGCAATACATATTTGTGTTTGTTATAATGATACAAAGGGTCACTATACCCAAATTGCGAAAAAGGTGAAAGATCATGAAAAAACTTCTTACGCTTGCGCTGACGGGAGCGATGCTTTTGTCATGTGCAGTATCCGTTTTTGCTGATGACAGTGCAGGACTTACTCTTGCTGAGGGTTCTCATCTCAAGGTTGAAAACGGGATCGTCGACATGATCGACGGAGCTATCACCGTAGGTGAGCTGAAAGCTGAGTTTGCAGGTGCAGTCGATGTCGCAGGCAAGGCTGACGATGCGGCTGTATGTGCCGATGACGTTGTAACTGCAGGCGGTGAGTCTGCAAAGGCTATCATCTGGGGCGACGCATCAAAGGACGGTAAGATCACACTTACCGATGCTACAAAAATGCTTCAGTCCATCGCAAAGTGGAGCGTTGATGTTTCCACAACTGCGGCAGACGTTGACCGCAATGATAAGGTGAACCTCTCTGATGTTTCCAAGCTGATGCAGAAGCTTGCGAAGTGGGACAACATCTCCCTCGGAAACGTAAGAATGGTGTTTGAGAACAAGGCTCTCACCGCTGAGCATGAAGATCCCACTCTCAAAATTTCATTCACTAACTTTATGAACAAGGTCGGCGCTCATGCTACCGATCACACAGGCGAGAATGCTTTTAAGATGAAGATGGCTCGTAACGAAAGTGAGAGCTGCACTGTGCTTCTATGGTCAGATGCAGATCGTGAAGGTATGACTGCGGAGCTTTCCGATTTTGTTCATGAGTACGGCGATGCTACGATGGAGTCCGATCTTGAGTGGGTCATCTATTATCCGGATCTGTCTGTTTTTACAACGGTTATGAGAGACGGAAAGGTCACACCTACTCAGGAGACTTACACCGACGATCATCCCGAGGTGATCGTCGATATGGCAGATTCCTTTGAGCTTAAAGCTGCGGCAAATCAGCAGTTCGTTATTACAGTAAAGTCCAATAAGGAAACTCCTGCGGGAATGTACACCGCTACCTTTACCGTAAAGGATGCAGAGGGCAAGGAAGTAAAGAAGGCTACCGTATACGCCTATGTGTGGGATTTCACGCTCCCCGATACTCCTTACAGTGCATCACTCTTCGGTACTGCAACAGGTACATCCTATATCGATTATTATTATCATATGCTTGAACAGAATCTGTCAAGCTACAAGCTGCCATACCACATCCTCTCGGATGAGGCTGAGGAGGTTATGAGCGATCCCCGTGTAACGGCGTTCAATATCGACGGCTTCAGTGCTCCTTACACAGGTGACATTACCGATGAGGAGACAGTGCTTGCGTATAACAAGATCAAGAACAACCCCGAATGGTTCAAGAAGGGACTGTTCTATTACACCGATGAGCCGTGGTGTGACGGACTTTTAAAGGTTCAGACTACATATGAGTATGTTACAAAGCTTCTCGGTACTACCGAGATCAGAAACATAACTCCTCTTGCCGATAATACATGGGTAAGTCCGGAGCATGAGGTCCAGAACATTGATGCAGTTGCGTTTATTGATCCTTATATCAATGTCTGGTGTCCCCGTAGTGATGCTTATCGCAGACTGTCTGAGGGTGGACTGTGGACAAACCGTTATATGCACAGAAAACACGGTGATTATGCGGACAGAGCAGAAAAATTCAGAGAAAAGGGCGAGGAGATCTGGTGGTATATCTGTATCGCTCCTCAGCTTCCTTATCCCAACTATTTCACCTTCTATCAAGGCGTTATCAACAGACTTGTATTGTGGCAGCAGTATTTCAACAATGTTGACGGTCTGCTCTACTATGCTACAGGAATGAGTTGGGAGACTATTTCAAAGTATCAGTTCAAGCTGAAGGATTACGGTGATGGATGTCTCCAGTTCCCCGGTGAGAAATGGGGACGCACAGGCCCGCAGGCATCATGGAGACTTTATCAGATCCGTGACAGCTTTGACGACTTCGACTATATGAAGATCGCAGAGGAGCTTGTAGGTCGTGAGGAAGTCATGAAGGCTGTAACAAAGGTTTCCTCCGGTATGCTCAAGTATACCGAGGATTACAGAGTCCTTGATGCGGCACGTGACGAGATCGTGCAGATGATCCTCGATTCACAGGATAAATAACATATGATTTATTTCACCCACTAAAAAGCGCATGAATAAAGAGAGGAACGGTTTTTGATACCGTTCCTCTCTTCTGTTTTTATTTTTCAAGACGTTTTACAAAATCTGCCATGACATCGGATATCTTTATGTTTTGAGGACACACAGCCTCACATCCGCCACAGCCCACACAAGCTGAGGGCTTTTTGTCGTCCGGGAGCTTTTTCAGGTTCATCGGTACGATGAATCCGCCGCCTGTGAACACCTGCTCATTGTACAGATTCAGAAGTGTTGGGATATCAAGCTCCTGCGGACAATGATCCACGCAATAGCGGCACGCAGTGCAGGGCACGCATCCAACCATCTTACGGCCGATCTCCTTGAGTGTGACAATATCATCATCATTCAGCGGCTTTGATTCACTGAAGATGCCGATGTTCTCACGAAGCTGTGCCATGTCGGACATTCCCGAAAGAGTCACTGCAACACCGGGTACGGACTGAATATATCTGAATGACCATTCGGGTACGCTCATATCGGGATGTATATTTCGGAGTGTCGCTGCATCTTCGTCCGAAAGAGCTGCAAGCTTGCCTCCTCGGAGAGGCTCCATTACGATAACGGGGATGCTTCGCTTCCTCAGATATTCTACCTTGTACTTCGCATCCTGGAAATCCCAGTCGATCCAATTGAGCTGGATCTGGCAGAACTCCATGTGCTCCCCATAAGCTTCCATAAATCTGTCAAAGGTGGCAGAATTGCCGTGAACGGAGAAGCCGACATGACGGATAACTCCCTCATCCTTCTTTTTCAGGATGTAATCCATGATCCCGAATTTGGGATCGAGATATTCCTCGATATTGTTCTCACAGACATTGTGGATGAGGTAGTAGTCAAAATACTCCATCCCCGTCTTTTCAAGCTGACGGTTGAATATCTCCTCTACCTTATCCATGTTGCGAAGATCGTATCCGGGGAACTTTGTTGCGATATAGTAACTGTCACGGGGATATTTTGAGAGCATCTTTCCCGTAACTGTCTCGGATTCACCGCCGTGGTAGCCCCATGCGGTGTCAAAATAATTCACGCCGTTCTTTATGGCGTAGTCGAACATCTCCGAGACCTGTGCCTCATCAATTGTGTTGTCACGTGTGGGAAATCTCATGCATCCCATTCCGAGGGCTGACACCATGTTCCCGCAAAAATTATTGTATATCATATGGATACTCCTGTATTTTATTCTATAATGAGTATACTTTATAACGAGAGCCTCTGTCAATAGAAATTAGAAAAAACTCAGTGTTGGATATTTATTTTTCCACCGAAAGTAGAGCATTTTTTATAAAATATGCATTTTAGTATGCAAAAGTATATTGAACCACATACAAAATTATGATACAATATGTTATTAATGTTGATTTATCGTATTACATAAAGGCGGTGATCCGGAGTTGAAGAAGAAAAAGAAAACTCACAAAAAAGTAAACAGAAAAAAGATCCCCGATACGGTGTGGGAGGCTGCCTCTGAGAACGGTATGACGAAGGATTCGGTCAAGGCAAAGGTAAAGCTTGACCGCAGCAGAGACAATACTCCTCTTGACTGTTACATATTCTTTGACGGACGGGAGCTTCTTTTCCTCTCCGGTATAAACATCCTCGTAAAAAAGGAAGAGAGACGCAGATTTTTCGGTAAAAACGTTCCTCTTGAAGCAAAATATAAGAGCCTCGGTGCAGAAAAGCTCAACATTGAGGGATGGCGTGATTTTGAGGTAGAGCAGCAGATCTCCGGGTGTATCATCACTGCGGTGAATGATTTCGGCGGTACTGTTGTAACAAAGCTCTCAAACACCACCGCCGACGATGCGAGGAATTTCTGTGATGAAGTAAATATAGCTCTCGGATGCAAGTCTGAGAGCGAAAAAAAGCACAGGGAGGAGCCTGATTGCTGCCCCAAGTGCGGACAGCCCTATCCTGACAAAAACCGTAAGGTCTGTCCCAAATGTATCGACCGTGCAGGTGTTATAAAAAGATACTGGTACTTTACCAAGAAGTATAAATTTCAGGTTCTTGCCATCTTTATAGCAATGGTGCTCTCAAGTGCGCTCACTATCCTTGCTCCGTACATAAGCTCGGGATTCTTCTACGACAGCGTACTTACCGAGGGTGGAAAATTCTACGGGCAGGTGCTTCTCGTTATCGGAATACTTGTGTCCACGAGGCTTCTCTCCCTCCTTATCAACATGGTAAATGAGGTCATCACCGCAAAGGTGGTACCGAAAATAATATACGATCTCAAAAAGGTGATATTCACCTCCATCGAGCGACTTTCCATCGGATTCTTCACTAACAGGCAGACAGGTGCCCTTATGAATCAGGTCAACGGAGATGCCAACAGCATATACTGGTTCTTCGTTGAGGGACTGCCGTACATCATAATAAACGTGGTGCAGACTGTAGCGGTAGTGGTGATAATGTTCACCATTGACTGGAGACTTACTCTTATTTCCGTGGCAGTGGCACCTGTGGTGGTGCTTCTCATGAAGCTCCTTTTCGGGCATATGAACAAGCTCCATTCAAAGAACTACTCTGCTCACAGGAGCATGAACGGAATGCTCACCGATGCACTCGGAGGTGTGAGAGTGGTGAAGGCATTCGCAAGAGAGGGCGAGGAGAGACGCAGATTCGGAGAGCGCAACCGCAGAGTTGCCGATTCCGACAGGAGAGTCGGCATCCACAGCTCAACTCTCTTTACCCTTGTGGCGTTTCTTTTCACCATATGCTCATCTATAGTGATGGCTGTTGGCGGATGGACCGTTATCGGCGGCGGTATGACATACGGTACCCTCATTACCTTTACCGCTTATGCATCAATGCTGTACAGTCCCCTTTCCTCATTCGTGAATATGGTTAATATGGCATCAAACTCCTCCAACGCTATGCAGCGTCTTATGGAGGTAATGGATGCTGAGCCCGATGTGCGTGAGAGTGATGATCCCGTAAAGCTGCCGAAGCTGTCGGGAGATATTGAGTTCAAAAACGTTGGCTTCAGCTATGAGAAGAACAGACGGATAATCGACGGGATCTCTTTTTCCATAAATGCAGGACAGACTGTCGGTATCGTTGGACACACCGGTGCGGGAAAATCCACTGTGGCGAATCTGCTCATACGGCTCTACGATCCAGATGATGGTGAGATCACCATCGACGGTCACGATGTGCGTGATCTGTCCTTTGAGACACTGAGACAGAATATTGCCATAGTATCTCAGGAGACGTATCTGTTTCAAGGAACTGTATTTGACAATATCGCATATGCCAAGCCCGATGCCACACGTGATGAGGTGGTCACTGCGGCGAGAGTTTCAGGTGCCCATGATTTCATATGCAAGCTGGAGAATGGCTATCAGACGAAGATCGGTTGGGGATATAAGGATCTGTCAGGCGGAGAGAAGCAGAGGATATCCATTGCGAGAGCACTGCTCCGAGATCCCTCTATACTGATCCTTGATGAGGCGACCTCCGCTATGGATACGAGGACTGAGAGGAATATCCAGGCTGCCCTTGATAAGCTTTCCACGGGCAGGACTACGATAATGATAGCACACAGACTGTCTACTCTCAGAAATGCAGACAAGCTCATGGTGCTTGAGGACGGAAAGATCCCCGAGGAGGGCACACATGATAAGCTGATCCGTGAAAAGGGGATCTACTACAGACTTTACACGCTTCAGTATGAAGCACTTAAAAATGCGGGAATCGAGGAGGGCTGATGATGTCGGACATGAACGAAAATAAAAGAATATCCCTTGATGCGGCGGCGGGATTGAGCTATATGTCAAAAGAGAATGCTCATTTCTCAAAAAAGGGAGATTTCCCTGCCCTTACTCATACCGTTCACGGAGAGGTGACCGAATACGACAGAGTATGGCTCCACAGAGTCTTCCCCTTTGATCTTGAGGAGGAGTTTATTTCCGTACAGACGAAGGACGGAGACGAGATCGGTATAATCCGTGATCTTTCTGATTTCGATGAGGAGACCCGTGAGATACTAAGAGGTGAGATGGAGAGAAAATATTTCGTACCCGTCATAAAGAGGATCATTACTCTGAAGGAAAGACGCGGATTCTCCTACTGGAAGGTGGAGACCGATATCGGTGAGACGGAGCTGTCTCTTCAAGATACCTACAAAAGCATTACAAGAGTTGGCGGTGACAGAGCCTTTGTTACAGATATCTCAGGTAACCGCTTTGAGATCGAGAGCCTTGACGGACTTGACAGACGAAGCCGTAAAAAGCTTGAGCTTTATCTCTGATTTCGGGGGGATATATGAGCGAGAAAATAATTCTTGAATTCCCCTTTGATCTGCCTCTTCACACATCGGACAAAAGAGCGGAGGGAAAGGTGATCCTTTACTCCGACAGAGTTTTTGTGTCGGAGGGGGAGGTGTCGGTTCCTCTTTCCGAGATCGAGGAATTCATATACGACTGCGGAGTGGGCTGTGCCTCTGTTCAAGTGAAGACAGCGGACGGGTACACGCCTCTTTGCCGAGGTACCATGGACTGTAACAAGATATTCTTTACCGCTGTGAAGCGTATGAACAAGTATCTTGACAGCGGGTACTTTGAAGAGGGCTGGAGCGAGTTTGGTAAAGTGGTATGTGAGAAATGCCACAGAGGACTTCCTCCGGGAACACAAGTGTGCCCTCACTGTGCCGACAAAATGGGGTATATAAAAAGGCTCGTCGGCATCGCCGCTTCAGTTAAATGGTGGATACTTCTGACAGTACTCATGTGCCTTGTTATTGCGGCGGCAGGACTTGTGACACCTATGCTTAACCGTGTGCTTGTGGATGATTATATAAGGGCGGAGACAAAGCCTCTTTTCGGGCAGTTTATCATAGTGATCCTGTGCATCTTCGGTGTGAGCGTCGCAGTGATGCTCCTCGGTATACTCAGAAGCTGTATACAGGTCATCACAGCCAACAAAATGATAGTAAAGCTTCGAGGAATGGTGTTTGACAAGATAAGTGAGCTTTCCCTTGCGGGAGTCACAAGGCGCACTTCAGGCGAGCTTATGAGGCGTATTACGGGAGACACACAGCAGATCAGGCAATTCATCACCGATGATCTGGGATCATTTCTTGTAAACATCGTGCAGATCCTTGCCATAGGTATTATGCTGTTCGTTACCGACTGGAAGCTGGCACTTCTTGTGATACTTCCGGCGCCTACGGTCACTCTCGTACACAGGCTGATGTGGAACCACCTTGGTAAACGCTATCACCGTCAGTGGAAGATGAACACCATTGCCGACACCATACTTCACGATATCTTCTCGGGGATCCGTGTAGTAAAGGCATTCGGAATGGAGAAGAACGAGGAAAAGAGATACGACAAATCCATCATGGATGAGAGAGATACCCGTATCGAGAACGAAACTAAATTTGCGTATATCTCTCCCATTACAAATTTCCTTATGGGAATGGGTGAGTTTTTCCTGCTATATTATGTTGGTAACATGATAATCGGCGGATCTATGACTCTCGGACAGATGCAGGAGTTTTCCGCATATGCGGCGATGATCTACGCACCTCTCCGCTGGTTTGCGTTCCTGCCTCGACGCCTTGCTCATACTATGACATCTGTGGTCAAGGTGTTCGATGTTCTTGATGAGGAGCCTGATGTGACCGATGCCTCCGAGGCACTTGATATCGAGCTGGAAGGAAACATTGAGGTCCGTGACGTGTCGTTCGGCTACGAGGACAGCCGAAATGTACTGAAGCGGGTGAATCTTTCAATAAAGCAAGGCGAGATGATCGGCATCGTGGGACGCTCGGGTGTGGGTAAATCCACTCTTATAAATCTGCTGATGCGGCTTTATGACACCGATGAGGGCGATATCCTTTTCGACGGTGTCAGCATAAAGGATATATCTCAGGATTCTCTCAGGCGTCAGATGGGAGTCGTTTTGCAGGAGACGCTTCTCTTTACGGGAAGTCTTTACCAGAACATTGCATACGGAAAGCCCGACGCCACAAGCGAAGAGATACTTACTGCGGCAAAACTGTCGGGAGTTCATCAGTTTGCAAAGAAGCTTCCCGACGGATATAACACCGTTGTGGGTGAGAGAGGATATACTCTCTCGGGTGGTGAGAGACAGAGAGTTGCCATAGCGAGAGCGCTTCTCCATGATCCGAGGATACTTATTCTGGATGAGGCGACATCCTCTCTTGATACGGAGACGGAAAAGAGTATTCAGGATGCTCTGTCAAAGCTGACTGCAGGAAGAACGACTATTGCAATAGCTCACAGGCTATCCACTCTCCGAAACGCAAACAGGCTTGTAGTGCTTGATAAGGGTACCGTTGCCGAGGTAGGCAGTCACGAGGAGCTTATGCGAAAGAAGGGACTGTACTTTGAGCTTGTAATGGCACAGAGACAGATGTCCAAGATGGCGAAATAAAGTCCAAAGGGTGGGAGAAGCAAGTCCCTCCCTTGCCGTGGAATCCTAATACAAAAGCATAACAAAATCGGTACGATCCTTGCGGTCGTACCGATTTTTGTTATTCTTGTGTGTTTACCCACCATATGAAATTGTAGCTCTCAAGTATTCTGAAATACGTTCCGAGCCTTTCACGGAGTGGATGTGCTTCTTCACCAAACTCAGCTTCGACAAGCTCTCCGATCTCTGTGATCGTCCGTTTACCGTCTATCTGCTTCCATACGAAGCTGCCGAATTTGTCAAGATGCACATAGCTCACCTTCGGCTTGAAGAAAAGCACCTGTGTAATGCGTTTCACGATCCCCTTGTTCTCGATCTCAAAGGTCACGATACCTTCCTTGTCCGTGCTCCATTTGAGCACATCGGGACATATCGGCACAAGGTTAAAGTAAGCCTCGGGAATAACGGTCTGCCGTTTCTTTTTCATCTTAGTCCTTCTTACTTGAGGGCTTCTTCCACAGACTGAACTTCAGGAGACAGAGAATTATAAGTGCAAATACTACAATGCTTCCTACATTCTGTGCCCATACGGGAAGATTCAGTACACCTGAAAGATCAATAACAGAACCTAAGTTGAAGATCGCAAAGACTGCAAGGAGGATTCCCACAAGTCCTTCTCCTGCGATCATACCGGAGCAGAACAGCACACCGTTCTGGATGATGCCTTCCTTCTTCTCCTTGTCCTTCTTCATCTTATCAAATACAAGACGAACAAGTCCGCCAACCATGATACAAGCATTGAGCTGTACGGGGAGGTAGATACCGATAGCGAAGGGAAGCACGGGGATTCCTACGATCTCTACAACTACAGCGATGCAGACACCGATCAGAACAAGTCCCCAGGGGAGATTTCCGTCCATAACGCCCTCAATGACCATCTTCATAAGAGTAGCCTGAGGTGCAGCAAGCTCCTCGGAGCCGAATCCCCACGCACTGTCAAGGAGGTAAAGAGTTGCTCCGATAGCAAGAGCTGATGCAATTACACCGATGACCTCACCGTACTGCTGCTTCTTGGGAGTAGCTCCGAGAAGATATCCTGTCTTGAGATCCTGAGAGGTGTCGCCGGCAATTGCAGCAACGATACAGATAATGGAACCGATAGCGATAGCGGCCTGCATACCGTGCGCACCCGCATCACCGGTGATCTTGAGGATCAGAGTGGAGATGAGAAGTGTTGCGATAGCCATACCGGAAACAGGGTTGTTACTGCTTCCTACAAGTCCTACCATTCTGGAGGAAACCGTAGCGAAGAAGAATCCGAAAATAACAACGATGATCGCACCTACAAGAGTTACGGGAATTGCGGGTACGAGCCATACTGCAAGAGTCAGAACAAGGATCGCAAGAAGAACGAATTTCATGCTGATATCCTGAGCTGTACGCTCACCGGATACGCCACCCTTTCCGAATCCCTTAACAGCGTCACGGAATGTACGAACGATAAGGGGCAGAGACTTTACAAGGCTGATGATACCGCCTGCTGCAAGAGCACCTGCACCGATGTAGCGGATGTATGTGCTCCAGACACCGGAGGGACCACCCTCAGCGAATATCTGAGAAATAGTGTTTCCGCCTTCCATTGCATAACTGCCTGCGAAAAGAACAAGGATAGGGATAAGTACCATCCAGCTGAGAAGACCGCCGGCGAACATATAGGATGAGATCCTGGGACCGCAGATGTAGCCTACACTCATTACTGCGGGATATATCTGTGTTCCGATAGCACCGGGATAACGTCTTGCTCCGTGGAAGGTGATCTCACCGGGAACAAGCTTCAGTCCGTCAATGATGAACTTGAAGATAGCGGAGATACCCATACCTGCAAAGACGGTAGACGCATTTGCGCCACCCTTTTCACCTGCAAGAAGAACCTCTGCACAAGCATGTCCCTCGGGATAAGGGAGAGTGTTATGCTCGCGAACGATAAGCGCATTGCGAAGGGGGATCATGAAGAACACACCGAGAAGTCCGCCGATAAGAGCGATCAGTGTGATCTCAAGGATGCCGGGCTTCTCCATTACGCCTTCCTTTGCCCAAAGGAAAAGTGCGGGAAGAGTGAAGATAGCACCTGCGGCAACAGACTCACCGGCAGATCCGATAGTCTGAACCAGATTTGATTCAAGAATCGAGTTTTTGCGCATGACCATACGGATAACGCCCATTGCGATAACTGCAGCGGGGATTGATGCGGAAACGGTCATACCAACGCGAAGGCCGAGATAAGCATTCGCGGCACCGAATATTACTGCGAGAAGAATACCCATGATGATGGATGTTACCGTCAGCTCGGGTGTGATCTTGGACGCAGGAATATAGGGCTGGAATTTTTTGTTTTCTTCCATTTTCGTTTGTCCTCACTATATTTTTTGAGCGTACGAATGCACACTAATCTTAATTATAACATATTTTTATATAGCAGTCAAGTTTTTATTCCATGCAGATAATTCAAAAGCTGTAAATAAAGCTCTTTTTTCAAAATCCAAAAAAATTACCCCTTGACAAGCGCAAATTTAAGTGTTAGAATAAACTTGTGGATTATGTCTGCCTGAAACGGTGCAACAGAGAAGGATGCCTTGTGGTGTGAGCATCCCTGCATACGACCTGCAGGTACCGGCCGCCGTGGTAACAGAATAAAATTGAGTGAAACGCTCGGGTGGAACCGTGCGGACTTTTGTCCTCACCCCAAGCACTGTTGTGACTTGGTAGGTGAGGGATTTTTATTTTAGGGAAGAGGTAATAGTGAAGAAGGAAGAGGTATGGTAGCTTTTTGCATGGCAAAAAGCATTTCACCTAAAAGTGAAACCGCTTTACCACATCTCCTTATCATTGAATCACTGTCGGAATCTAAACGTTTTACCGTTATCCACAGCTTCCTATATCGTCGGTTTTAACGAAGTGAAAAATCGACATTCAGGAAAAACCTTGTCAATCCTTTCCCGCAATGCAATGTATGTTGCATTGCAGACGACGGTTCAAGTACGCCTATATGGCTACAATAGTTTAAAGTTCTTTTGGTTCTTTTCTTTCAAGAAAAGAACGCAAAGTAATGATACAAAAAATAATCAAGAAACGGAGAAATAAATTATGTTTGAGATCAAGTTCAGATCAGGTGAAGCAGCACAGTTTGATGCACCCGTAACGGTCTATGATGCGGCTGTTGCTGCACTGGGACAGGTATCCCGTGAGATCATTGCCGCACGCATAGGTGATGAGGTGTTCGACCTCACCCATCCCGTTGACAGTGACGCTGAGGTGACACTTCTCACCTTCAAGGGCGCACTTCTCGCAGATGGTGCTGTTGACGAGAAGGATGACGGCGGACGCCGTACCTTCTGGCATACCGCTTCCCACATCCTCGCACAGGCTGTAAAGCGCCTGTTCCCCGATGTAAAGCTCACCATCGGACCCTCCGTCGACAACGGATTCTACTACGACTTCGACAGCGATACCGCATTCTCTCAGGACATTCTCGCTCAGATCGAGAAGGAGATGAAGAAGATCGTCAAGGAAAACCATAAGCTTGAGAGATTCACACTGCCACGCGCGGAGGCTAAAGCTCTTATGGAGGAGAAGGGCGAGCCCTACAAGGTGCTCCTTATCGATCGTGTTCCCGAGGGAGAGGAGATCTCCTTCTATAAGCAGGGCGATTTCGTTGACCTTTGTGCCGGTCCTCATCTGTTTGCAACAGGTGCAGTAAAGGCATTCAAGCTCACTCAGTGCACCGGCGCATACTGGGAAGGTAATTCTCAGAATAAGATGCTCCAGAGAGTATACGGCACCGCTTATCCCACCAAGGATGAGCTGAACGCTTACCTTGAGGCTGTTGAGGAAGCAAAGAAGCGTGATCACAACAAGATCGGTCGCGAGCTTGACTACTTCACCACCGTTGATACCGTAGGTCAGGGCCTGCCCATCATGCTTCCCAAGGGCGCCCGTACCATTCAGCTCCTCCAGAGATTCGTTGAGGACGAGGAGGAGAGACGCGGTTACATCCTCACCAAGACTCCCCTTATGGCAAAGCGTGAGTTCTACAAGATCTCCGGGCACTGGGATCACTACCTTGATGGAATGTTCGTGCTCGGCGATCCTTACGATGAGACCAAGGAATGCTTCGCTCTCCGTCCCATGACCTGCCCCTTCCAGTATCAGGTATACCTGAACAAAAAGCGTTCTTACCGTGATCTGCCTATGCGTCTCGGCGAGACCTCTACTCTGTTCCGCAACGAGGATTCCGGTGAGATGCACGGACTTATCCGTGTCCGTCAGTTCACCATCTCCGAGGGACACCTTGTGCTTCGTCCCGATCAGCTTGAGGAGGAGTTCCGCGGATGTCTCGACCTCGCAATGTTTATGCTGGACGCTCTCGGACTGAAGGAGGACTGCTCCTTCCGCTTCTCCCAGTGGGATCCCAACAACACTGCAAAGTACGAGGGTACTCCCGAGCAGTGGGATGAGGCTCAGACTGTAATGGGTAACCTCCTTGACAAGATCGGTCTTGATTACACCATCGGTATCGACGAGGCTGCATTCTACGGCCCTAAGCTCGATATCCAGATCAAGAACGTTCACGGTAAGGAAGACACTCTTATCACCATCCAGATCGATATGCTTCTTGCAAAGAAGTTCGGCATGGAGTATACCGATTCCGATAACACTCAGAAGACTCCTTACATCATCCACCGTACATCTCTCGGATGCTACGAGCGTACTCTCGCTCTGATCCTTGAGAAGTACGCAGGTGCGCTTCCCGTATGGATCGCTCCCGTTCAGGCGACCGTCCTTCCCGTATCCGGCTTCTTCGACGATTACGGCAAGAAGGTTCTCGCAAAGCTGAAGGAGGCAGGCATCCGTGCAGAGATCGACCTTCGTAACGAGAAGATAGGCTACCGCATCAGAGAGGCTCAGCTCTCCAAGGTACCCTATATGCTGGTCGTTGGTGCAGATGAACAGGAGGCAGGCACCGTCGCAGTTCGTGCCCGCAAGGAAGGAGAAGGCGGTGTAATGTCCGTCGACGACTTTATCGCAAAGGTAAAGGATGAGGTAAAGACCTTCAAGAAGTGATTTCACAGCTCTGAAAGGAGTTTTTATGAAACGTATTCTTTCAATCGTTATCTGCATAGCAATAGTAATGTCAACATCACTAATATCCACAGTGGCATGGGATAAGATTATTGCTGACTCTATTGCGACCGAAAACGTAATGTCTTTTTCTCTTGATAAAGAGAGTTACAAGCCCGGTGACAGTGTAAAAATCACTGCTCACATGGACTCCATCTGGGGCAATTCTTCCCTGACAGGAAACCTCGACGGTTATTCCCTCAATGCTGAAGGCGCTTACGGCATGGCATTATTTTGTATATGTGCCGTCTTCCCTACTGATGTTTTTTTCACCTCCAAGACCGTTAAAGACTTTGAAAAAAGCAGTACCATTGAAAACTATAATTCCGATCACATGATCTACATTAACCAAACTGATATTGATATGGCTAATGAGAACGGTTTCTGCTCTTTCATTGTTGAAGCTGAGACAATTTACACATGGGAAGACGAGGACACAGGCAATAAGCTTCAAAAGTACGCTTTCTTCAACGGAAGCGGTGATCTCTGCCAGTTCAGGCTGACCATCGCCGAAGATGCCAAACCCGGTACATACAAGCTTCCTGTCGGTCCCTTTGACCTTACTGCCGCAGATGGTGCTAATCCTTTTCAGCCTAAGGAATACCGATTCACCGACATTAACGACAATTACTTCTATCGCGTCGGCAACTTTGATTCCAATGCCGGCGATCGTGAAGTAACTTACGTTTCTCCCACAGGAGAATATGTAAACGACGACCCCACACAGGGTGCCTATATCACCATTGTTATTGAAGGCGAAGGTGGAGGTGAAGGCGAAGGTGAAACCGAAGATCCTCCACACACTCACAGCTTTACCGAAGTAACAGTTTCCGCAACCTGTATCGCCAAGGGTTACACCGACGCAGTATGTGATTGCGGATACTCCTACAGGATATCTGAAACTCCAAGAAATAACCACATTCCCTCTACCGATCCAAAGGATATTCTTACCGTTCCTGCGACCTGTACAGACAATGGTTATGTAGTTACTTACTGTGCAAATTGCTCACATCCCGCAATGACTGTATATAATTTTGCCCTCGGTCATGATTTTGCTCTTATAAAAAATGAAGCAAGCTGTAACGAGGACGGTTATGAAATGCAGAAGTGTTCTCGTTGTGACTATGAGACCGAGAAGACTATCTTCAGACTCAAGTTCGACCATAAGAACCCCGACGGAACAAGTGCTTACAGTGAGGTTTTCACAACTCAGAAGCCTACAACCAATGCTGTAGGCTACATGGGAAAGGAGTGCTCTCTCTGCGGTGATATCATAATTATTGAAGAAATCGCAAAACTCCCCATCATTTACGGAGACTGTAACATGGATGGTTCCATCAATATAACTGATGTGATAGTGCTTCTTCAGCATGTCGCTAAGTGGTCCGACCTTTATATCTCACCCGATAATTCCGATGTAAACAAAGATGGACTAATCAATATCACAGATGCAATCATAATACTTCAATACATCGCCAAATGGGATGTTACACTTGGTTGATAATCAGCAATAATATCTTTAATTGCACAAAAAACTCGAAAAAGTTTAGAATTTTGACTTTTTCGAGTTTTTTAGTTTGACCCGTCCCTTATTTCACCAGACACTTGGAACTGTTACTTTTTTACAGTTCCTTTTATTTCTTTAATTTCAGAAACAGGGGTTGACAGCACGCCTATGTAGTGCTATAATTACATCGAACCGCAAATGAGCAGTTTGACAGGGGTGCCTTACACGGCGTATGCCGGGGCTGAGACGGGAAACCGAACCCTATAACCTGATACGGGTAATTCCGGCGTAGGGAGAATCAAAGCGACTCTGTATATCGTTCTGACTATCACCGCACGGGAACTGCCGTGCGGTATTTCTATTATTGCATAAGGGGCTCGGAAATAACGGCGCCTTTTGTCCGGCACTCTTATGCCATGGCATCTCTACGGAATGTCGACTAACCGCAGAGTTGCCATAAGAAAGGACGGTATTTATACCATGAAAAATACCAAAAAACTGGCAATGTCGGCAATGCTCATAGCACTTTCGGCGGTACTCGCTCTCATTTCGATGGCGGTCCCCCTGCAGCTCCCCTTCGGAGGAAGTGTAACTCTCGCAAGTATGCTTCCCATAGTCCTCGTGGGCTATATGTTCGGTATCAAATGGGGGCTTGGAAGTGCTATTGTATTTGCCTTCATCCAAATGTTCCTCGGGTGGGGAACGGTCAGCGCATTCTTCCTGCCGGGAGATTCGCAGATGATGTGGTGGAAGGCTGTGATCGTAGTGCTCATAGACTACATTCTGGCGTACACTGTGCTTGGCTTCTCCGGAATCTTTACAAAGAAGATAAAGAAGCCTGCTTTGGCTCTGTGTGTCGGCTCAATATTTGCCCTAACTCTCAGGTACATCTGTCACATCATATCGGGAGCGATATTCTTCGGCACGTGGGCGGAGTGGTTCTTCACCGATGTGATGCCGGGGCTCGGAGAATGGGCGCTCTCATCCTTCAGCGGAGGCGGTCTCGCCCTAATTTATTCCGTTGTGTACAACGGACTTTACATGATCCCCGAGATAATTCTAACCGCAGTGCTTGCACTGATCGTGCCTAATCTAATGGGAAAATATGTAAAGAGATACGAATAATATCTGCACAGCAAAAAATCCGATACGGTTCTCACCGTATCGGATTTTTATTAATTATACTTATGCTCTTCCCTCTTTTGAAAGTATGGGAAGTGTGGGTATAAACGCAAGTACAGGGTTCTTTGAAAGATCATATGAGGAAGGAGCTGTGGTGTATACACGGTCCTGAGGCAGATTTGCCGCCTTGTAAGTGTCAACGAGCCATTTGTAATTTGCCTCATACTCTGCACGGGATTCTGCTGTGCCGTTCACATAATCTCTCTCATATGTAGCGCCAAGTCCCATAAGCTCCATATGGAGGCGGAGATTGATGATCTTCGTCTCGGTTGCCGCATCCTTTGCGTAACGGATAGCACTGTCAAAGAGCTCACGCATAAGTCCGTAGTTCTCTCTGTAGTAGTTGATATCCATCATATCAAGAGGATAGTGGTAGTTGTTGATAAAGCATCCGTCGATGGCATCACCGGACTGCTGGTGCATATCAAGGTACTGACGGATATAAGGCGCAGATTCCTCACCGTAAACGATAGTGATGTACTCGTCGATCAGTGCGTAGAACTCCTCCTCGGTAATGTCAGCATTGTACATGAGCTTACAGAAGAGATATGCCTTCAGATTCTCAAAGTTATTGGTTTCGGATGAGGATCCCTCTGCGTAATATCCGAATATTCCGAGAGATGCAACGTAGGTTACGTCCTCATAGATCTCATATACGTTGGGACAAGGTCCGAGATTGCTGAAGAAGGTGGTGGAATAGTGCCATGCATAGATCCTGTCACAGATCTCAGTCCATGCCTCAAGCTGAGCTCTCTCAGTTGTGTTCTTAGTACCGAGAGTGGTATCATAAGCGTCGCACAGACCGTCACAGATAGTGTGCTGGTTGCAACCCTGGATACAGTAGTAGATAGATACATTATCGCGGGGCATAGTCTCCTTGGGAGGCTTTCTTGCCGCAAAATAGATAGCGGTATTGACGATCATACCGGGATATGCTTCGTCAACTGCCTCAGCTACGTCGTTTACAAATCCAAGATACAGATCGGTAAAGCTGGTCTTACGGATAACAGCCATACAGTCCGGACACTTACAGAAGTTGGTGTTATCGTTCATGGAACAACCAACCTGCACGGTGTCAAAGCCGATCCTTGTATTGAAGGGAGGGTTCAGTCTCTCGTTGATAAGGCCCAGAGTCCAGTCGATGATATATTCCTTGGTCTCCTCATCGGTAAGACAAGGCTGATCGCCATAGGGCTGCTTACCCTTTTCAATGTGATCCGCTTTCTCAAGCTGAGTAGCAAAGGTGTGCGCATGGAGATAGGTGGAACCAAGTCCGTAACCGTATTCGGGAGAATGCGCATATCTGGTGGTATTGAAGCAGTTCTGCTTCAGCTTGGGGAAGTTGTTGGAGTCGTTTGCAGAGGGCATTGTGGTCGCTCTGTATGAGAAGGTGGGAGTATGAGACATATCAATATTATCGATATTGAGCTCATCTGCCTCGTAGAGGTACTCTACATCACCACCGAAGAATCGCCAACCGATGCACTGCTCAAGGAAATCGTATACAGCGTATACGCAACCTCTCTGGTTACCTCCCGTGATACGCATAAGACCGTCAGAAACTGTGAGCTTGTAGGACTCGGTACCCATCTCACCGGGGCCGATCTCCTCAGCTTTACCGTCAACGTACTCGATCTGTCCCTTTATAGAGGAACCGCCCTTTGCGGTGGGATCTGCAAGAAGAACGATCGCATTTCCGCAGTTTTCCTTGATCTGCTCGTCGGTCATAGTGTGAAGTCCCACAACGTACTCGGTAGGAAGCTTGATGCCTGTAGCAAGCTCGATATACTTGGAAAGCTCTCTTGCAGAGGTCTCCATAGCCATAGTTGCGGTAGCCTGGAAGCTCTTGTCTCCTTCAGCCGACTTGGGCAGAAGGATCTTATAATCCTTGATATCAGCACCGCCGAGAGTGATCTTGCCTATCTTGAGACCGCTTGTGATATTCACAGCGGTGTTACCGTATTTTTCAATCTCTGCGGCATATCTGCGAACACCCGCATCGACACCCGCCTCATTCTTTGCAACGATAACGGTGTTCTTATCCTCAGTGCGGATAATATATCCCTCATTTCTGAGAGTACCTGTATCAACGCCAAGTGCGTCACCCACAGCAATAGTTACTGTTCCGTCTGCACAAATGACGTCATTGCCCTCAGCCTCAGCGCCGAGCCTTTCCGCAAGCCAAGCTGCGTAGGAAGACACATCAACGCTCGATGTGTTTGCTTCCTCAGTCTTCGGGGAATCCTTTACAGGTGCAGTTGCACATCCTACGGGCAAAAGCATGATGATTCCGAGAATGAGGGACAGAAGCTTTTTTTTGTTCATTCCATGTCTCTCCTGAATAATAATTAGATACACAAATATCTAATTTATATTATATCAAAAAAGCCATAACTTGTCAACAGAAAACCCCATCTCACATGAATGTATTTCATGAGAGATGGGGTACGTATTCATTTACCTCTGCGGAATATCTCCTCCGCTGTTTTTGCATCCTCTGCGATCTGACCTCCAAGCGCATCCACAGACTCAAATCTCATCTCATCTCTGAGATACTTTGTGAGGCTTACCCGAAGGATCTCACCGTACAGCTCACCGCTGTATCCGATAATATAGGATTCCGCCGTAACAAAATCGCCGTCATCCACCGTGGGACGCACACCGATATTTGTAACGCACGGATAAACCGTACCTGATATATCCACATCACCGGCATACACACCGTGTCTCGGGATAAACATCCCCTCGGGGAATCGTTGATTTATTGTAGGCGCACCGATAGTACGTCCGAGGTGCTTGCCCTCCTCCACGGGATAGGCAAAGGAATAACGTCTTCCGAGAAGCTTTGCGGCATACTCCGCATCCCCCGAAACGAGCGCCTCTTTTATTCGTGAGGTAGACACAGCACTTCCGTCCGCTATTACGGTCTTTGCAATACTGAGGGATGTGCCGTGTGATGACAGCAGCCGTTCAAGCATCGCCGCATCCCCTGCGGCACCCTTGCCGAATCTGAAATTCTCACCGCAGACCACTGCCGAAGGCGAAAGCTGTCCCATGAGATAATTATCGCAGAACTCCTCCGGTGTCATATCCCGGATATCGGAAAATCTCACGGAGCATACGAAATCCGCACCCGCTTCTCTGAGATACATATCTCTGTCCTCGGGCGTGAAAAGTCTGCCGCCATCTTTTTCAAGACCGTCAAAGGTCAATGCCAGAACGGCACAACCACGCTTTTTTGCAATATCCCCGCAAATATCGAAAAGCCGCCGATGGCCCGGATGCACACCATCGAAATTACCGATAGCGCACACCGCACCCGCCGGCGGCACACTGTTTTTTGATACAATAATGTCCATTATCAAAGTCCCAGATAATTTCTGAGAAGTGCACTCATAACCTCGTCTCGGTCGAGCTTGCAAATGAGACTGCGGGCATTTTTATGATTTGTGATATAGGTAGGATCCTCGGAAAGGATATATCCTACGATCTGATCAATGGGATTGTACCCCTTTTCGCTGAGAGCCTCGTACACGGTTGCGAGGATCTGCTTCATCTGGCGTTCTGACTCGTTGCCGATGGAAAATCTTATTGTTTTGCTGTGCTCGTTATTCATAACCAATCTCCGATGCGTTACACAGATTTGACGGGATCAATATATGCCCTTTGCATATACTGACTTGAAACACCTTTTTTATTATTATATAATACATCTTGCTTTTATTCAAGGCAATATTGCAAAAAATATCCAAAACTTATTGAAAAACAATAATATTTGATAAAAACACGTTTGATTTTTACAAAAAAACAAGTGGGCTGTACACAAACAACCCACTTATATTCGTTATTAGGTACCTGAATCACTTCTTTTTTTTGACCTTTTCTTTCGCACCCCGGACATAGCATTATCAAATTCCTTTGCATACGGCATAGTTCCGATAACAGAAAGTCCAAGCCATCGTTCAATATCCTCGGCAGTCCTGAGCTTATCGTCCGCAAAGGTACGGATCATGATATAAAGTACACTGAGGAATATACCGAGCAACGCCGCAAGTATCATTGACACAGGCATATTGATATTAGACGGGGATGAGCTTATATTACCCACATCGACGATACTCACGTAGTCATCCTTGATTATTGACACAAGCTCATCGGATGCGACTATACATATTGTATCAGCGATCTCTTTTGAACGTGCAGGATCGGGAGTTGTTACCGTTATATCGAGGATTCGGGTATTAGAAACATTGGAAACAGATACACACTGCCTGAGTTGTCCCGCTGTCATATCAAGATCAAGTCTGCGAACCACCTCATCAAGTATCTTACGGCGACGGATTATTACCTCATAGTCCTTTGCAAGAGAATCAGAGATATTAACATCACCGATCGTAGCGGGACCGTTACTGCTTCCGATATACAGCGTTGCCGTAGATGAATAAACGGGCTTTACAAAAAACGCTACATAAGAATATGTTATACCGGCAAGAATCACTGCAGAGAGGATAATAAGCCACAGACGTGATATTATATTGTAAAACAGTAGTCCGAAGTTTATATCAAAACTGTTTTTTTCGTTCATATGATATCTCCATAAAGCGTACCGGATCACAAAAATCCGACAAAATACAATTTAACACTTATAATATTAACACATCGGCACTGTAAAGTCAAATGTTTTTATTCAAATTAAAAATTATTTAATAAACTATGATATCTTTTACTACAGGAAAAGACTCAGGCGCATGATCTGTCACTCTGATACACTCCCCAAGCTCAGCCTTTGCCGCTTCAACATCGGACACCTCCGACGCATACATCTCAAGGACCACATCTCCCTTTGACACTCTGTCGCCATGCTTTCGTCTAAGGATGATTCCGGCGGTGCGGTCTATCTCATCTCCCGGATTTTTTCTGCCTGCACCGAGATAAAGCGCCGCAATACCGATCCTTTCACATCCTGTTATGGAAACATACCCGTCAGATTCAGCCTTTACGGGGATAACAGTCTCAGCTACGGGCAGAAGTCCGTCATTTGCAAATACGCCCGTGTCTCCTCCCTGAGCCTTGATCCACTCAAGGAAGCTCTCATACGCACGTCCGCTGTCAAGAACATCTTCAGCCATACGACGTCCCTCATCCTCCGTTTTACCGAAGCACATCCAGCAAAGCAGAGCACATACGGTAACGCATAGCTCACGAAGATCATCGGGGCCTCCTCCTCTGAGAAGCTCCACCGCCTCGTTTACCTCAATACTGTTACCTATTCCCTCTCCGAGAGGACTATCCATATCTGTTATGACCGCCGCCATACGCCTTCCGTGAGCAGTGCCTATCTTCACCATTGCCTCTGCAAGAGCTCGTGCATCCTCAGGGGTCTTCATAAATGCACCGTCACCGCATTTTACGTCAAGGACTATGTTTTTGCTTCCTGCGGCAAGCTTTTTCGACATTATACTTGATGCGATAAGGGGAATACTCTCCACCTCTGCACACTCATCTCTCAGCCTGTACAGCTTTTTATCCGCAGGAGCAAGATCGGCACTTTGTCCTGCAACAGCGATCCCCACATTCCTCACCTGCTCGGTAAATCTCGTCGCCGAAAGATCGGTAGAAAAGCCGGGGATAGATTCAAGCTTATCAACGGTACCGCCCGTGTGACCAAGACCTCGACCGCTCATTTTCGCCACCTTCATCCCGAGTGCGGCACACATTGGTGCAAGAACGAGAGTAGTCTTATCTCCTACGCCGCCTGTGCTGTGCTTATCGGCAGTAAGCTCCCCGAATTCCGACAGATCAAGCATATCGCCCGACGCCGCCATCTCACCCGTAAGGCAGGCACATTCCCTGTCGCTCATTCCCTGAAGGAACACCGCCATGCACAGAGCAGACATCTGCTTTTCGGGAACAGATCCGTCAGTAAAGCCCTTTACGGCAAAAGCTATCTCATCATGTGTCAGCTCACCGCCGTCTCGTTTCTTTTTTATCACATCGTACATTCTCATATATCACGCCTCCTTATCCGAAAGGGTAAAGCTCTCGGGCAAAAGCTCACCGAGAGTATACTCACGGATACCGCCACGGCCATCCGAGAGTATCACCTTCATATCACTGCC
>SVQM01000023.1 GCA_015065335.1 Oscillospiraceae bacterium | reverse complement strand
CTACATTTATAAAATCTTTCATTTTCGTTGCCCTCCCTCAGTCCTTCTTGCCGAAGAATCTCTCAAGCTCGCCCACAAGCACTGCAAATCCCACAGCACCGCCGACACAACCGAGACTCTCTGCCATGCGGTCGTACCGTCCTCCGGTAAGCACCGCCCTCGGTACGCCGTCAACAAATCCCTTGAAAACAGCACCACCGTAATAGTCTACATCATTTATTATGGAAAAGTCAAGATGCACAGCACCGTTATTTGCAGAAACTTTACCGATCTCCTCGGCAAGTGAGCGAAGCTCACCCAGTGCCGCCTCAGCCTCCGCTGAATAAACAAGCTTCTCTGCCTCCGAAATAACAGCCTCAGGCTCTCCTGCAAGTCTTGCTATCGCCGCAAGTCTCTCGCCTGCTCTCTGTCTGCCAAGGACTTCCATGAGTGCCATAAGTCCGTGTGAGTTCTTGTCCGAGAGAAGCTCCGTCGCCTTCTGTCTGTCCTCTCCTTCAAGTCCCGCCTCATCCAGCACAGCCTTGATAAAGCCCATGTGTGACAGACAAAGCACCCACTTCTGTCCGAGAAGCTCAAGGCTCTTCACCGCAAGAACTGCTGTCTCTGCCACGGCAGGCGCAAAATCACTTCCCGAAGCACAGGGATCAAGATACTCTACGCCGACCTGCGGTATCTCCTTTATGGTATCACTGTCGGGATCGGGTACATACACATTCTCCGAATAGTATGCCTTCACCGCAGCCTTGTCACCCGATTTTGCCGAGCTTTTTACTATCGACAGAGTAATATCTGGCTTCAGTGCGAGAAGTCTGCCCGAAGGGGATGACACAGTAATGATGTTCCTCCGTCCGAGAAAGCTCTGCCTGCCCGAATAAAGTGAGTATTCCTCGAATTTGCTCATGCGGTACTGCACAAAACCCGAATTTTCATAAAGTGCACGGAGGGAAAGCACGTATTTTTCGTCCCTCCCAAGTATGTTTGCAAAGGATTCCATAATAATCTCCACTACAATTCAATTTAACATGGGTATATGATACCACCTCATTTCACTTTAGTCAAGTAGAGCGATAAAGTATATTGTAAACAATGTGTGAATAGAGATCACCGACTGATGCTTGGGGTTATCCCCTCCCATTACCGAAAACCAATAAAAGATATATAAAATATAGTCAATTATCCCCTTAAAAATCAAAAAAATATTGTGTATATGTATTGATTTGTGTTTTTGCCTGTGGTATAATAAAGTATAAAACTGTACTTGTCTCTATTTTTAAGAGAGACAGAAAGGCAGGCTTATAGTGAAAAGACTGACAGGCTTTATTCTTTCCGGAATAATCGCTGCACAAACGCTTTTCGTCGGTTCTGTTCCCTCCGAGGGTGTTTCTGCCTATTATGAGCTTGCACCAATAACGGGAGAGGAATCGAGAGAGGTCACAAATCTCTACGACGGAGTTACCCGTACTGATATCGTTCTCTCCAACAGTTCACCTTATAAAAAACAGGCTTTTACCGTGGTAGAGTTTGATCCCAAACAGGATGACCTTTATTTTGAGGTCAGAGGCGGAGATCCCACATATCTCACCACAAAAAAGCGCACCTCCGACACTCTTGCGAGATTCAATTCGGAGGGTACCGGCAAGACTGCACTCGTTGCCACCAACGGCGGTCTTTGGATGTCCATAAATCATCACATACGCCCCGTGGGAAATGAGGCGAGCTATGAATACCCCGAGCTTGAAGCAAATGTCAAGAAGGGATACAACATCCCCTGGGGCTACAATATGTACGACGGCGAGATCGTCTGTACAAATAATATTAAGGAAGAAACTCCTTTCCCGGATTACTTCCGTCAGTTCGGAATCACCTCCGACGGTGAGGCGATATTCGGACGGGTTCTCACCCATACAACGATAACTAACGAGAGCACGGGACTTAAGCTTATGTCCGAGGGAATCAACAGAATTCCCGCCAAGGATGCTCTCATCACATATACAGACAGAGGCATGGCATCAAACTACTGTCTTGACGATGCCTATGAAGTGGTTATCGACTGCGGTTACGATTACACCGTAAAGCCGGGCTGTGTCGTCACAGGTACTGTTACGGCGATCTCTCCTCCCGGAAGCACCCGATCATCAATGAAGTCCAACCGTATCATACTTACGGCAAGAGGAGACAGGCTTGAAGATCTTAAAGGCTTTGCGGTAGGACAGACTGTTTCCATAAATGTAGAGGTCGAGGATACCATAAATCCTCAGAACACTCCCAAATGGTACAATGTATCCAATTGTGTCAACGGTCACCAATGGGCAATTTGGGACGGTGTTCCTCAGGGCATCGCTACCACTACATATTATCCCGCAACTATCCTCGGTGTTAAAGCCGACGGCCGTGCCGTGATGATAACCTCCTACGGCAGACAGTACAATTCGCTCGGAGAATATTACAGCTACGGTCTGCAGATAGGTCAGGTAGATGAGCTGTGTCAGGAGCTCGGTATAGTCACCTGCTTTCTCATGGACGGTGGCGGCTCTGCAACGATGTGGTGTCAGGAGCCCGACGGAAGCTATGAGCTTACGGGACGCCCCTGCGATAAAAAATCCGACGGCACCTACGGTGCCGAAAGAAAAGTGCTCAGCTCTCTTATTCTGGCGGTAGGTCCTTCCCGCTCGGGAATCGACTCCTCCGACACATCTCTGAGCGCTGACAACAAAAATGCCATCATCCGAGAGCCCTACAACGTAAATTGTGTTGCAGAGACTGATATGTGTACCGTATTCGCTACGGATTTTAAAAATCCTTCATTTAAATATGATCTCTTCAATTCATCTGCGGATACATATAAATACATGGTAATAGAAGGCTCTCCCACGATGAGAGGAGGAGGCGAATTCACCCTCGGACTCTATCCGACGGGCGGTCAGACCTTCGATCCGGTGACTGCAACGGGCAAAAAGATCAGCTTCGACTGCAACGGAACGTGGCAAAGAAGGCTTGTGGATCTGTCATCGATCCCCGAATGGTCGGGAAGGATGAACTACATCCGTATGGATCTCTTCGATGATACGGGAATCGGTATTCCCGGAGAAGGAATGAAGCTCACAAGGGTGAAGTTCTTCAACGATCTTGCGTCGGCGGAGGCGTTTGCCTCGGGTTCTTTCGATCCCCTTAAATACGGGGATGCTGACAGCTCGGGAAATGTAAATCTGTCGGATGTGTCACTGATCCTAAAGAAGATCGCAAAATGGAATGTTTCGGTATCCGCCGATGCCGATTACGATAAAAACGGTAATCTGAATCTCTCAGATGCCGCACTGATCCTTCGCAGCATAACCGTGAAGTAATCAAATACTGCGGATTACCGCAGGAAAGGTAAGGTTTTTGTTTTGAAAAAGTTTAAAAGTATTCTTTTGGCGGCGCTGATAGCTTCACAGTCGATCCTTATGAGCGCAGTATCGTCAACGGGACTTGACTCCTACTATGTGGGAACTCCTAAGATCGACGGTGAGACCTCACGTACCGTGGACTATATCTACGACGGTGTCACTAGAACAGACTATGTTCTCGAGGGCACATCCAAATATATCAACCACGGCGGCTCACAGAGATTCTCCACCCTTGAGTTTGATCCAAAGCAGGATGACCTCTATTTTGAGGTTCGCGGAGGTACATACATCAGCTCTCAGGTAAAGACCTCTACCGCAATGAACAACTACAATACTGCTAATGCCGCTGAAGGCAAGCGTGCCATCGCAGGCACAAACGGTGATCTTTGGCTGATGGTAAACAACCGTATCTTCACCAGCGGCACAAATCAGAACGTTACCAAGGGTTACATCGTTCCCATGGGATTTGCAATGTATGACGGTGAGCTCGTCTGTACACAGGATCTTTCCGTTACAGGTAGCTGGTCCTTCGGTGTCGCAGCTGACGGTACCCCTCTGATCGGCTTCCTTTCACCAAACATAAAGGCGACTAACCAAAGCACCGGTAAGGTCATCACCATCGACGGAATAAACCGTATTCCCGAGAACAATCACCTTGTTATGTACACCGACAAGGGATACAGCTCAAATCACTCCATGAACGATGCCTATGAGGTCATCATCGACTGCGGATACGATTATACCGTAAATGCAGGTGAGACCATCACCGGTACCGTAACTGCTATAACAGAGCCCGGCGGAACAAAGTACAACTGTGTGGCAAACCGCATCGTACTCACCGCAAGAGGAACCGACCATACGGCTCTCCTTGAAGACTACAAGATCGGTGACAAGGTATCCATTAAGATAGATATTACCGACGGTGTAGGAAATACCGAGAAGTGGTACACCGTTACCAACTGTGTCAGCGGTCACTTCCCCCACGTTATGAACGGTATTCCTTCAGAATGGCCCTCCGGTCAGGCTGTAAACTATCCTCAGACCTGTGTGGCAATAAAGAAAAACGGTAACGTGCTTATCCTTACCTCATACGGACGTCAGGGCTCATACAGTGAGGGTATCTGGATCATGGAAATGCCTCAGCTCCTCGCTGAAATGGACGTTGAATGGGCGTTCATGCTCGACGGCGGCGGATCTGCAGATATGGTCTGCGAGAATGCTTCCGGCGGATATGAGCTGACAGGACGCACCTCCGATAATAAGTCAACTACCCTCGGCGGAGAGCGATCTGTTGTAAACAACATCATCATTGCTGTCGGTCCTTCAAAATCAGGTACCGGCACAGACAGCATAAATTTAACTCAGAATACTATTAAGAACATAGTAAGAGATCAGAGCAACCTCAAGGCATCTTCACTTCAGGACGGTGTGCTGAGCCTTACTACAACAAACTTCTCAAATCCCTCATTTAAATTCGACCTCTTTGGCGGAACCTCTGCCGATACATATAAGTATATGGTCGTTGAAGGATCTCCCACAAGTAACCGTGGCGGAACCTTTACCCTCGGACTTTATCCCTCTGCAGGCCGAAGCCTTGATCCTGTAATGTCAGCAGGTAAACAGGTATCCTTCGACTGCGACGGAACATGGCAGCGAAAGGTAGTTGATCTTTCAAGTCTTACTCAATGGACGGGAAGAATGAACTACATCCGTATGGATCTCTTCGATGATACGGGAATAGGCTCCATAGGAGAGGGAATAGATCTGACAGGGGTGAAGTTCTTCAAGACCGCTGCAGAGGCTCAGGCATACGCCTCAGGCTCAGCTCTCTACGGAGATGCGGACGGAACGGGAACTATAACCTTGAGTGATGTATCTCTGATCCTCAAATATATCGCTAAGTGGAATGTATCAGTAAATGAGATGGCTGACTACAATAAGGACGGCAAGGTCACTCTTACCGATGCGGCACTTATCCTCCGCTTTATTGCGGCATAAGCTCATATCTAATGTCGAAAGACTACAGATAAATTTAAATTTGTACATTATTAGTAAAGGGGAAATAAAATGAAAAAGATTCTTTCTCTCATTCTCACAGCAGTAATGCTCATGAGTGCCTTTGTTATCACAACAGGTGCTGAAGAGATCGGTTTTGGCGAGTACGCACCTAACAGTATGTACGTCGAGGAATCCGAGCTCACCCAGGCTCTTGATGCAAACAATGTAGATGCTCAGGGTATTTACTACACCCTCGATGACAGCACCATGACTGCTATCGTCGGTAAGAACACCTACTCCGATTCTGCATCTGCAGGTGTTCCCAACACAGCTACAGTAGTAATTCCTGCTACTGTTACCGCAAACGGCAATTCTTATACCGTTACAACCATTGGTAGAAATGCATTCGACGGCGTTGATTCCATCGTTGCAGTTGCTTTCTTCGGTGATGTTATCGGTGAGTTTGCATTTGCAGGCTGTACTTCTCTTGAGTACGTTTACACCGCTGCATCCGAGATTAAGGGCTTCGCTTTCTGGGGATGCTCAGCTCTCGTAACTGCAGATATCGAGGCTGCAGATTCCATCGGCGGCGGCGCATTCTGGAACTGTGGAAACCTCCAGAATCCCGTTATCGCTGCTTCCGTTATCATGGAGAAGGCTTTCGTAGGATGTGCAAAGGCTGATCTCTTTGTATTCCTCGGTGATGCTCCCGCAGTAGCTGCAGGCGCATTTGATTCTACAGCTAAGGCTTCTATCGCTGACGGTGCCGCAGGCTATGAGGACTTCCCCATTGAGACTGTTGTTCGTACCGGCGCTATCTACGATGTAGTTGATGTATATGCAATTGCAGGCGAGATCGTTGATGTTGATATCAACTTTGCTACAGCTATCACCGCAGGTGAATATTCTATCACCATCACTACTGACGACGGAATCGAAGTTACCGACTTCCACAATACCGGTGTTATCGGTGCGATCTCCAAGGACGGTGCTACCGTTACCGGTACTGTTGATTCTGATTATCTCTCCGGTGCATTCGGCACTATCGAGATCACTGTTCCTGAAGCTGCTAAGGCAGGTACCTACAAGATCTACGCTACCGTAAACGGCGTTGAGGCTCTCGCAGGCTCCGTTACTATCTGTGATCATGCTGATACAAAGACCGTAACCGTTAAGGCTGCTTCCTGCGATGAGGCTGGTGTAGCAAATACCGTATGTACCGCTTGCGGCGAGGTTATCTCTACTGCAGACGTAGAGGCTACCGGTCACTCCTACAAGGACTTCGTGATCGCTCCTACCTGTACTGAGGGTGGATACACACGTCACATCTGTGAGTGCTGTGCTGATTCTTACACCGATGCTGAGACTGAGGCTCTCGGTCACGCATGGGATGAGGGTGAGGTTATCGTTGAAGCTTCTACCTCTAAGGAAGGTCAGATAGTTTATACATGTACAACTTGCGGAACCACCAATAAGGTTATCGTTCCCAAGATCAAGTACGGTGATGCAAACGAGGATACTAAGATCACTCTTACAGATGCTTCACTCATGCTTCAGAATATCGCTAAGTGGAACATGGAGGGTAAGACCTTCAATACTGTAAATGCTGACGTTAACTGTGACGGCAAGATCACTCTTACCGACGTAACCAAGGTTCTTCAGTACATCGCTAAGTGGGATGTTAAGCTTGGCCCCACAAAATAATCGATCTCTGAAATCCAAGATATTAAAAGAGGGCGCAAATGCGCCCTCTTTTATCCGATTGATGTGAGGTTTTCATTTATGGATCTAAAACTTTATGAGGGTATGCCTGAGGACGTATCCTCCCGTACCGAAAGAGAAGTACGTGTGTATTCACTTCTCGATGATCTCGGGATAAGATATACACGTACAGATCACGCTCCTGCAATGACCATGGAGGATTGTAAGGCTGTCGACGATGCTCTCGACGTTGTAATGTGCAAGAATCTGTTTCTTTGTAACAGACAGAAAACAGCCTTCTATCTTCTCATGATACCCGGGGACAAGCCATTCCGTACAAAGGAATTTTCATCCGCCCTCGGTATCTCAAGAGTTTCATTTGCCGATGAAGGAGATATGGTAAGACTTCTCGACCTTCTTCCGGGAGCTGTCACCGTAATGGGACTTATGAATGACAGCGAGTGTGATGTACAGCTCGTTATCGATAAAGATATTGTAAAAAGTGATTATATCGGATGTCATCCCTGTGTAAATACATCAAGTATAAAAGTCTCTACCACAGATATCCTTGAAAAATTCTTACCTCACGTAAAGCACAGCCCCATATTCATTGAGCTTACAGGTGAGTCATAACATAAAAGAAAGGTTTAAAAATGAAAAAGATAGTATATATACTTCTTTCGCTGCTTATTCTTTGCGGATGCTCTGATCCTTCACAAAAGGATAAAAATAATGATACCTCAAAAACCGAATTACAAAGCAGTGAATCCTCAAAAAAAGAAATAAGCTTTGATGATGACAGCGGTGTTCTTATGGCTGACGGCTCCGGAAATTATTATTATGACGGAGAGCCTATATCCTCCGAGGAATACGATAAAATAATGCAGGGTATAATAGACGCTCCTGTGTCTGAAAAAACACAGGTAGTGACAGATGTTTCTATTGTCGTTCCCGATGAACCGTCAGATACGACTGATGCTCTCAAAAATGATCCGTCTCTCGGAATATATGTAGATACAGGTGACACAGAGCTCAATATCACAAAGCATGATATCTACAACAATTCAAAGCCCGGTGAACAGGGTGTAAAGGTATTCTCCCCCGGTGATACAATGCTCATAAATCTATGGTGCAGCGACACGGCTTATTTTGATTCCGTTGTGTATATAGTTTCAAAGGATACTCCTCATAAGGATAACTATGAAAAAGATGAATATATCCTGAAACAGGAGATATTCATGTTCTCACCGGTAGACGTAGGACAGGTATTCGGAGATATTACTGTTCCAAGTGAGGTAACTCCGGGTATATATGAGCTTCGCTTTGTTTGCGGTACTGAAGAGGGATATATTCCATACTACATAGGATAAATCCGAATCGGCTTGCATCAGCAAGCCGATTCTTTAATATATTTTTGCCAAATTTAATAAAAAATTTATTGTAACATTTTTTCTCTTATGTTATACTATGCTTATAAATTCAATAATCAGAGGCAATTATGGTTTTTTCAAGTCCGGATTTTCTATTCTTATTCCTCCCGGCAGTAATACTCACATATTTCATAGTACCGCCCGTACTCAGAAATCCCGTACTGCTGTTGTTCAGCCTGTTCTTCTACGGCTGGGGAGAGCCTGCCTATATAATACTTATGGTGATAACCATTATAGTAGATTATATCGGCGGCTATTTCGTTGCAAAATTTCTTCCAACTTCACGTAAAAAAGCAAAAATTGCAATGGCTGCTGCCATTGTTATAAATCTTCTTTCCCTCGGATTCTTTAAATACTGGGATTTTTTTGCTACATCATTGTCAGCACTTCCCTTTATCCCCGAATTGCCTGTTCTCGGACTTACTCTGCCCGTGGGAATATCATTTTACACATTCCAGTCTCTGTCATATGTCGTAGATGTGTACAGAGGTGACGGAAACGTACAGAAGAATATTGCTACCTTCGGTACATACGTAGTTCTGTTTCCGCAGCTTATAGCAGGCCCTATCGTGCGATACTGCGACGTTGACGATCAGCTTCGTAAAAGAGAGCACAGACTTGATCTTTTTGCCTCAGGCGTGCGTACATTCGTGTGTGGACTTGCTAAAAAGCTGATCCTTGCAAATTCCGCCGGTGCTATGTGGGATTCTCTTTCCGAATCAGTGGTAGGAAATTCTCCCTCCGTTGTTGCGGCATGGCTCGGACTTCTTTTCTATACCTTCCACATTTATTTCGATTTCTCTGGATATTCCGATATGGCAATAGGTCTTGGAAAAATGTTCGGCTTCGTATTCCGTGAGAACTTCAATTATCCTTATATTGCCGACAGTGTAACAGATTTTTGGAGACGTTGGCATATATCACTCAGTGTATGGTTCCGTGAATATGTGTACATTCCTCTCGGAGGAAACCGCAAAGGTAAAGGAAGAATGATATTCAATCTCTTTGCAGTATGGTTCCTCACGGGAATGTGGCACGGTGCAGGCTGGAATTTCATTCTTTGGGGACTTTATTACGGTGTCCTTCTTTGCCTTGAAAAACTCGTGCTTAATAAATTCCTCGAAAAGATCCCCGTATGGATACGTCGTGTGATCACATTCATTATAGTTATGTTCGGATGGCTCCTTTTTGCATCCGACGGAATGGGATTCTTCTCGACATACTTCAGTTCAATGTTCACAGCACCCTTCCTTTCATCAACGGTGCTTTACGATCTTGTACGTTCTCTTCTTCTTATTGCGGTGCTTTTTGCGGCATCTACCCCCGCACCTCAGAAAATATTCAGAAAGCTTTACGAAAAAAGCTGGGGACGTTGGGCTATCGCCTTAGCCGCAGGATTTGCGATCATCCTCTCTGTAGCATACATGGTTGCATCCTCATATAACCCGTTCCTTTATTTCAGATTCTGATACCTATCCTCTAAAGGAGAGATTTAAGTCATTATGGCAATAAAAGAAAACAGCGCTGATCTTTTTCAGCGTCAAAAGCTTGAGAGAGAAAAAGAACTCTCACAAAAAAGCAAGATATGTGATCTTTTTATAACTGCGCTTTTCTGCGTATTTATATTCGGATTTGCAATACTTCACATTTTAATTCCCGATAAAGAAAAATCCGAAAGTGAGAACAGAGTTCTCGAAAAATTTCCGGAATTTTCCTCGGAATCCCTTTTCTCGGGAGAATATACCTCAAATATGACAAAATATTTGTCAGATCAGTTTCCCTTCAGAGATTTCTTTATTACAGTAAAGGCATCCTCTGAAAATGTACTTCTCCGTATGGAAAACGGAGGGATCATGTACGGTGATGATACTCTTACAGCACGTCTTGATTCTCCTGATACTGAGAATCTTTCTGTAAATCTTGAAGCAGTGAAGGGATTCTCAACAGCTCTTGAGAATGCAGGAATACCTACCGTATTCGCTCCTGCAGGACGAAGAGTAGATGTTTGTCTTGATGATCTCCCTCTCTCTTTCGGAACATACAGTCAGAATGAGCTTTGGTCTGAGATCGACAGGGTAGGTAATGAGCTTGACTGTACTTATTTAAATCTCAGAGATCCTCTTATGAATAAAGCCTCAACCGGTGAAGAGGTCTACTTCCGCACAGATCATCACTGGAACACAATGGGTGCGTATTATGCGTACAGCGAGATATGGCACAATCTGCCTGAAAGTGTGACAGCAGATGTCGAATTCAGAAAAGCAGATTCATTCACACGTGAGACTGTAACTGAAGATTTCCTCGGTACGTCGTTTTCTTCATCCGGTGCATCTTGGATAACTCCCGATAAAATAGAGCTTTTCCGCTTTGAAGGGGATGATACGATGCCTGTGACTGTTATGGACACAGGAGAAACTCATAAGGGACTTTATTACCGTGAATATCTTGATTTAAGAGACAAGTATTCCGTATTCTTAGGTGAAAATCACGGCAGAGTGGATATAGGAAACAAAGACAGAAAAACTATCGTTATTATAAAGGACAGTTTTGCTCAGAGTGTTACACCTTTCTTTGCGGCTGATTTTGACGTTATCCTCATTGATCCGAGATACACTACAGGCTCAATATTCAGGACCGTGACCGAGATATCACCCGATGCGGTAGTGATACTCATGAATGCCGATACTCTTACCTCATCCGCTGTACTAAGACCTCTTATGCGAGGAGTTAAAGGTTAAGATGATTTTGTATTATGAATCTCGTTAATGTTCTTTCTTGAAAGAAAGAACCAAAGAACTTTTATGCTATTATGACAATTTAGGATTACTATATTTTATCTTAAACAAGGCAGTAGGTGCTGCCTTGTTTATTTTTTAAGTATCGGAATACCGATAAATAATGATACTCATTTTTTATTTCAAAAAGATCAGTATTTTCTTATCTTTTACTCCTCTCCATTCACTTATTTTACCCCTTTGTCTTGATTTTTTTCCTACATTATGTTATAATATACTGAATATATTTAATTAAAAAAAGGAGGTCCGAAATTCCTGTGAACGACAGTCAGAAAAACGATTTCAACACCATTTGGAATCTTATTCATAACTCAATAAAAGAAAGCGGTGAGTTGTCCGATGAGGCTCTCGGCCTTTGGTTTTCAGATACGAGTCTTTCAGAATTGACCTCCGAAAAGGCTGTATTTGCAGTAGCCACCGAATTCAGACATAAAACTATCGTAAACAGATATTTTGATACCGTAAAACGTCATCTTTATTCCGTTGTAGGATATGAGCCTGAAGTGGAGATCATTTTTGATCCTACAGGATATGTTCCCCCGGTTCTTGAGGGTGAGGGTGTCATTATGTCGCCTCTCGATCTCATTGAGAGAAATCTTTCACAAAGAAACAGTATTTCCGACGAGAGCGAGGATATTGAAAAGGCAGAAAAGACCGACGATGATGAACAGCCTAAATTCCAGACCACTACCGCATCGGGTAAAGAAAAACTAACCTTTAATCCCGATTATACATTTGATAACTTCGTTGTCGGCGGATCTAATAATTTTGCACACGCCGCCGCTAAAAATGTCGCTGAGAATCCCGCTGTTGAGTATAATCCTTTCTTCATCTACGGTCCAAGCGGAGTTGGTAAAACACACCTGATGTATGCTATCACCAACAGAGCGCTTGAGCTTTACCCCGATATGAAGATCACCTTCGTTAAAGGCGAGGAATTTGCAAATCAGCTTATTGAGAGCCTGTCACACAAATACGGCGGTAAGGCTTTCAGAGATAAGTACAGAACTGTTGATATGCTTCTTATCGATGACGTTCACTTTATCGGAGGTCGTGATTCCACACAGGAAGAGTTTTTCCATACATTTAATGCTCTTTTTGAAGATCATAAGCAGATAATCGTATCATCAGACAGACCTCCCCGTGAAATGCATACTCTTGAGACAAGACTTAGGACACGCTTTGAATCAGGGCTTCTTGCAGATATGCAGTCTCCAGATTATGATCTCAGACTTGCTATAATAAGACGTAAGGCTCTGAATACCGGAATAAGACTTTCCCCGGAGGTAGAGATATTCCTTGCAGAAAGGCTTAATTCAAACATCAGACAGATAGAAGGCGTTATAAAAAAGCTGTCCGCAAGATATTATCTTACGGGAGAAGCTCCGTCTATAGAAACAATAAAGGTCCTCGTACCGGAATTTCTCAAAGAGAAAGAATCTCCGAAGGTCATTGCCGATAAGGTCATCTCCGTTGCGGCAGCACACTTTAATGTGACTGAGGATGATGTTCTCGGACAAAAGAGAGATAAGAACATCCGCCTTGCGAGAAATGCTTCAATGCTGATCATAAGAAATTCGACCGATCTCTCACTTTCCGAGATCGGAAGGATATTCAACAGAAACCACTCCACAGTTTCAAATAACTGTACAGCGGCAGAGGCTCTCATGGAAGCAGATCCTCATTTTGCAGGAGAGGTCCGAGAGATCGAAAAAGAAAGCAGATCATAACATTAATCAAAAGCCTTCAGAACAGGTTTTAAACAGTGTTCAAAAACATGTTCAAAACAAGTTCGTTAATAGATTAAAGTGCTTTGAAATCTCTTTTTGATTTCTTTACTCAGTGATTTTTACCTTATCAAAACTATTTCGACAGGTATTTTAAAAGTACATCAGGATATGTGCGATGCCCATTGATAAAACGGGTTTTAAACACAAAAAGTTTTGAACACTTGATAAAGGTAAAACACAAAAATGGATACCGTCCTAAAAATATTATGAATGATCTCTCGCAGGAAAAAGTTTTCAACACATCCAAAATAATGTCAAATAACGATTTTTGAAATCTTTTTCTTTGAAAGTGCTTATATACAATGAAAATCTGAGTTTTGAACAGTTTGAACACCCCCTACTACTACTACTATTTTTATTTATTATATTTATTTAGTTTATTTTTCTTTATTTTAAAGAGCGAACGAGTAAAAAATAAAAATCTTTACTGAAAATAACGAGGTGCAAAATGAAGGTAATATTTGAAAAATCAATTCTTCTGTCAGCCCTTATTCCTGCAGCGGGCGTTGTTCCCGGACATAACTCTGCAGCAGCCATTGACGGAATACTTTTTGAGTGTCCCGGTGAGGATCCCGGAACCTGCCGTATTTCCGCATATGATATGGAAAAGGGCGTTCGTACCACTATACCCGCAAAGATCATGGATGAGGGTAAGTTTATCCTCAATACACAGAAGATCCTTCAGATAGTAAGAAGCCTTCCCGACGGTGATATCGAGATCGATATAAATGCTGATTTTAAGGCAAAAATATCCTCGGGAGCATCAAGCTTTGAGATCATGGGAATCGACGGTGCCGATTTCCCGGGGCTTCCTCTCCTTTCCGGTGACAGAAATTATACTCTCACGGGAGAAAAGCTCCGCTCCATCATTTCAAAGACTATTATCTGTGCAGATCCTTCTGATACAAGACCTGCATTCACCGGTGTATTCTTCAAGATAGAGAACGGTGTTATGACTGTTGTGGGATGTGACGGAAACAGAATGGCTATCTGCGAAGAAGATGTTGGGAATGATTCTCCTGAGGCAAAGATGATAATTCCCGTGAAGATCCTCTCCGAGATATTTAAGGTGATAAAGGATAATGAGGATGAGATAACGATATCTCTCGCCAGAAAGCACGTTATATTCAACATAAACGGTGTTCTCTATTTTACAAGACTTATAGAGACTGAGTATCTTGATTATTACCGTATTATTCCCAAGTCTCATATGACAGAGGTATTCCTTACTGCTCATGAGCTTCGTTCAGCTCTTGAAAGAGCGTCGATCATCACAGAGGATAAGCTTGGCGGAAATTCCCGCACCTATGTAAGATTTGATGTTGTTGACGGTATGGTAAAGATATCCTCTGCTTCTACCGGAGGAAGTATTTATGAGGAGATACCTGCGGCTAAGAACGGTAATGATCTGACAATTGCATTCACCTGTCGTTATCTCCTCGAAGCTCTGAGAGCTTGTCCAGAGGCCTATACTCTCAGGATCCGTATGAACAATGCCACATCAGGTGTGTGCATCGAGGAGGCACAGGGCTCAGGAATAGTTAAGGAGACTGCTGACAGTACAGTTCCCGAGGGATTTGACAGAGCCGACAGTGACGGTGATGAGAAGATGAAATTTATCTACTTTATCATGCCTCGTCGTATAACAGGAAACTGATTTTCTTATTGGTTTAGTTTTTTCTCTTCTTTTCTTGAAAGAAAAGAAGCAAAAGAACTTTATATTGCTGTAGCCATATAGGATCACTAAATCTTTGATTGCAATGCAATATACATTGCATTGCGGAAAAGGACAGACAAGGTAAATCTAAATGTCGGATTTTCACTACCGTTAAATCCGACGATATAGGATTACTTTGATAACGGTAATTCGTATGGATGCTGACAGTGATATAGAGGTAAGGAAATATAGTTTTATACCGAAAATTGCAGTTTAAAAAATGGAGTAATTTTAATAATGTACATCCATTTAGGATCAAAAAAGAGCGTGAGAGATCACTACATCGTCGGGATATTCGATCTTGACGGTGAGGTTACGACAAAGATAACCGGTGAATTTCTCGCAAAGGCTCAATCGGAGGGTATCGTAGATACAGCAGGTGATGATATTCCGAGATCATTCGTGCTTTGCTCCGATAAAAAGGGTGAAGAGGTCATCCTCTCTCATATATCGTCCTCAACTCTTGCAGGACGAGGCGAAGAAAAATAATGTTTATTATCTAAAAGTTTTTGAAGTTCCAAGAAACTTTTTTCAAAAAGTTTCTTGGTGAGGTTTGGAGCGAAGCTCCAATATAATACCTTTATAGGAGGTAATACCTTGTCAGAAGAAAAAATTACAAATGTTCCAACTGAGGAATATGACGAAAATCAAATACAGGTACTTGAGGGACTTGAGGCTGTAAGAAAGCGTCCCGGAATGTACATCGGTACAACCTCGGTGAGAGGACTTCATCATCTCGTTTACGAGATAGTTGATAACTCCATTGATGAGGCGATGGCAGGACGTTGTGACAGCATTTTTGTGACCATTAACAATGACGGCTCAATTACCGTTACGGATAACGGTCACGGTGTGCCCAGCCTAATTCATCCCAAGATGGGTATTCCTACTCTTGAGGTAGTATTCTCAGTTCTTCATGCCGGCGGAAAATTCGGCGGCGGCGGATATAAGATATCCGGAGGACTTCACGGTGTAGGTGCGTCTGTAGTTAATGCTCTGTCTGAATGGATGGAGATAGACAACTTCTATGAGGGTAAGGAGTACACTCTCCGCTTTGAAAGAGGTGTCAAGACACGTGAGTTCAAGTGTGAGGGTGATGCTAACGGCCGTCACGGACTGTCTGTGACCTTTATGCCCGATCCCGAGATCTTCGAGACCACGGTTTTTGAGTACGACACACTTCTCACAAGGCTTCGTGAGCAGTCCTTCCTTAATGCGGGTATACGTATCGTTCTGAAGGACGAGCGTGAGGTATCACTTGTTGAGAATGAATACGGTGCCATGGTACCGAGGGAGGATGATCTATCATTTGAAGGAGGAATCCGTTCATTTGTAGAGTATCTCAACGAGCAGAGAGCTGCCGATCCCATTCATCCTCAGGTCATCTACATGATAGCGAAGAAGGGCGATATTACGGCTGAGGTAGCTCTGCAGTACAATGAGAGCTATAATGAGGTAATATATACCTTTGCAAATAACATGGCAACTATCGACGGCGGTACCCATGATGTGGGATTTAAGACTGCGCTTACGAGAGTTATCAACGATTATGCAAGAAAAACGGGTGCGCTGAAGGATAAGGATAAGAATCTCACCGGTGATGATGCCCGTGAGGGACTTTGCGCAGTAGTTTCCGTAAAGCTGCCTGATGCTCAGTTTGAGTCACAGACAAAGGCGAAGCTAGGTAACTCTGAGGTACGAGGTATCGTTGATTCCATCGTATCCGAGAAGCTTTCGGAATTCTTTGAGGAGAATCCGTCTGTTGGTAAGGCTGTTATTGAGAAGGCTCTTGCGGCATCTCGTGCACGTGAGGCTGCAAGAAAGGCAAAAGAGAGCACACGTAAGGGTGTTCTTGAGAGCACGTCACTTCCCGGAAAGCTTGCGGATTGCTCAGACAAGAGAATGGAAGTGTCCGAGCTGTTCCTTGTAGAGGGAGACTCTGCGGGAGGCTCTGCAAAGAGTGGTCGTGATTCAAGATTCCAGGCGATCCTTCCTCTCAGAGGTAAGGTTCTGAACGTTGAAAAGACGAGAATAGACAAGGTATTCTCAAATCCGTCACTGACGCCTATCATTCAGGCGCTTGGTTGCGGAATCGGTGAATATTTTGATATAAACAAGCTTCGCTACGGTAAGATCATTATTATGGCGGATGCGGACGTTGACGGATCACACATTCAGATACTCCTTCTGACGTTCTTCTTCCGTCACATGAGACAGCTTATTGACGAGGGACACATTTATCTTGCGAAGCCTCCGCTTTACAGAGTGCATAAGGGTAAGCAGGAGATGCACGCATTCTCCGATGAGGAGCGTGACCGTTGTATTGAGGTTCTCGGCGGAAATAACGTTGTTGTTGAGCGTTACAAGGGTCTTGGTGAGATGGATGCAGACCAGCTTGCCGAGACTACCATGGATCCTGCGACACGTACTATCATGAAGGTTACTGTTGAGGATGCAATGAAGTGTGATGAGATAATCTCACTCCTTATGGGAGACAAGGTAGAGCCTCGTAAGCAGTTCATTGAGCAGAACGCAAAGTACGTTGAGAATATCGACGTATGAGCGGGGTTTTACGTTAAAGAGGAACGGTCGCTTTTTGAAAAAAGCTCCGCAAAAACTTTATACTGCTTTACCAATTCAGTTAACTCAAACCTTTAGTATGCAATGCAATATACATTGCATTGCGAAAAAGGACAGATAAAGAAAATCCAAATGTCGGTTTTTCACTCCGTTAAAACCGACGGTAAAGGATTACTTTGATAACGGTAAGTTGTATGTATTACTACAGTGATGTAGTAATAAGGCAATAAAGTAAAATAGTTTTCCCATATAGAAAAGCTTTTTGGAAGAGGGCGCGGGAGAAAGCCTTTTTCTCGAAAAAGGTTTCTCCCGTATAATATATAAAATCTTCCACATGGGAGGTACATTTTGGCAAAGAAAAATATCAATCAAAATGAAGATATCAGTTTTGAGAATCAGACTATAGTTGATGTTGACATGGGTGACCGTTTTAAGACGGCATTTATGGAATATTCCATGTCAGTTCTCGTTGACCGTGCATTGCCTGATGTTCGTGACGGTATGAAGCCCGGTCAGAGAAGGATCATGTACGCAATGTACGAGGACGGACTTGTTCACTCAAATCCGTTCCGTAAGTCTGCGACTACCGTCGGTAATGTACTCGGACGTTATCACCCTCACGGTGATGCAGCCGTTTACGGCACTATGGTACGTCTTGCGCAGGATTTCTCACTCCGCTATCCTCTTATCGAGGGACACGGTAACTTTGGCTCCATCGACGGCGACGGTGCCGCTGCATACCGTTATACAGAGGCGAGAATGAGCCGTATTGCAGACGAGCTCATGCGTGATCTTGATAAAGATGTTGTGGATTTTATGCCCAACTTCGATAACAGCCGAAAGGAGCCTACCGTTCTTCCTTCAAGATTCCCTAATCTTCTTGTGAACGGTACTATCGGTATCGCTGTCGGAATGGCATCAAATATACCTCCTCATAACCTTACGGAGGTAATTGACGGAACTCTCTACTATATGGATAATCCAGATGCCACTCTCCCCGAGCTTATGAAGTTCATCAAGGGTCCTGATTTTCCCACTTCCGCAATGATCTACGGTACTGCGGGAATTTACGAGGCTTATGCTACGGGACGTGGCCGTGTTACCATGCGCTCACGTGCAGAGGTAGATGAGGAGCATCATCGTATAATTGTTTCCGAGATCCCTTATCAGGTGAATAAGAGCACCATGATCGAGGCTATGGCGGATAAGGTAAAGTCTAAGGTAATCGAGGGTATTACCGATATCCGTGATGAGTCCGATATGAAGAAGGGTATCCGTATCGTTATTGAGTACAGACGTGATGCAAACGGACACGTTATCCTCAATCAGCTCTATAAGTATACTCAGCTTCAGGATACCTGCGCCATGAATATGGTAGCTCTTGTAAAGGGTGAGCCAAAGCAGATAGGTCTTAAGGAGATACTTCGTAATTATATCGAATTTCAAGAGGAAGTTATCGTCCGCCGTACAAGATTTGAGCTTGATAAGGCGGAGAAGGAAGCCCATATTTTCGAGGGCTATAAGATCGCCATCGATAATATCGATGAGGTAATAAAGCTTATCCGTGCATCTGCTGATATTCCGTCAGCAAAGGCGGCTCTCATGGAGAGATTCGGTCTGTCCGATGCACAGGCTCAGGCAATAGTTTCAATGCCTCTCGGACGTCTTTCCGGAATGGAGCGTGAGAAGATAGAGGCAAGGCTTCGTGAGCTTTATGCAAAGATCGAGGAGCTGAAGGGAATCCTTGCGGATGAGAACAAGGTAAAGGCTATCATCCGTGATGAGATGACTCGTATCCGTGATAAGTTCGGTGATGAGAGAAAGACTGAGATAGTTGAGGCTCAGGATGAGATCATGCTTGAGGATCTTATTGAGAAGCATACCTGCGTTCTCACCATGACTGATGCCGGATATATCAAGCGTCAGCATGCTTCTGATTATACCGCACAGAGACGAGGCGGTAAGGGTATCATCGGAATGGGTACAAAGGAGGAGGACTACATCACGAGAGTTGTGGTGGCAAACAGCCACGAGCATCTGATGTTCTTCACGAATCTCGGACGTGTGTACTGCAAGAAGGCATACCAGATCCCCGAATCCTCAAGAACTGCCAAGGGTACGAATATCGTAAACATCCTTGAGCTGATGGAGGGTGAGAAGATCTCTGCGATCGTTCCCGTTCCCAGTCTCACATTTGACGGACATATCGTAATGGTAACAAGATGCGGTGTCATCAAAAAAACCGCTATGACAGAATTTGAGTATCAGCGTCGAGGCGGTAAGATCGCTATTACTCTTGATGAGGGCGATGAGCTTATGTTCTGCGATCTTGCAAAGATCGGTGACGATATCATCATTGCTACAAAGGACGGCGTTGCTGCAAGATTTGATCTCTCTAAGGTATCATCTACAGGACGTACCTCAAGAGGTGTAAGAGGTATAAGACTGAAGGGTGATAACGCTGTTTGCGGTGCCGCTATCATCAGAAGTGACGAGGAGTGGCAGAAGACTCACAGAATCGTTACCATAACCACCCGTGGATTCGGTAAGAGAATGGATATCGATCTGTTTGATGCAAAGGGCAGAGGTATTCAGGGAGTTATCTGTCATAAGCTGTCCGACAAGACAGGTGAGCTTTGCGGAATGGATATGGTTGCAGAAGACGATGACCTCATGCTTATGACCGATGAGGGAATCATCATCCGTACTCCTGCCGCAGGAATCCCCGAGTACGGACGTGGTGCATCAGGCGTTATAGTCATGCGTATTGCCGAGGGAGCAAGTCTTGTGAACTTTGCGATCTCTCCTGCAGGCGAGGATGTGCCGGAAAATGAATCTGCAGAATCCGAAACAGTGGAGAATGCAGCCGATACAGAGGAAGATTCAAATGAGTAAGATCATCAGAATATTCGCATTTATCTTTATCCTTATAATGGTAATTGCAGGTACTACGGGATGCTCGGAGCCTCCTCCTGCAGATGAAGGAGAGGTACATGCGGCGGCAAAGGAGCTTCTTCCTCTTGCAGTAGAGGCAAATCGTATATTTTTCTGGGAGGGACTTCCCCACGTAGAGCCGGATGAGGATGACTCTGTGGATATAGGTGATGCGGAGTATCTTGAGCTTACTGAGGAATATATGTATCTCTCTGAGAGCGATCTCATGGAAAAAGCGGAAAAGGTATATACAAAGAAGTATTGTGAGGATATCAGAAAAGTAGCCTTTGAGGGAGTTGCAGTAACTAAAGAAGATGCTCTTTATGCAAGATATATCGTCGAGCTTGGAGTTATGAAAATAAACAGACGTCTCTCAGAGGAAGGACTTGCGGAAAGGATCCCCAATATTGACTCAATAAAAACAGTAGAGATAAAGCACGATTCTGCTGTTCTGAGTGTAGAATTTACCTGTGAGGGTAAGGTCGAGATTCAGAATGTTACACTGAAGCTTGAGGATGACGGATGGAGAATAGACTCACCTACGTATTAAAAGTAAAGTATTTCCGAGGAAATGATGGAAAGATTCAAAAAATGGTTTGAAAACTATTGGTATCACAATAAGTGGCCTACCCTTATAGTTCTTCTTTTTGTTGTAGTTTTTGCTATCGGCTTTGGTCAGATAATTGGAGAAAAAACGAATTACGACGTGTATACCCTGTATGCAGGTGCAACTTATCTTCCTAAAGAAGCTCATGACGGAGTAAAAACTACACTTAGTGAGATATCCGTAAAAGCAGCGGGAGATGAGGGGCAAAAGGAAAAGGACGTAAATCTGCAGATGCTCATTTATCTGACAGAGGCAGATGTTGAGGAACAAAAGAAAGCCGCAGAAGCAGCAGGTCAGGATTACACGTTCAATTATATCGAAAACAGGAATGTCTATGATACTTTCATGAAGCAGCTTGTTTCCGGAGAGAATGTGATAATGTTTCTTTCCCCATATCTTTACGAAACAGCAGAGAAAAATGAAGCACTTTACTCAATGAAGGATATTCTCGGACGCACTGTTCCCGGACTAACATCATCCGGATGCGGAGTAAGGCTCTCGGAATCGGGACTTATCGAAAAATATCCGGGACTGAAGAATCTTCCCGAGGATACCATCGTATGTCTCAGAAGAGTAACTCACGCTATGAAGCTTATAGGAAAGAGTGAGAGCAATGAATCACATATGTTTCAGCTTGATGTAGCGAGAGAGATGTTTAAGGGGATTGGATGAAAGTAAATTTAAAAACAGCAGGTGATACCTGCTGTTTTTTGTGGAGATAATATTTTAAATAATTAAAATGTCGGAAATTTGTATCTACACATATTCCCGATATTGCTCTCATATTAAAGCTTTATTGAAGGGGAGTGCGAGGGGGAACTTTTTCGAGAAAAAGCTCCCCCTCGCCTATTTTTATAATATTTACCTTTTCATATGCTTTTCGGTAGCCTCACCCATAAGGTCGAAGTCCATTGATTCAGTGATCTTCACCTCGATGATTTCCCCCTCGGGGATCTTTCTGTCGGACCAGAAATACACCTTACCGTCGATCTCGGGAGCATCTGCACGGCTTCTGCCATAGTGTGTCTCAGCAACGGGATCAAATCCCTCACAGAAAACCTCAACAGTCTTGCCGATCATCTCCTCAAGCTTTGCGGCACTGATATCCACCTGAGTACGCATGAGAATGTCGTATCTCTCCTGCTTTACGTCCTCGTCGATCTGATCGTCGAAATCGTATGCGGGAGTGTCCTCCTCACGTGAGTAAGTAAATGCGCCGAAGCGGTCAAACTTCGTCTCAGCCACAAATTCACACAGCTCGCAGAAATCCTCCTCAGTCTCACCGGGGAATCCCACGATCGCAGTGGTACGAATGGTTGCATCGGGGATCATCTCACGGATCATCTTCACCGCATTTCGTACAGCCGCAGAACCGCCACGGCGTGCCATTCTGCGAAGTACATTCTCGGATACGTGCTGGATCGGAATATCGAAATAACTCAGTATACGGTCATTGTCACGGATGACTTCAAGAAGCTCGGGTGTTATCTTGTCGGGATAGAGGTAGAGAAGTCTTATCCAAGGGATAGAGGTCTCTGCCACAAGCTTTTCGAGAAGCTCGGGAAGCTTGTATTCACCGTACAGATCGATTCCGTAGGCAGTTGTGTCCTGAGCAACAACGCACAGCTCCTTCACTCCCAGAGAATCAAGCTCCTTCGCCTCGGCAATAATGTCCTCCACTGTGCGGCTACGCATCTTCCCTCGGATGAGGGGGATCGCACAGTACGTACAGCGGTTGTCACAACCCTCGGCGATCTTCAGATATGCAAGGTCTCCCGTGGTGACAAGTCTGTCTCCTCCGAGAGGGGCAGTCTCCATATCATCAAAGGAGGTATAGGTGTTAGCTGCCCCGTCGAGGATGTGCTTCACTGCATCGACGATCTTTGCCTGTGAGCCGATCCCCACAACGGCATCTACCTCGGGCATCTCTTCGGCTATCTGCTCACGGTAACGCTCTGCAAGGCATCCTGTGACGATGATTCCCTTGAGATGATGGTTTTCTTTAAGCCATGCGATGTCGAGTATGTTGTCGATGGCTTCGTTTTTTGCACTTTCGATGAAAGCGCAGGTATTGATGATGACCACGTCAGCCAGAGTCTCCTCGGGAGTGATCTCATAGCCGGCATCCATCAGCCGGCGAAGCATTACCTCGGTGTCACAAAGATTTTTCGGACATCCGAGGGATACAAATCCTATTTTTGACATAGTAGTACGAGGGGAACGCTTGGGGACTTTTTGAAAAAAGTCCCCAAACCCCAAAAACTTTCAAATTATTTTAAGGTATAATTTTACATTGATCCAACCGAATTTGGTATTCAGGCGAAAGCACTTCTGTGCTGAGCCGTCACCCTTGTGGGATATCGTCATCCTTCAGCTAAAGCTGTGCCGATATTTGCCCGCGGGGGCGTCCCCGCTTACCGGAACATGGTGTCGATCTTGTCGGAGTAAGCCTTCCAGTTTCTTGCAACGACAGCCCAGTCCTCGTCAGTAATGTTTATAGAGGGCATATTATCGAAGCAGTAGAGATCGGGAATACCGATCTTGTGAGCAAGTCTCATCCATCTCATGGTATCACGGTGGCTGGAGAAGCCTGCTCCGTCGGTATCAACAAGTGCGTTAGGCATTGCGATCTTGTAGCATTCACCACGGAAGATGAACTCCTCGTAGCAGCGACGGAGATCGAAGTGATAGTCGTGGAGTCTTGCATGATCAACATACTCTGCGAACAGAGGATGACAGGGGCTCGCATTAACGATAGCCTCGGGCTTGATCTCCTTTACGCACTCGTAGATGTACTTGATATACTCAAGGAACAGCTCAACGCCGTAGCGACCGTCATAAGACTTAGCTTCACGTCCGACAGGCTGGAAGAATGCATAGTCAAGCTTCAGACCCCATGCGTTCGAGCATCCCTCATCGGAGGACAGAAGCTTATAAAGCATCTCCTTCAGCTTTGCACGGAACTTGGGGTTAGTGGGGTCACCCCACTAACCCCAAGTT
>SVQM01000140.1 GCA_015065335.1 Oscillospiraceae bacterium | reverse complement strand
GTGATTGCCAAAAAATTTTCAACTACAACATCAAGAGTAGAGAGAGCTATCAGACATGCAATTGAAGTAGCATGGGACAGAGGAGATATCGATACACTCAATTCGTATTTCGGATATACCATCCAAAACAGCAGAGGAAAGCCTACAAACAGTGAGTTTATTGCAATGATAGCCGATAATCTCAGATTGAAATATAAGATAAAGTAATCTAATTTACATAGATCTTCTTACCGTCTGAGGTTAAAACTACAGTGCCGTCTTTATCAGTTCTGAATGTTTGAATATTGTACTTTTTGAGTATTTTCGTGACCTCGGAATGGGGATGACCATAGGTGTTCCCTTTACCGCATGAAATGATGGCAAATTTTGGAGATACAGCTTTTATGAAGTCCTCACATGAGGAGGTTGATGAACCGTGATGTCCGACTTTTAGAATATCGGAACGGAGATTCTGACCGCTGCTTAAGAGATCATACTCTACAGCAGCCTCTGCATCTCCCGTAAAGAGAAATGAAGAATTTTTGAAGGTTATACGAGATACGATACTCATATTGTTAGTATCCTCGTAGATCTTGTCTGCAGGAGGAGACAAGATCTCAATCCTCAAACCACCTGCAGTGAACCCCATTCCTTTTTCGGCTGCTATGGTTTTGGAATTGCTTTTTTCAATTGCCAGAAGGAGTCTGTCGAATGAAGCGGAGTCGGCGGTGATATCAGGCATTATGATGTTCCTGACCTCTATATTTTCAATTACATAGGATGCACCGCCGATATGATCCTCATGGGGGTGAGTCAGGATCATATAATCGATAGTTTTTGTTCTGTTTTTTACGTATGCAGCCACGGAATTTCCGGATTCCGTGGTTCCTGCATCTATCAGCACAGCACTTTTATCGGTAAGAATTAGAGTGGAATCGCCCTGCCCCACATTTATGTAATGAACTTCGCAGCTTCCCTGAGATTTGACAGATGTGGGACCGGTAAGCGATGAAAACAGCGATCCAATATCTACGGTAGTAAATATGTACGTCGCAACGACAGCAAGTAAAAGAATAATATACAGAATCGGCTGTTCTATTATTTTCTTTATAAGCTGGCGTTTTGTCGAATTTAAGCTTTTGAGCTTCTTCATCTTATTCGTAATACCTTTCTTTTCTGTCATCAGAACTGTTTTTAGTAATAAAAAATGTTGATTCAAGAAATTTTGAAATAGAATTTCCGGGAATACATATGAGAAACCATAAAAGCGCATACAATGGACATATCTGTCCGTAAAGATTAAACCATTTGTCGGAATAATCCCATACGTTCCACTCAAGGATAATATTAACAAAAAAACCGGTGGTAAATTCAATTGAACAAATAAACACGGCACCTGCTGCACATCTGATCCACAGCGGGACCTCGGGACAGTATTTCCTGAGGAGATGTATTGCTGTGAAGCATACAGCTCCGGCAATTCCCATAGTCCAATGAGTAAATCCGCGCCAAAGTATCTCCATTAGGCAATAAAGTACACCGCCAAATAAAAAAACAAAAGAAAACTCGATAAATTTTTTCAAAAATAATCACCCCTTTAAGGTATTTGCATTAAAGAGGTGATATATTCATTATTCAGATTAAAATTTATCAGATAAGGCTTTTTCCTGACATTCTTGCGGTGAATCCTTTTCTGTATCCGAGGAACATTGCGGGTATCTCACAAGCGATCAAAATAAGGAAAGAAATGAGCTTGTTGGAGAACAGAACCTCGCTGAACTCAAAATTGATGGTTGCACCTTCAATAAAAGGAGCAAAATACTGAACGGGACCTGCAATGAACTGGAAGTTAGCAAGCCAGCAGATAAGGAAATATATAGCCATGGAAATAAGGATAATAAGTGCGGGGAAAAGAGGATTTAACTTTGCGTTATCACCCTTTGATCTCTGTGCAAAGATAGCATCGTCAACACCGGGCTTCTTCATGAACTGATACATTGCAATAACAGAAGCGATAAGTCCGATAACACCGGTAATTATGTAATCAATGCCAACAGTAACATTATCTACGTTTGAATGACTGAACCAAATGATTGCTTTGAAAATAAGTCCGGGGATCATCATTGCAAAAACCGCAATAAGTCCGGATGTGATAAGAAGCAAAATTTGAAGCGGGATCTGCTTCAGGGTCTCAACAAATCTTTTAGAATCCATAACACACTCCGTAAATTTTTGCCGTCGATCGTGTGAGACATCGACAGGTAATGATATTCTTATAATATAATACTATAAAGTCAGGTGGTTTGTCAATATTTTAAGGATAATTTCATAAATGATTTTTTAGTTTTTACCTGTTTTGAGTAAAATATAGACTTTTTTAAGTGGGTATGATATAATGCAAGGAGTGTACCCCATCGATTTTTATTATTAAGTGAGGTTTTATGATCGTTCTTAATAAAAAGTTTTTTCTGCGAATGATTCTTTTAGTTCTTGTAGGTTGCACTTTGTTTTTTATATGGTCAAATTCTCTTGAGAGTGCCGAAGCATCTTCAGACAAGAGTGGGCGAGTGGTCAAGATAGTTAAGCCGATAATTGATCCGGCGGATAAAATGGATATTGAAACTGTAACGAGACTCGTGCGTAAATTTGCGCATTTTTCTGAATTTGCTCTGCTTGGTGCTGAAATATGGTTTCTCGTTTATACTTTTGATAGATTCAAACGAGCTACACGTCTCTCTTTTGTTTTATCGGTTACTTTAGCTTTTGTGGCTGCAATTGCCGATGAGCTTATTCAGCTTACATCTGCCGGACGCTCATGCCAGTTTGCGGATATGTTGATCGATCTTGCGGGAATAGTTATAGGAGTTGTTTTTGCCTTTGGTGTAAGATTTGTGTTTCTTGTAATATATAATCGAATATCATGTAAAAGATCTGCGGATATGTGAACTCCCGCAAATCTCAATTTGTCAGAAAAACCGTAGTTTTTTCGACAAACTCATAAAAAAGGACGCAACAGCGTCCTTTTTTTATGAGTTTCCGAATAGCAATTCAATAAAAATCGGTGCGAGGAAAATAAGTCCGGAAGATAGCCCAAACCTCTTTACTAACGGACTAATCGTTTATCAGTACAATGTTTGATGAATGAACGAGGTAAGTCGTACCGTCAATTTTTACCTGGATCTGATCTCCATCCTCGTAGTCTCTCCATGAATCTACCTTGAAAAAACAACTGTGCCGTCGGGCAGAGAGATGATAGCTTTTTCAAATCTGTATGTGGTATCAAATATTTGACGGTTGCCGGAGAATCTAAAGAATCCTCCTGCGATCACAACTAATGCTATGAGAGAAACGACTATTGCGATGACCTTTTTTCTGTTATCCATAGGATCTTCACCTTTGATCATTCAGAAACAGTATCATTCTTTTCTGCCTTCTTGCCAAGGTATTCAGGTAGCTCCATACCTGCCATGTCAAAAATTTCATTCAGCGGAGGTACGGTCTTCATGAGACCGGACACAAAGTTTGCTGTAGTGGTCTTGCCGTCAGCACCGTTCCCACCGTCCCATACGGTGATCTTGTCGATCTGGAGATTCTTGACAGCCTCAACCTGGATGCGAACAAGTTCCTCCATCTTATCAGCGATCATAAGTCTTACTGCGGCAGTTGCATCTCCGCCTGCGGCTTCAACGACCTTTGCGAAACCTTCAGCCTGCTTTGTGAGCATTGCCTGCATACCATCAGCCTCGGCCTGCATTTTCATAAGGATAGCATCAGCTTCACCCTTTGCCTTGCGACGGATCTGTTCAGCCTCAGCCTCGGCTTCGAGCTCAACCTTTCTCTTTTCGACCTCGGTCTTTACAATGACATCAGCCTCAAGCTTTGCCTTTTCAAGAGAAGCACGTTCCATCTCGGCACTCTTTTGTGCACCATAGGATTCCTCCATCGCCTTTGCAGCCTGAATGTTCTCGGCAGCAGTAGCTCTCTTGAGAGATTCAGCCTCTCGCTCTCGACGGATAGCATCGGATTCTGCGATCTGTGCCTTTGCCTCGTTCTCACCCTTGATAGCCTCAGAATTAGACTTTGATACGTTTACTCGCA
>SVQM01000022.1 GCA_015065335.1 Oscillospiraceae bacterium | reverse complement strand
CGTCAACCTTAACGATCTCACCTGCATCGGCGATCATTCCGGTGAACTTGTCGGACATTGCCTTGGTCTCTTCCTCTGAAAGTCTGGGATCGATGACAAACAGAGTCTCATAAAGATTTGTTTTGTTTTCCATATTTTTACCTCCCTATGGACATAAGGCCGGCTGCGTCTACAAATAAATTTTCAACCGGCAGAGAGAATAATGCCAAACGGGCACTATTCAACATGGAATTATATCATACACTTACCTCCGTGTCAAGTGTTTTTCCTTATTTTTTCAAATTTCTCCCGATTATTACTTTATTATCTCTTGACACGATTACCGTAGTATGCTATACTAATACGGTACATTGGGTATTCGCCAAGGGGTAAGGCACAGGACTTTGACTCCTGCATTCGCTGGTTCAAATCCAGCATACCCAGCCAGCAACAAAAGGAGTGCAAAAGCACTCCTTTTGTTGCTTGTTCGTATAAATCGATTGAACCAGAGCAGATTTGCGAAGCAAATATGCCGGCAACCTCGCAACCCGGTAAAGTTAGATTCGGTAATACTATAGCGAGGTTGTGGTTCCCAAATCCGACATACCCGACCAACAAGAAAAGTCACACGATTGTGTGGCTTTTCTTTTTATTATCTTTTCTGTGACTTTTCCGGATAAATAATAAAACAGAAGACAGAAGATCATCGGTAGCTTCCCTTATACCCGATCAAATTCATATATACTATTCAAATATGCATTTCATCCAAACAAAAATGTCATTCATCGAATTTTCGCCCGGATATCTCATTGTATGTTATAATGATACCGTCGAAAGGCAAACAAAAAGAGCAGGTCTCCCTACTCTTTTCATTCATTAGGTCTTAGTTGTGTACTTATCCGACATATCGGATATCTTCACGTCAGAGTTGTGAGGGATCGGCTTCCATTCTACTTTTGTGAACAGAGCGATCACCATTGAAAGGCGTCCGATCATATCAAATATGGGGAAGGTCAGGCAAAACCACACCTTCTTGTACCACTTGATCTTCGGTATCCTCTTGTGTTCGATTATGTACACATACGCCGCAGTAAGTATCTGCTGAATGTACGACCACAAAGTCCATGTGAACAGGAATATGAATACCCACACAACGGCATACATATCATTATTGATACCTGGAATATTCGCCGTATTATCAATTCCGAAAAACGCAAACAGCTTTTGGAATAACCACGGACACATCCACAGCCTTGCAACAGTATTAGTAGTACTGAATATTATAGCAACACGAAGACCGAATACGCTCACCTTCTTGAAAAGGCTGAGAAGTGAGCTGGGGAAGACAACGGTCAACATATCAAAGCTCATAAAGCGAAGCTTTATGTTACCGATTATACCTCTGCCCTTTGCAACTGATTTCGGAACATAGAATATGTGTCTGAGAAGCTTTCCACCTGTTTCCACGAATGCCTGAAGATGTCCCTTTGCCCATCGGATACGCTGTCTCATCGCGATCTTCATTGACACAGGCTGTTCATCATAGAATATAGCATCATGGTTATATGTTATCTCATAGCCATTCGCTACCGCATCGGCGCAAAAGGCTCTGTCCTCTGTAAGACTCGTGTAATTCCAACCGTCCTTAATTATCTCAGAGGCAAATAAAAATCCGGTTCCCTGAATTCTCGTAGCAAGTCTGAAAAGTGATCTTGCCCTGTGCTCATTACGCACTGTACGAAGCCAATGAATACCGTATGAAGCGGAGATCCAGTTGTCACCGAAATTCTTAGTATTTCTGTATGACGTAATGATCTTCTCTCCCGCATCAAAGGATTCATTCATTCTTGTAATGTAATCCTGTCTCAAAAGATTATCGGCATCAAAAAGGAAATACCCCTCAAAAGTCTCGATACCGAAGTCCTCTTTTATTCTCTCAACAAGATACTGGACAGCATAACCCTTTGTTCTGTGATCGGGATCGCTACGCTCATAGCATATGGCTCCCTTTTCACGGGCGATCTGTGCGGTATTATCGGTACAGTTATCAGCCACAACGAAAACCGTTACAAGATCCTTGTCATAATCCTGCTCGGCGATACTGTCGATCAGATTTCCGATAACTGTTTCTTCGTTTCTTGCAGCAACAAGAATTGCATATTTATGTTTCTTTTTTGCCGCCTTGAATTTTCGGGTGGCAAAAATACCGGTGATTTTATATATATCTCTGTATTTGTAAAGTCCGTTTATGAAGTCCACGATCTTACTAATTATCGTGATAATCAGATTTAAAATCTCCATGTTTACCCCCTTATCTTTTCTATACTAACATTTTTCTACGAAAAAGTAAAGGGTTTTTGGAAAATCTTAATATTTTAGTCGCAAATAACATAAATACGAACTAAAATAACCGCCCATGAGAGCAATAATTCTACTTTTCTCTATGAGAAATGAGAAGCTCGGCAAAATCTATGATAAGATTTCTCTCCGACGGTGTACATTTTTTCAGAATAAGTCCAAACTCCTCGGTCATATAATCGGAAGAATTGACCGAGACTCCGAGTAAAACTTCATTCGGAGTAACATCAAGGGCATTGCAAATTCGCATGAGCGTCTCAAGGCTCGGGATAGATCTGTTGTTTTCAATATTAGATATATAATTATTTGCAAGATCGGTCATTTCCGCAAGCTTCTCCTGAGTGAGTCCACAGCTTTTTCTTATTTTTGCAAGCCTTTTTCCCATCAGCTTATAGTCAACAGTCATATTCCGTCACCTCCATTACCTTTATAATAAAGGATTGACAAAAAATATAACAGATATCAAAAGTGTATTTACACTTGACGTAATAATATTTAAAGTGTATAATACACTTATGATGATAATTATAGTGATGATCCGCTGTATGGAATTATCGCTACATATTATAAATGCAATAAAAAACAATATTAGAAAAGAGGAAAAATCATGAAAAGAAAAATTTTGTCACTGTTTATGGCTCTGCTGACGATCGCAAGTGTGGTGTCGGGCACGGTCATAAGCTCATCCGCACTGACCGAAGGTGATTATGAGTACAAGCTCATAAACGGCAACACCGAGGTACAGATCACAAAGTACGTAGGTCCCGGCGGCGATGTGTACATCCCCAACAAGATCGACGGCAAGCCTGTTACCGAGATAGGCAGTGAGGCGTTTTACAAAAACACCTCCATTACATATGTATGGATCGGTGAGAATGTCAGAAGTATCGGTTATACAGCTTTTTACACCTGTACTTCTCTTACAACGGTTGAATTCAGTGAAAATCTTAAATCCATCGGAGAATCCGCTTTCAGTCATTGTACTGCCCTTAAAAGTGTAACTCTCCCCGACAGCCTTGAAACCCTTAACAAATGGGCTTTCTATACCTGTACTTCTCTTGAATCTCTTGTAATCGGTGATTCCCTTAAAATTATTCCCAATGGTGCTTTCAAAGACTGCACATCTCTTATCAATGTCACCTTCGGAAATAATGTAACCACAATCAAGACTGAGGCATTCTACAATTGTTCTTCTATTATTTCTCTTGATTTTCCTGACAGCGTTACCACCATCGATTACATTGCTTTCTACAAGGATACTGCTCTTACCAACGTAAAATTCGGTGAAGGTCTTAAAACTCTCGGAGAATCCGCTTTCAGCCATTGCTCGGCAATCAAAAGCGTAATTCTTCCCGACAGCCTTGAAACCCTTAACAACTGGGCTTTCTATACCTGCACTTCTCTTGAATCTCTTGTAATCGGTAATTCACTTAAGGTTATTCCCAACGGTGCCTTCAAAGACTGTACATCCCTTAAAGATGTCACCTTTGGAAACAATGTAACCACAATCAAGACTGAGGCATTCTACAATTGTCCTTCTATCACTTCGCTTGATTTCCCTGACAGTGTTAAATCCATTGACTACATTGCTTTTTACAAAGATACCGGTATCACTTCCGTAAAATTCGGTGCAGGTATTAAAACTATCGGCGAATCTGCTTTCAGCCATTGCTCAGGTATTAAAAACGTATATCTTCCCGATAACCTTGAGACTCTTGACAACTGGGCTTTTTACAGATGCGGTTCCATGGAATCTCTTGTAATCGGCGATTCTCTTAAAGTAATTTCCACCGGTGCTTTCAAAGAGTGTGCTTCTCTTAAGAATATCTCCTTTGGAAAAAGCATCACTACTATCAAATCCGAAGCATTCCTGGATTGTACTTCTGTTACCGCACTCTCCTTCCCCGACAGCCTGCAGAGTGTTGGGGAAAGAGCCTTTGACGGCTGTTCTTCCCTTACCGAAATAGATTTCGGATGTGGCATCGAAACAATCGGAGAAAGAGCTTTCATCTCCTGCCCTTCCGTTAAAAATCTCAATATTCCTGATAGCGTAACTACTATAGAAAATTGGGCTTTTGAATTTGCCACCTCTCTTAAATCCGTTACAATCGGTAATGGAGTTTCAAGTATTCCCTACCGCACTTTTGCCTCTGCCGAAAATCTTGAATCAGTAGTCTTCGGCGAAAACATTTCCAACATCGAAGAAGAAATTTTCTACAAATGCCCCAATCTCACCGATGTATACTTCCTCGGCAATGCTCCCACAATCGACGGCGAGATCAAAGCCGCATGGCACTCCCGTCCCGATGCTGAGGGATTCACCTCCGGTAATGTTTCCGACACCTACATAACCGTAACTGTTGATGCAAACGGCGGCAAGACCGTCTTTGCCGACACTACCTCTGCTGCTACCTACACCAAATTCGCTGACGGCGGAAAAGTTTCCGCACCTATCCTTCCCACACGTGAGGGCTACACCTTTGTCGGCTGGTATCTCACCGCTGACGGCTCCGGCGAAGAGTTCGACTTCAACAACGACACCGCAACCGAAGACATCACCCTCTATGCAAAATGGGAGGTCAACACATACCGCATCTTCTTTGATCCCAGAGGCGGCAGCGTTACCCTCGGCGGCAAGACTGTCACCTACGGCGAGGAGATCGGTGAGCTTCCCACACCCACACTTAAGGGTGACAAGTTCGAGGGCTGGTACCCCGGAATGAACAGCTCCGGTCCCAAGTACTCCGCAACCTCCAAGATGCCCGCAAAGGATCTCGTGCTTTACGCAGGATGGGAGAAGACCGACAGCGCAATGACCGTCATCTTTGACACTCACGGCGGAAACTTCATCGCTCCCGTAAATGCCATCTCCGGTCAGCCTATCTCCGCACCTGCTGATCCCACACGTGATGAGTATGTATTCGTGGCATGGTACAAGGATCCCGACTATAATGAGAGATTCACCTTCAACAGTGATGCCATCACCGCTAATACCACTCTCCACGCTCTGTGGAAGAGAACTCTCCCCGCTGCACCCGATACTGCAGCTCCCTCTGAGGTGACTTCAAAGTCAATTACCGTAACATGGTCACCCGTGGCAGGAGCAGACGGATACAACATCTATCTGAACGGACTTCTTCACAATGATACCCCTGTTACAGGCACAAGCTACGTGATCGACGGACTTTCGGCAAATACAAGCTACACCGTTAAGGTCACTGCCGTAAACACTTACGGTGAAGGAAGCAGTGCTGCAGAGTTTGAATTTACAACTCCCGAGGTCACGGCACTTTACGGCGATGTTGACGGAAACAAGAAGGTAAACCTTGCAGATGCATCCTCCATTCTTAAGTACATCGCAAAATGGGATATCACCATCGACACCGTAAATGCTGATGTAAACTGTGATTCCAAGATAAATCTCATGGACGTATCAATGATACTGAAATATATTGCCAAGTGGGACATTACACTGGGCAAATAATACACCGTAAAAAACAGAGCCTTTCAGCGAAAGGCTCTGTTTTTATCCTTACATAATATTATCAGTTTCCGAACACCTCTGCGGCATATCTGACTGTATCCATAGCATCCTTTGCGTATTTATCCGCACCGACCATATCCGCATATTCCTTCGTCAGCACTGCACCTCCCACGACGATCTTCGCCGCAGAACCGCTTTCACGAAGCTGTTTTATGGTCTCCGCCATTGCAGGAACGGTAGTTGTCATAAGCGCACTCAGACCAACAAGTCCCGCACCGCTTTCAGCCACTGCTGTGACGATATTTTCAGGGGATACATCTTTTCCGAGATCAACAACATTATATCCGTAATTTTCAAGAAGCACACGGACGATATTTTTTCCGATATCGTGAATATCTCCCTTTACGGTAGCGATCACTACGTTGCCCTTTGATGCGCCTTCGTTTTTGGGGATCCTTGCTTTCGCTTCCGCAAAAGCTGCAGTTGCCGCCTCAGCACTCATAAGGAGCTGCGGCAGAAACACCGTACCCTTCTCAAAGCCTTTTCCGACCTCGTCAAGTGCCGGAATTATTTCTTCATTTATTACATCCAGAGGAGACCTTGTACAAAGCGACTCCGCCGCAAGTGTCCCCGCAAGCTCTCTCATTCCCTTGATTATAGCCCCGTGAAGTCCTTCGGCGTTTGCGGAATTTGCGGTATTTGTTTTGACCGCAGACTGTGTTTCACCGGGCTTCGGAAGTCCTTCGGCAAATGAGATGTAGCCTGCAAATCCATCATCCATCCCATTGAGGGCAAGGAAAGAGCGATATGCCTTCATCATCTCCACCGAATAAGGATTCATGATCGCCGCACCGAGCCCTCGTGCCAAAGCCATAGTAAAGAATGATGCGGTCACGACTTCACGGGCAGGCAGACCGAATGAAACGTTTGACACTCCGAGGCTCACGCCTATACCAAGCTCACGGCGTATCAGCTCAATAGAATCGAGGGTTACCTTTGCGGCACGGGGATCTGAGCTTACCGCCATAGCAAGAGGATCTGCAATAATATCTTTTCGGCTTATGCCTAATTTTTCTGCATATTCCACTATCTTTCTTGCAATGGCAAGCCTTCCCTCCGCCGTTTCCGGAATACCCGATTCATCAAGAGTCAACGCAATAACAACACCGCCGTATTTTTTCACGAGAGGCAGGACCGCCTCCATGCTCTCGGCTTTACCGTTCACGGAATTGACCATAGGCTTACCGTTATATATCCGCATTGCCGCAGCCATAGCCTCGGGATCGGAAGTATCGATCTGCAGAGGCAGGTCTGTCACACCTTGAATTTCGGCAACTGCCGATGAAAGCGTTTTCACTTCATCTATCTCGGGAAGTCCCGTATTAACATCAAGAATATGTACTCCCTTTTCCGCCTGTGCCACAGCTTCACCGAGAATATACGTCATATTATTCTCTCTGAGTGCTGCTTTCAGCTTCGCCTTTCCCGTAGGATTGATACGCTCACCTATAAGAATGGGAGCATCGCCGATCTCCACTGCATGAGTGGCAGAGGATACAACACATTTTCCCTTATCTTTCACGGAATGGGGCACAATATCCTTTACCGCCTCGGCGGTAAGCTTTATATGCTCGGGAGTAGTTCCGCAGCATCCACCTACAGCAGACGCACCCGCAAGAACTATATCTCTCATATATTTTGCAAATTCAGCAGGTGTTACGTCAAATACCGTAACACCGTTTTCCGTTCTGGGAATCCCTGCATTGGGATTTACAACTACCGGCACCGATGCGTTTTCGGCAAATGCCGTCATCAGCTTCAACATTGAATCGGGGCCAAGTCCGCAGTTCATTCCCACAGCCGCAACACCCATTCCCTCCGCAAGAGCGATCATTGCTCCGGGATCTGCACCGGTCATGGTCCTCCCTGTATCATCATAAACATTGGTTACCACTATGGGAAGAGACGAGCCCTCCTTTGCGCCGAGGATCGCCGCTTTTGTTTCAAGAGAATCGTTCATGGTCTCTATAAGGATAAGGTCTGCTCCCGCCGCTTCACCTATTCGTGCCATTTCGGTATACGCCGCCACAGCATCCTCAAAATCAAGATCTCCGAGAGGCTTCAAAAGATGTCCCGTAGGTCCCATATCAAGTGCGGCAAATCTCTCTCCCGTGATTCCGTCAGCCTCCGCCTCTGCGATAGCTTCACGTACAAGTCTCACACCTGCCTTGATAACATCTGCAGAGGATATGTCACCGTCGGCGGGAAATTTTATTCGGCATCCGCCGAAAGTGTTTGCCGTGATGACCGTACTACCCGCTTCAATATATTTTCGATGAACTGATCTGATCCTTTCGGGATAGAGGATATTCCACTTCTCAGGCACTTCTCCCGGGAGAAGTCCCATTTCCTGAAGCATGGTACCCATACCGCCGTCAAAAAGGATAACTCTGTTCTCTGTAAGTGATTTAATATCAAACATGATGATCGTTCCTTTATTTTTTATATATCCCCACTACTGCCGTTACCGATTTCTCGGGGATCATCATAAGGCTGTCGGTAAAATACAGTCCTATCCGTTTTTCTGTTTCAAGTATATCTGCGATCTCCCTTTGTGCCGTCAGCTCAAACCCGCCGTATCCGGGGCTGAATCTCGGTTTTATAAAGTTACCGATGCTCTGCTGTTCACGTTCAAGCACAGCACAGACCTCATCACACAAGCTCTCGATCATTGCCGATCCAAGTGCACCGAGGATCACTGCTTTTGAAGTTTCAAGCTTTGAATACCGTGATATGAGACGGTCTGTACCCACACCGAGAGTTGCGGCAAAGACATACGCTGATGCACACCCCTCCAGATTCTTCATGAGAGCCTCGCTATTTGTACGAATACCGCCGACATTCAGCCGATCTCCGTCAAATACCATTTCCAATTCACGAAAACACACCTTCGGCTTCGCCGCATAACAAAGCTCGGGAAGAAGATTTTCGGCAATCGTCTTAACATCGGGAGCATCACCGGATACACCCATATACCTCATGGCATCGGACATAGATACCCGAAGATCATTTGCATCAAAGGCAAGAAGGGTGACGCTCATAGAGCACCACCCTCATTCTTTCCGATAATACAAGAGAGATTTTCCATGATCTTCTCTGCAACATCAGGTTTATTCATCGAATAAACGTGTACGGCATTTACCCCATTTGCAAACAGATCGATGATCTGCTCGGTAGCATAAGCGATTCCCGCCTGCTTCATCGCATCGGGATCGCTTCCGAAGCGGTCTACTATCTGCTTGAATCTTTGAGGAAGGTATGTTCCCGACAGCTTACATATACGCTCGATCTGAGCTCCGTTAGTCACGGGCATTATCCCCGGAACAACGGGGACCGTGATACCGGCTTCTCTTATTTTATAGAGAAAATTATACAGAATATTATTATCGAAGAACATCTGAGTGGTGAGGAATTCGCATCCTGCATCGACCTTTTCTCTGAGATGAAGGATATCCTCCTTCTGACTTTGTGATTCCACATGCCCCTCGGGGTAGCAGGCACCACCGATACAGAAATCTCCGAATTCCTTTATCTCACGCACAAGCTCTGATGCATAGGAATATGCACGAACGGTATTCTCTTCTCCCTCGGGGATATCTCCTCTCAGGGCAAGAACATTCTCTATGCCGAACTCCTTCATTTTAGTGAGCTGAGCTCTTACCGTCTCCGTGTCCGATGAGACACAGGTAAGATGCGCAAGAGACGGAACACCGTAATTGTCCTTGATATTCGATGCGATGGAAAGAGTGTAATCACTTGTACCACCGCCCGCACCGTAAGTTACACTCATGTATGCGGGGCGAAGCTTCGCTATCTCTTCGGTCGCATGCTTCACCGAGTCGTATTTATCGTCTGTCTTTGGAGGAAACACCTCAAATGAAAGCATCGGTTTCCCTCTACCGAATAATTCTGTCAGTTTCATCCCAAACCTCTGCCTTATTTCTCTGCGGCAGACATGATCGCATCCGCATTCTTTGCTGAAATAACGAGCATGATCGCACTGTCGTATTCTTTCAACACGTAATTTTCAGCCGCCTTGCACTCCTCAGGGCTGTATGCAGAAAGCTTACTTACAAGTCCGTCCACATACACGCTCTTTATTGCCTCGGCAGCCTCTGAGATGAGTGCCTTATCGGTGCCTTTTTTGAAATTGATAACGGCAAAGGTATCGGCAAGCATTCCGTCACATTCGGTGACAACGAAGCTCTCTGTAGCATTTATAAATTTCTCATCCTCAAGTCCGTAAGTAAATATAAGCACATCCTCGCTGTACTCATCCTCGGTAAAGAGAAACTCAACATCATCGGAGTAGAACTCCTTTACACCGTCAACAGTTCCTTTAAGATCAGAAAACGCACTATTCCCGCTGTCAGTATTCCCCGAAGCAGTCTCCGTCGTAGTCTGAGCTGTTTTTTTATTGTCATCCTCTCCGCCGGAGCAAGCCGCAAATGAAAGACAGGCTACCGCAAGGAGAGCTGTAATGATCCTTTTTGCGTTCATGATAGATACCTCACTATTTAAAAGTTATTATTTTGCCTTGTTTGTAAATTCAAGAAGCTGTTTTTCAACGACCTCCATTATGACCACATTCGCACCTGATCTGAGGATCTCAGACTGACTGAACTCATAGCTCCAATCAAAGGTAGACTTATGGAAGCTGTCCTTCAGGAAATGGAGCATAGACACAGAGAAGGAATCACGGTACATATAAAGAGACGGTGCACCCTCATTGAACTTATTCTCGTATGATACATTCTTCAGAGAATCAGCATATCCGTCACTCCACTTATAACAGTACTGGAACTGTCCGTGCCAGTCATAGCTGTCACTGCTCAGTCTGGAGGTGATCGTAGCAGTCATTCCGCTTCTCAGTGTATACATGGGACCGTAGTCGGTATATTTGCTGTAATGGCCGAGATACCATGTCATATCCTTCATGTATGTCTCTTTGCTTGTTACATCGTACTGATTCTTCGAATGAGTTATGGCACCGGGCACATCCTCATTTATTCTTTTCATGATCTCGGTATATGCCGCAAATCCACCGTTCTGATTCCAGTGAGTGTCGTATTTGTAGAAAAGATCGTCACCGTATGTGGATCTCGCCGCCTTAACGGGTGCTCTCAGATCGATCACCTCAACGGTACTGTTGTTTGCAAGATACTCCACCACTGCATCGGCGTTGGTCTTTGCTCCCGCCCTTACTTTATCGGGTATGTAATCGGGATACACAGACGTTTTATTAGGCGCTATTACAAGATAGAGCTTGATACCGTTATCCTTTGCCCACTTATCTCTGTTGTTCATTGACTTTGCGAGCTTATCAAGGCGGGCATCGTTCATTATGGTCTGTCCTTTGTAATCCTTAATGGCATCACCGAAGAACATCATATTATTCTTACCGACATATATGTCAAAGCTTGTAAGGGGACCTGCACCCTCAACGATAGCACTCTCGGGAGTATTACCGTCATTACATTCTGAGCTTGAAGGTGCTCTGCGCTTGTTTTTCAGCTCCTGAACGATGGGCTTCGGTGCGATGAGGTATTCAACAGTGACCTCAACGGAACCCCTGCCGCCCGACAGCTCAATGATCTTTGATGCAAAACCCGCAGTGGGAACGGTAATACCGTCAGCCGCATTCACATTACCGCCGAGAGACGCAAGCGTACCGAGAAGCAACGCAAACACGATGACAGAGGAGATATCCTTTGTGATATTCTTCTTTTTCTTCACAAAGATCACAACGACAACTGCAGCTACAGCTACAATAACTGCACCAAGGATTATCCATACAAGAGGAGAAGTGCCGTCATCCTCACCGCCTGATGCATCGTCACTGCTTACATCACCCTCATCATTGCCGGAACCGCTGTTTATGTCGGCAGCAGCTATAGTTTCACTTCCATCCGTAGAGACGTTATGTACAGATTCCGCATCTGTATCCTTGTCTGTTTTTTTATCGGTAGATTCTTTGGACTCAGATGTCTCATCTATTGTCTCTGTCACAGTATCTACAGTAACAACATCACTTTCCACAGGCTCCGGAATTTCATTAGAGGGATCTGTTTTTCCGGGATTCTTTTGTGTAGCTGAAGTTTTCGGAGGCTTATTTGAAGAAGCAGCAGTTCCCTCTGTAGTTGTAACAGTATTTCCTTTGTTTGTTGATGATACCTTAGCATAAGCCGTAACAGCTCCGCCGGGCTCAACTGAATATACCTCATCCTCACCGGATGCACTTCCTATTCCGAAGGAATTTACCTTTGCTCCGCTTCCCGATACGGGAGAAACCTTTATATTGACATTTCCAAGGTAGTATTCACTGATGTTCTGGAGCTTGATCTCAAGCTCACCCGAGCTTGCGTTTTTTGCAGTAATGCTAATCTCTCCGCTATCAGCCGCACCGATACACACAGATGCACCGATAAGCACCATAACTCCGATAAAAATCGCAAGCACTTTTTTCATGGTTTGCATAAAATTTTTTCCTTTCAACGATTACGGTTAAAATTAACCATCATATATTTTACTATATTTTTCAATTTAAAACAATAGCAAATATCAATATTTGCCCAATTTATTTCAAAAAAATATTTTTTTGTACGGTAATTCGGCACTATGCCTATTGTAAAGAACAGATAACTGTGTTAAAATAATTACATCATAAACAACGGAGGATTTTACCGTGAGAGCTGTAATTTCAGTAATCGGTAAGGATACCGTAGGTATTCTTGCAAAGGTTTCAAACATATGTGCCGACAACAACATCAACATCGTTGATGTTACTCAGTCAGTCCTTCAGGATATGTTCGTAATGGTCATGCTCGCAGAGATCGACAAGATGTCCTGTTCCCTTTCATCTCTTTCCGAAACTCTCGGAAAGATGGGCAGCGAGATGAATCTTGACATCCGTGTAATGCATGAGGATATCTTCAACTCCATGCACAGGATCTGAGAGGTGCTTTAAGAGATGCTTAACCTTAATGATATCATGGAAACCATATCCATGATCCAAAATGAGAATCTGGATATAAGAACTATCACAATGGGAATATCCCTCCTCGACTGTGCCGACAGCGATATCGACCGTGCTTGTGAGAAGATCTACGAAAAGATCACTCGTCTTGCAGGAAAGCTCGTTGCTACCGGAGATGAGATCGAGGAGATGTACGGTATTCCGATCATCAACAAGCGTGTATCCGTCACTCCCATCGCCATGCTTACCGCAGTATCGGGCGGTGATCCCGTGAAGTATGCACTCACCCTTGAACGTGCCGCAAACGAGATCGGCGTAAACTTCATCGGAGGATATTCCGCACTGGTACACAAGGGCTTTGCCGCAGGCGACCGTGAGCTTATCGACTCAATTCCCGAGGCTCTGTCCGTGACCACAAAGGTATGCTCATCCATAAATGTGGGCTCCACCAAGGCAGGTATCAACATGGATGCCGTAGGAATGATGGGCAAAGTGATACGCAGAGCGGCGGAGATCACCGCTGACCGTGACTGTATCGGTTGTGCAAAGCTTGTTGTATTCTGTAATGCACCGGAGGATAATCCCTTTATGGCAGGTGCATTCCACGGTGTCGGCGAACCCGACTGTGTTATAAATGTAGGTGTATCAGGTCCCGGTGTTGTCCGTGCGGCACTTGAAAAGTGTCCCGACGGAGATCTCAGCGAGGTTGCTGATATCATCAAGCGTACCGCATTCAAGATCACCCGTATGGGACAGCTCGTAGGCACCGAAGCATCAAAAAGACTCGGTGTCCCCTTCGGCATCGTTGACCTCTCCCTTGCTCCCACACCTGCCGTAGGTGACTCTGTTGCCCACATCCTTGAGGAGATGGGACTTGAGATCTGCGGAATCCACGGAACTACCGCTGCGCTTGCACTGCTTAACGATGCAGTAAAGAAGGGCGGAGTTATGGCATCATCACATGTAGGAGGACTCTCAGGTGCATTTATCCCCGTATCCGAGGATGCGGGAATGATCGATGCGGCCCGTTCGGGAGATCTCTCCATTGAAAAGCTGGAGGCTATGACCTCTGTGTGCTCCGTTGGACTTGACATGATCGTAGTACCCGGTGACACTACCGCCGACGTTATCTCCGCTATCATCGCAGATGAAGCGGCTATCGGTATGGTAAACTCAAAGACCACCGCAGTAAGACTTATCCCCGCCATCGGAAAAGATGTGGGTGACGAGCTTGAATTCGGCGGACTTCTCGGCTCCGGTCCCGTAATGCCTCTCCGTGCAAGACTCAGCCCCGCAAAATTCATTGCTCGCGGCGGCAGGATCCCCGCACCTCTCCAGAGCCTTAAAAACTAACATAAACCAAAAAGTCCGAAATCCCGACGGTTTTCGGACTTTTTTGATAACAGAAAAAATTTTTATGCTCTATGCAATAAAACCGACGTCACGGAGATTATCTAAATGAAAGCGCTTTTTACAAACAAAATCCACACACTCTCTTAAAACAAAAAAGTGTAGGTCTTGTTTTCAATTTGACTTATGAAAGGAGCGTAGATATGGTCTTACTCAGTCTGGTCCTCGCAAAAGAAAACTCATCCGACTCAGATCTCATCGACTCATATATCGAACAGATCGCCGTCGGTGATACAGAGGCTCTTGGTCTTTTATATCATCACACAAAAGCTTCCGTATATTCTTATGCCCTTTCAGTAATGAAAGACACACACGACGCAGAGGATATCCTCCATGACTGTTACGTCAAGCTCTATTCAGCCGCAAAGGATTACATATCACAGGGAAAACCAATGGCATGGATCATCACCATCACGAAAAATCTTTGTCTCAAAAGATTAAAAGAAAAAAAGAATTTCACAGATGAGACAGAGCTCGATCCTGAAAAAGAGCTTGAGTTTTCTGCAGATGTATCGGAGGATGACCGCATACTGATAAGAGAATGCCTCAGAAAGCTCTCCGACGATGAACGCCGCATAGTAGTACTCCATGCAGTATCGGGATTTCTTCATCGGGAGATAGCAGAATTTATGAATATTCCGCTGTCTACCGTGATTTCAAAATACAACAGAGCTATAGCAAAGCTGGAAAAATCTTTCATGGGAGGTAAGGTATGAATAACAGAAACACAGAAAACAGAATAAAGACCGCATTTGAAAATGCCGTACCGGATGTTCTCGACTCCATACTTGCAGATCTTCCTTCGGAAGAAAAGAGCCATACATCCGAAAAACCGCAAAAATGGTATCATACAAAAATATTCCGTAAAGCTATCGCCATTGCGGCGACATTCGTTATACTGCTCGGCAGTCTCTTCGGTGCATACAAGTATCACGACGCAGTCTCCGTAAGCTCCACTGTATTTCTTGACGTAAATCCCTCCATTGAGATCAAGGTGAATTCCAGAGATGTAGTCCTTTCGGTCACATCCAAAAACGCTGACGGTGATAAGATAATTGAGGGTATGAATTTTGATAACAGTAATCTTGACATTACGGTAAATGCCATCGTCAGCTCAATGATGAAGCACGGGTATATAAGCGATATCTCAAATTCAATCCTGATAAGCGTCAACAGCAGTGATTCCAAGAAAAGCTCGGAGTTGAGATCTCGTCTTGCAAAGGATGTGGAAAGGCTTCTCGATACAGACAGCTTTTCCGGTGCAGTGCTGAGTCAGACAATGGATGATCCCTCTATCGATTCCGTTTCGGAAAAATACGGCATCACCCCAGGCAAAGCACAGCTGATCCTCAAGATATCCGATTCAAGTGAGCTTTATACCCTTGATGATCTTGCCGCACTCAGTATAAACGAGCTTTGTCTGATCGCCTCAAGCAACGGCATAAATATTGATGACGTAGACTTCTCCGGCTGTCCCAGCGATAAAGCTTACATCGGTATAGACGGAGCCATGGAATCTGCCATGAATTATGCGAATCTTAGCTCAATCGACACCGAAAATGTGGATTCAGAGACCGAGCTCACCCTCAAAGACGGAATAATGGTATATGAAATAAAACTGAATTATTCCGGAAATAATTACGGTTTTACCATAAATGCCTCTGACGGAAGTATTGTTATGTTCAAAAACGATGCCGCCGAAAACGATACTCCTCCCGTCCCAAACAGTAGTGAAGCTGTTACATCGGCGCCGGAACCGAATGCGGATCACGGTACAGATAAGACTACATCTGACACGACCGTCCAAAATACCGAGACGATCGAGACCGCACCGACTCCCATCGAATCCGGTACCACTGACACTGCAGAGCCTGAGCCTACAGTGCTTCCCGTAAACTTTACCCCCGATGATGCACGGCTCATCGCCTCAAGGCACGCAAATCTCAACCGAAACACCAACAGTGTTATAGATCTCACCTGTACCTCGTATGTAGATAACGGTACACCGATGTACAAGATCCGCTTCTACAGTACCAATTTCAGAAAGAAAAACGGTGTTCAGTTCGACTACACCGTAAATGCCTATAGCGGCACCGTGATCTCGTCAAAGGAAACGAAGGCGCCGTACTATATTCCTTCTACACGTGAGGTATTCGTGCCGTATCTCAGATCTCATTCGGGAATCATCTCCTCCTATACATATTACGAATACTCGGGTTACAGCCTCAGCTATATCACATCAGAGCTTGATCTCACAAGTACACCCATGTGTGTGAACAGCTCTAACGGTTGCGTACTCAAATTCGATTCGAGGAATGACATTGACACCCTTATTAAAATGATAGAGGACGCAAATCTCACCTCTCAGGGAATGGATGGATATGAAGCGAGAGCATTTATTTCCGATCTTTCGAAATATGATGAAGCTTTCTTCGGTGCAAAAAGGCTGTATCTCATACCGGTTCAGGCAGATAGCAATGTAAGTGACATAAACCCTCGTCTGTTTTATGACAACAATGAAGACAAACTTATTCTGGGTGCTGATATGCGATACAGAAAGGAAAAAAACGATCTCCCCGTATACACTTTCTTCCTCGTTGAAGCGGAAAACAGCGTATTCACACAAAACACAACGGAAATAATCTCCTATACGTCCGGAGAGGACCAGGACAAGACCGAAGTTACAAAAAAATACCATATGCACGCATATCTGAATGAGAATAAATAATTGAAAGGAGTTCTTCCATGAAAAAGCTTACCCGATTTATCACAGCTGTACTGTCAGCTATCCTTCTCTATGTACCTGCGCAAAGCATCGCCATAGCCGAAGCTGCTCCCGAAACGCCCGTACCCCAGCCTTGCCGCATCCTTTACTATACGGATGCGGAGCACACAAAGCCATTTGCGGATTTTGAAAACCTTGATCCCGCCACTTACCTGTACTACAATATCGAGTGTGACGCCGGATATTTCTGCAAGCGCATGACAGTCTGTGCCGATCATGCGGATACGGAAAAGATAAGATTCGGTACCGCATCGCCCGACATGATAAAGCTTGAATATGCGCTTCTCGGAGATATAAACGACGATGGAAAAATAACGCTGACCGATGCCACCGATATTCTCCACTTCATCGCACGCAACTATTACCGTACCCGCCCCGATATTCTTGCGGCTGATCTGAACGGTGACAAAAAGATAACCCTACTCGACGTAGTAATGATACTGAAGCTCATAGCAAAATGGGATGTTGAGCTTTGCGACGGCATTGCCGAGGACTTTGAATTGTACTGCAAGCTGAATGTTGAAGCTGAAAGCAGAGAAACCTTTATGGATACGGAACAGTTCTTCTTTGAGACCTCCGTAATAAAGAGCACCGACGGTCTTGACAAGTACATAAACGAACATTCAGAGATGTACCGTATGGAGCAGATCGACGATACAAATTCCTACAGCTCGACAGAGCTGAAAGAGACGTATACTGCCGATTTCTTTAAAGAGAATGTGCTTGTTATCTACGATTTCAGTGAAGCGACCTCCTTTGGAAATCTTTATATTGAACGAACAGGCGATACTCTTGAGCTTGTTATCCCTAACTGTACAGGGTATGGCGTTGCTTTCAGCACCAATATAAGGGTTCACAAAATGATCCCTGTAAAAAAATCGCTCGGTATTGACCTTGACGGCGGTATCTCTCATCTATGGCGTAATGAATTTAATCTTGTTGCAAAACAGCTTTACAATTTTGAAGCCCGTCCCGTGGATGAAAGCTACATCAAAATAAATTACTATGAATAAAATGAATAAATGAGAAAGGGGCTGTGAAAACAGCCCCTTAATTTTTAATTTCAAAACACTTCATTATTTTCGGTTGCATACACAGTAGATTTATGATACAATATAACAAATATAAATATAAGGAGATCAGATATTGTCTAAAAAATCAAATGCAAGTCGCATATCACCTGCAACGCTCCTTATGCTCACTGTGGCAGGAATGGTAAATGCTATAGGTATCACGTTTTTTCTCGCACCCGTAAAGCTGTACGACAGCGGTATATCCGGAACATCGATGCTTCTTTCCCAGATCACACCGGAATATCTCTCACTGTCCGTATTCCTGCTTATTCTTAACATCCCGCTTTTCCTTTACGGACTTAAAAAGCAGGGTAAGCTGTTTACTTTTTACGCTATCTATACGATCACGATATACTCAGTCTGTGCATGGCTCATAACCGATGTGCTTCCCGTAGACGTAAATTTCGCATCTCCCCTTGCCGGAACAGATCTTCTTCTTTGTGCCCTGTTCGGCGGTGTGATCTCAGGTATAGGAAGCGGTCTTGCCATAAGATTCGGCGGTGCAATGGACGGTGTCGAGGTAATGGCAGTGATCTTTGCAAAGCGTATCGGTATTTCCGTCGGCACCTTTGTTATGGCGTATAATCTGATTTTGTACATCGTAAGCGGAATCATTTTAAAAAGCTGGATACTGCCTCTTTATTCAATAGTTACATATGCGGCAGGACTTAAAACCATCGACTACATCGTAGAAGGTATCGACCGTGAAAAATGTGCAATGATCGTCACCTCCAAAAAGGACGAGGTCTGTGCAGCCATTTCTGAAAAATTCGAAAGCGGTGTTACGGTTCTCGATGCTAAAGGCGGTTATTCCGGAAATAATATGAATCTCGTTTGTTTTGTAGTAAACCGTTTTCAGGTAGTACAGCTTAAGGAGATCGTACACAAGATCGATCCCAAAGCACACATCAGCATATTTGAGGTTGCAGATGTATTCTATGATAAATAAAGAAACAAGTGACGAGTTTCACAGCAGTGAAGCTCGTCACTTTCTTATTCTCTTCCGAACAGATAATCAAGGGAAACACCGAGAACTCTTGATATTGCATCTATCTCGATATCCGTAACGGCTCGCTCTCAAATAATGTTTGATTTTTCGGGATCAACGATTCTTTTCATTCTTTCTTGTTGTTTAACCTTACAATAGCTTTGCCTTGCTCTGTAAACATCTCTCTTTGCTCCGGCATCATTGCCCTATAGATGCACAAAAGGTGTTCTTCATCAACAGAATTTACGTTATTAAAGGGATGTTCAAGCAAATAATCAACGGACACGTCAAAATGATCTGCAATTTGCTTCAGCGTTTCGAAATCCGGCTCTCTGCTGTTCTGTATATAATTTCCAACCGTTGATGCGGCAATGTTCAGCTTTGCGGCAAGCTCCTTCTGTGTCATATCCCTATCGCACAGAAGACTGCGAAGCACATCTCCAAAAGCCATACACATCCCTCCTTTTTTATTATTTTACAAAAAGAAACGGATCATTTCATCCTAATACTCATTTTGTGTTGACAAAACTATATTCGTGTGGTAGAATGTGATATAAAAAACCGCCGAATTTAATCGACGGTTTCAGTATTTAGTCTATACTCTATCATTTTCCCTTTATCATATCCCAGGGGGTTATCATTCCGAGAAGCTTTTCATTTTTATTTCCGTTTGCCGTTACGAACAGTGCCGCAACACGCCGTTCATGGGGGCCTTTTGCGGTAAATCTATGCTTCAGTCCGCTGAAAGGCGCACTGTCGGACACAAATCCGAAGCTCTCCGTGGTGTGATTTTCAACGGGAAGAAACTCCTCGAAATCACGTATCCTTGAATTCTTGCGCACACCGTCCACTCCGTATTTCTCTATCATTGAAAACACAGTTCCTACGCTGAACACACCTATCAGTTTTCCGTTCTCCATTACGGGAACATGGGAATAACCGTTTTCTTTCATCTTATGTATCACATTTTCCGCAAGATCATCAAGAATGCACGTTGTCAGCTTGCTTGCACGTGTTGCGATGCTCATTGATACAGGTGGATTTTTCACATCGTTAAGTATACGTCTGAGCACCTCAATTATCTCATCGGACGGTTCAAAAACAGGCTTCCCGCCGATCTTTGCATGATGGGACAGCATATTTCGCATCTCACGGCAAATGTTAAGCTCCTCACGCCATTTTTTGCTCTCATCATCGTTATAGTATCTCATCACAGCACTTCCGACAAGCTTTTTACCATCGGAATATTTAACCTCAAGAAGCTCCTCAAGATTTTTATAAAGTTCAAGAAAAAGGTCCGCATTTCTCATATTTATAGCCTTTCCACGCAAAACGCAATTATGTAAATTTTATGCAATCTATTTTGGGGTTGTAATATAAATATTTGTGTAATAATTGAAATGTCTCATATAGATCAAGCTATATTATAATTTCTAAATTCATACTCACATCTCATATGTGTTATAAATACGCAATCCGATCTTATCAAAGCCCTGTTTTTCGCCGAATATTTCACAATAATCACGAAAAAACGGCTTTTTTACGTTTTTTCACGATTTTCTTAATCTTCATACCCATTTTCGATGTTACAATACCCATTACATCAAAGAACGAAAGAAGATCCTCATGGAAAACAATCAGCCGTTCGATGCCGTTTACGGCAAATTTCCCGAAACACGCACGGTCACGACAGGTGATCTGACTATCATATATGATCTGCTCAAAAACAGTGAGAACGGGAGAACATTTTATTCGATAAACATCTGTCTGCACGGATCCGAATCTGTCACGATCCACGATATAACAAATGATCCCGACCTCATATACCGCATATTTGATATGATATGCACAGGTACCGTTACGCCATGCTGCGCATTTGAAGTTATCGAGGATCTGATCGAATCTATTTCCGCACATCCCTGACAGTCGGAGAGTCTCCGAAACATATCTCTGTGAGATCCGAAATGACCGACGACACGGGGATACTGTCGAAATTTTCAGCACACGCTGAAGGGATCACCGTATACAAATATTCATCATCCGACAAAGCTCCGTTTGCCTCATGACCGTGAACACCCACGATCCTCACACAATTATCGGAAGACACGTCCCATGATGCGCCCGCTGAACCGTACGACACCTCCCCGCCATCACATTCTGCGGAAAATTTTATCGCAGGATGGGAGGATCCGCCGATCCATTCGATCACAGGTGCCGTCATACGGCAATTCCCGAATGAAATCATTTCACCGGGAACGTATGAATACACTGTTACCCCGATGCTTTCTGCATCTTCGGATATTTCCTCAAACACTTTCTCCGACTCTTCGTTATACGGTACGGGAAGCCATATGCTTTTCAAATAATATCCTTCATAAAGCATATTTACCGTCCTCCTGTGATTGCGATGGAGATGAGTAAGCACAAGAGCATCTATCCTCATACTGAGACCGTTATCTGCAGCTTTCATTATCGCTGTCTGATACATCCCGATATCCACAAGAACCGTACAACCATCCGATGCCAATGCTATTGCATCATCATTTCCCGATGAGGCATAGTACACGTTCATTTTCCGCTGATCACAGATCTGGCTGAGCTGAGATACAAAAATCACAGCCGACAAAAGCATTATCGAAACACATCCGGATATTTTTCTCATACGTCCGTGTGTCATTATCGCCAACACAACAGCTATCCCGAAAAGCATCATCGCCACAAAAGAGGCTGTACCTCTCATGGGGAGAATAAAATCCGACAGCTTTGCACAGGCTTCAACGATCATCAGCACAGCGGATATGAAAATTTCCGAAACAGCTGAAAAAGCAGAAAACAACGGCGTAATAAATGAGAACATCAAAAGGATCACAAGCACCGGAAGTATCGGCACCAACAGAGGCACCAGCAGAAGATTCGCCAAAGGCGATACAAGTGATATCTCACCGAATCTCAGCCACAGAAGCGGCAAAAGGAACGCAGGCACCGTGAAAGCGGAGATGATTTTTGAGCTTATCCTTGAGAGCGCAGAGCCATTTCCGACACGAAGCATCTTTTGTATTCCGTCAGATATAACAAGCCCGACAACTGCCGCATAGGACAGTTGAAGTCCCACATCGAAAGGGGCAAAGGGATTAAGAATGCAGATCACAAGAACCGCAACCGACAGTGATGTAAAGCTGTCGGCTTTTCTGTTTATCAGATCTGCTGTGGCAGCTATTATAAACATTATCCCCGAGCGCACCACCGATGCGGGAAGGCCGGTAAGTGCCATATAGAAAAGCACTCCGCCGAAAAGAATCAAAAATCGCAGGAACCGTAATTTCCCTCTGTTCGGGATAAGCTTTCTCACAAGCGCAAATATCACGGTCAGATGAGTTCCGCTGAGTGCGAGGATATGTGATATTCCGAGACAGCGGAAATCTCTTTTCACATTTGCGGGAAGTCCGCTTCTGTCTCCAAGCAGGAGCGCTTTTGCAAATCCGCCGCACTCCTCCGACATTTCCGATGTGAGCCTTGAAGAAACAGAGTCCCTCATCATCGAAAATCTTGTTTCAATATCGTATGATCTTCCGACAAGTCTCACATCTTCCGTTACATCACAGAAAAGAAGCACTCCGTCGGAATAAAGAGAATATTTATAATCCTTCGGTCGTTCGATGGGCATTATATCAGCCGTAAAGCAGATCTTGTCTCCCACGGCAAATTCACCGCTGTCACACGTCAAATAAAGCTTTACATCTCCCGGAAGTGACGAGTCTCCAAGGGGCTTCACAATATAGTATCCGCTGTAAGAGGTCTTTGACACAACAGACTGCACAACTCCCGTGATCCGTGCATCTTCAAAGCTCGAATCTTCGATCTGTGCAAGCCATATATCCACCGTCATAACCGAAAACAGCGATGCTGTCAAAAGTCCTGCAGACAATGCTGTCACAGCTACTCTTACACCTCTGACGACAAGAGATCTGCCGGTGATGATCACCGCCGCAAATACAAGAAATGCACCGATCACAGCAATACTTCTGACATTTTTATCTGAACAGTACAGCACGCAGGCAAACACGAAGAATGACGTAGAAAATGCACCTACAGGACGTTTTTCAAGAAAATGCACGATGCTTATCCGGCAAATCTTATACAATACATGAGAATACCGTACTGCGCAACTATAATCACAGGTAGACCTATCATAAATCTTTTGTGATTTGTCTTATGCCTCATAACAAGCATCGTAATGTACATCGCTGCACTGCCGCCCAGAACAGCCGCAAGAAACAGTGCCGCCTCAGGCACTCTTGCTCCTCTTCGTTTTTTCGATGAAAGCTTATCGCACACGGTAAGAATCACAGAGAGTACAGACAGAAACGACACCCAAATGATCGCCGTTGTTTTCACGGCACTCAGAAATTCAGGTGAGATCATACTTTCCACTCTCCGCCTGCGCCATTTCGTCGCATCTCTCATTTTCGGGATGACCTGCGTGACCTTTTACCCAGACTATATCCACCTGGTGAAATTCGTAAAGCTCAAGAAGCCTCTCCCAGAGATCGGGATTGAGTGCAGGAGATTTGTCGGCTTTTTTCCATCCTCTTGCACGCCAGCCCTTAGCCCATCCCTTTGAAAGTCCGTCAGCCACATATTTAGAATCGGTGCAAAGCTCCACCTCGCAAGGCTCCTTCAACGCCGAAAGTCCTTCGATCACCGCCATGAGCTCCATGCGGTTATTTGTGGTATCAGCCTCGCCTCCCGACATTTCCTTTTCCGCTTTTCCATACCTGAGAATAGCACCCCATCCCCCGGGACCGGGATTTCTTCGGCATGAGCCATCCGTATAAAGATAAACCTTTTTCATCGTTTTCCTCGTGTTTTTATTTTAATAATTTTACCATAGGCAGGCGGCACTGTCAAGAAAACGCAGAAGCATTTTGAACTGTTTTCACCGCAGCTCTTTATTTTTTTGCGCATTTGAGGTATAATATCACCGAGCAATTCAAAGTGAGGTACATATGCAAAAGACAAATTACCAACTTCTGACTGATAAAATCACCGAAGAAATACAAAGTGCGGGTATCCGTCCAAGACTCCTTCTGCACGCCTGCTGTGCTCCGTGCGCAAGCTACGTGCTTGAATATCTGACGGAGTTTTTCGACATTGACGTATATTTCTACAATCCGAACATTCTTCCCGAAGAGGAATATGAAAAGCGGCTCTCCGAGCTAAAACGGCTCATCTCCGTACAGCCTTACAAAGGCAAGGTAGAGCTTTATTACGATGAGCCCATGGAAAACCTGAAATACCGGGGGGCACTGGAAAAAGGCAAGATGATAGGCACAGGCGAGCTGTATCAGGAAAACGGTATGCCCATCTATCAGGGCGATTTCGGAAACAACAGCTATGAAGGCCAGGGCCGGCTTTATAACGAGGAAGGCCAGCTCATATACGAGGGCCAGTTTACGGCTGGCATGCGCGAGGGAAACGGAACCGAATACGATGAAAGCGGCAAT
>SVQM01000021.1 GCA_015065335.1 Oscillospiraceae bacterium | reverse complement strand
CGTCCGAGCATATCGGTGATCTCGGGACCGCCGCCGTGTACGAGCACTACCTTGATGCCGACCATGTGCATCAGCACGATGTCACCCATTACACAGTTCTTGAGATCCTCGTTTATCATGGCGTTTCCGCCGTACTTTACCACTACGATCTTGCCGTAGTATTTCTGTATGTAGGGCAGTGCCTCAACAAGCACCTCCGCCCTCTGTGCGTTGTTTATATCCATAGTTTATACTCCATTTTGCCGGGGAACCCCCTTTTTGAGAAAAGGGGTGTTCCCCGGACCCCTCCCCTAAAAACTTTCAAATAAAAATGGGATTTGATATTATTTCTTGGTATTCAGGCGAAAGTGCCTTTGCACTGAGACGTATCGTTCGTCAGTGTACTTTATTTGCAGCATCACTCCACCGAAGTTTGCCCGCGGGGGCTTCCCCGCTTAGGTTCTGTAGTCTCCGTTGATCTTTACATAATCGTAGGTCAGATCGCATCCTCTTGCGAGAGCGCACTCGCTTCCCTGGCAGAGATCGATATTGATCTCGATCTCACTCTCGGAGAGAACGACCTTTGCTACATCCTCGGAGAAGTCGATCCCTGCACCGTTCTCACATACTGCAAGCTCACCTGCCGCAGACTTGAAGGACAGTGCGATCTTAGTAACGTCGATATCGGCACCGCTGTAGCCGATTGCACAAAGCACACGTCCCCAGTTTGCATCCGCACCGAACATCGCCGCCTTGAGGAGAGATGAGCAAACAACGGACTTCGCAACAGTTCTTGCAGTCGCCTTGTCGGGAGCACCCGCAACATGGCACTCAAGAAGCTTTGTAGCACCCTCGCCGTCAGCCGCAAGCATTCTGCAAAGCTCATCGGTAACAGCCCTGAGTGCCGCCTTGAATGCGTCAAAATCAGCGCCCTCGGCGGTGATCTCAGCATTGCCTGCCATACCGTTGGCAATAATACTGCACATATCATTGGTGGAGGTATCTCCGTCAATGGACATCATGTTGAAGGTGTCGATGATATCACTCTTCAGAGCCTTGTTAAGCATCTCGGGAGAGATTGACACATCTGTAGTGATAAAGCATAGCATTGTCGCCATATTGGGATGGATCATACCTGAGCCTTTGGCGATTCCGCCGATCCTGCAAAGGGCTCCGCCGACCTCGAAGGAGTATGATACCTCCTTCTTCACGGTGTCAGTGGTCATTATCGCCTCAGCCGCATCTGCACCGCAGTCTCCAAGCAGCTTTGCCGCCTCGGGAACACCTGCCGCAATAGGCTCAATGTCAAGAGGCTGACCGATAACGCCGGTGGATGCAACGATCACATCGCTTGCAGAGATGCCGAGAGCATCTGCAGTGATGGCCGCCATCTTCTCGGCGATCTCGATACCATTTGCGTTACAGGTATTTGCGTTGCCGCTGTTGCATACTACCGCCTGAGCGTATCCGTCGGCAATATGCTCACGGGTGACCATTAGCGGCGCACCCTTTACGAGATTCTGAGTATACACCGCAGCAGCAGCACCGCGCACCTCACTTACGATGAGGGCAAGATCACGCTTGGTACGGTTCTTTCTGATTCCGCAGTGAACTCCTGCGGCAGTAAATCCTTTTGCGGCACACACGCCGCCGGGTATTTTATTCATAATCTATACTCCTTTATGCAGGGAGAACCCTTTTTGAGAAAAGGTTTCTCCCCGCACCCCTCTCCCAAAAACTTTTATATAAAGGGGATTTGGTTAAACCTTTTCAGGTATTCAGGCATTGGCCGTCATTGGTCAATGCCGTATATGTCGTGTGATTTCTTTGCCCTTCAGCCAAAGCTATGCCGAAGATTGCCCATCGGCGCTTGCCGACTTTGCAGAGCAAAGCTTCCACACCATTTGGCGAAGCCAAATATTTCACATCCGCAAAGCGGATATTTCACTCGCACGAAGTGCGAATTTCACCCTGCGAAGCAGGATTTCACTGAACTTTGATTCACCTGTGAATCAAAGTTCCAGTCCTTCTGTCTGATCTCTGCCGGTCACGATGTTGAAGCACTGCACTGCCGCACCGGATGCACCCTTTCCGAGATTGTCGTATCTCGCAAGAAGCACGATGCGGTCATCGTTTCCGTGAACGGTGACTTCCATTCTGTCGGTGCCCGAAAGTGCTGCAGCGGAGTAGAAGCCTTCCTCGGAGTCGGACTCCTTGTAGGTCACGATGGGACCTGTGTAGGTCTCGGCATAGATCTTCTTGATATCCTCAATGGTTCCGTTTATATCGGAAGCAAACAGAGGGACCGTCACAGCCATACCGCTGTAGAAATCGCAGATCAGCGGGCTGAACACGGGTGCAGACTTCACTCCCGTGATGACGCTCATCTCCGGCAGATGCTTGTGAGACTGACCGAGCGCATACTGTCTCGGTGCATCGAGGAGAGGATCTCTCTCTGCGTCCTCGTACACAGCGATAGTCTTTTTTCCTGCGCCTGAGTATCCACTGACGGAATTGCAGAACAGATGCGCCGCAGGTGAGATGATGCCTGCACGCACGAGAGGTCGCACAAGTGCGATAAATCCGCTTGCGTGACATCCGGGAACAGCGATCCTCTTTGAATCACGCACAACGGACACCTCCCCGTAAAGCTCCGGGAATCCGTACACCCATCCGTCGGCGGTCCTGTGTGCTGTTGAAGCGTCAATGATGACCGTGCGGTCATTCTCGCACATTGACGCAGATTCTCTTGCCGCATCATCGGGCAGACAAAGGAACACTACGTCAGCCTCGTTGATGGCTGCCTTTCGTGCCGCAGGATCTTTTCTGTTCTCCTCGGTGAGAGAGATCAGTTCGATACCGTCTCTTGCGGAAAGTCTGTCAAGTATGCGCAGTCCCGTAGTTCCTGCACTTCCGTCAATGAATACTTTTGTCATAATTACTCCTTTTTTGCCGGGGAGGAAACTTTTGAAAAAGTTCCCTCCCCGGGCCCCACCCTCAAAACTTTCAAATAAAAGAATGAAGGAATGAACTTTTTCAAATATAATTGATTTTCGCTTGCGAAAATCTACCATAACCCGACAAAGTCGGATTTCATCGCAAAGCGATTTCATCCACGCCGTGCGTGGATTTCACCCTGCGAAGCAGGATTTCACTGCGCCAGCTTCGCCCTTACCCACTCTATCTGTGCATCTACGCACACGGGTGCGGTACCGCCTTCGGACTGTCTGCGGTCAACGCAGGCACGAAGGTCGATGGCCTCGTAAAGTCCCTCATCAAGGGTGTCGGAGAACTTTCTGAACTCGTCAATTGTCAGATCCTCAAGGACACAGTCCTTGTCGATGCAATATGCAACAAGCTCGCCTGTGATCTTGTATGCAGTACGGAAGGGTATGCCCTTACCTACCATATAGTCTGCAAGATCGGTGGCGTTGATAAAGCCTCTCTTTGCCGCCCTTGCCATAGCCTCGGGCTTCGCCTTCATGGTCTCGATCATGGGAGCGAACACGCTGAGGCATTTCTTCACCGTATCGGTGGCATCGAAGATAGCCTCCTTATCCTCCTGCATATCCTTGTTGTATGCGAGAGGCAGTCCCTTCATGGCTGTGAGGAGCGACATAAGATCGCCGTACACACGTCCGGTCTTACCTCGAACGAGCTCCGCAATATCGGAGTTCTTCTTCTGGGGCATGATGGACGAGCCTGTAGTAAAGGAATCGGACAGCTCAACAAATCCGAACTCCCAGCTTGACCAGAGGATGATCTCCTCGGACAGACGGGACAGGTGCATCATCATAACGGAGAATGCACTCATAAGCTCAAGAGCGAAATCTCTGTCGGAAACACCGTCAAGGCTGTTCATACAGATCTCGGAGAAGCCGAGAAGCTCCGCCTCAAAGCGGCGGTCTGTTGCATATGTAGTACCTGCAAGGGCACAGCATCCGATGGGAGATGCGTCAAGCCTTGCCTCGGCATCCTTTATCCTTCCGATGTCTCGGAGAAGCATCATTGCATACGCCATAAGGTGATGGCCGAAGGTGATGGGCTGTGCTCTCTGAAGATGAGTATATCCGGGCATGATGGTGTCACGGTACTCTTCAGCCTTATCGGTGAGAGTACGGCAAAGAGCTGTCGCAAGCTCTCTCACCTCTGCCGCCGCAGTGCGCATATACATGCGAAGGTCAAGGGCTACCTGATCGTTACGGCTTCTCGCAGTGTGGAGTCTCTTGCCCGCATCACCGATACGCTCGGTAAGCACCTTCTCCACGAACATATGGATATCCTCGCAGTCCGTGTCGATCGCCATAGTACCGGCCTCAAGCTCTGCATAGATAGCTTCAAGTCCTGCGATTATCGCATCACGGTCGGCATCGGAAATGATGCCGCACTTTGAGAGCATCTTCGCATGAGCGATAGAGCCGGTGATGTCCTCACGCCACATACGGGAGTCGAAATGTATGGATGAGTTGAAATCATCCGCTTCTTTGTCAAGGGCAGCCTTAAACCGCCCTGCCCACATTTTATCAGCCATTTTATTACCTCAATATTTTTCGCGAGGGGACCCCTTTTTGAGAAAAGTGGTTCCCTCGCGCTCCCTCCACAAAAACTTTTGAATAGGAGAAAGAACAAAGTTTATCTAAATCTTTCGTGATGTAGGGGACGATGCTCACATCGTCCCGATGTAATCAAAATCCTTCGGATATGGAGCATCGCGACATATCCAACAATAACATTTGGCGAAGCCAAATATTTCACATTCGCAAAGCGAATATTTCACCGCGCCGCAGCGCGATTTCACCCACCGAAGGTGGATTTCACTGAAGGACGGCAATTATTTGCCGTTCTTCATATCGGTCTGAGCCTTGATCTTGATCGGCAGACCGAAGAGGTTGATGAATCCCTCAGCGTCGAACTGATCGTAAACCTCATCCTCATCGAAGGTAGCGACCTCGGGATCATAGAGGCTGTAGGGTGAGGTAACGCCCGCATTGATCATGTTGCCCTTGTAGAGCTTGAGGGTAACGGAACCGGTAACAGTCTCCTGAGTCTTGTCAACAAATGCGGAGAGAGCTTCACGGAGAGGAGTGAACCACTGTCCGTAATAAACCAGCTCTGCAAACTTAGCAGCTACAAGCTCCTTGTAGTGCTGGGTGTCACGGTCAAGACAGAGAGTCTCAAGGACTTTGTGTGCTCTGTAGAGGATAGTTCCGCCGGGAGTCTCGTATACGCCACGGGACTTCATACCAACGAGACGGTTCTCAACGAGATCGGCAAGACCGATACCGTTCTCACCGCCGAGCTTGTTAAGAGTTGCAACGATCTCAACGGGGCCCATCTTCTTGCCATCGATGGCTACGGGAACACCACGCTCAAAGTCTATCTTTACGTATGTAGGCTTATCGGGAGCCATCTCGGGAGAGATACCGAGCTCAAGGAAGCCGGGCTTGTTGTACTGAGGCTCATTTGCGGGATCCTCAAGATCAAGTCCCTCGTGGGAAAGGTGCCACAGGTTCTTATCCTTGGAGTAGTTGGTCTCACGGTTTATCTTCAGAGGAATGTTGTGCGCCTCTGCGTACTCGATCTCCTCCTCACGGGACTTGATGTCCCACTCTCTCCAAGGAGCGATTATCGCCATGTCGGGAGCGAACGCCTTGATAGTCAGCTCAAAACGCACCTGATCATTACCCTTACCGGTACAGCCGTGGCAGATAGCATCTGCACCCTCAGCCTTTGCGATCTCAACGATCCTCTTGGCGATAGCGGGACGTGCAAAGGATGTGCCGAGGAGATAGTCGCCCTCGTAAACCGCACCCGCCTTCAGGGTGGGGTAGATATAATCGGTGATGAACTCCTCACGGAGATCCTCGATGTAGAGCTTGGAAGCACCTGTTGCCAGTGCCTTCTCCTCAAGTCCCTCAAGCTCGCTCTCCTGTCCAACGTCGCCGGAAACAGCGATAACCTCGCAGTTGTTATAGTTTTCCTTCAGCCACGGAATGATGATGGAAGTGTCAAGTCCGCCGGAATACGCCAGGACTACTTTTTTGATATCAGCCTTATTCTTTTTCATGATAGCCTCCTGAATTGCATAAACGATGCATATTTATGCAAGTGATTTTATTTTACCCATTTATTATACCTCACATATAGTAGGATTTCAAGAGGTTTTTGTAAAATCCATAGCGTAATCCTGCACAAACATTACTGCGCATATAGGCATTTTGGTGGAGATTGTGACAAAGATGGCTCAAAAACGTCCCGAGATGAATATTGTTACGTATATTTATGCATAAAGCTTTGTATATTTATTCGTCGTTTGAAGGCGTCCTCCGTCGAGGCGTTATTTTGCGATAAATTACAATATTATTTGCTAAATATCCATTGAATTCTTGAAAAGCAAATCCACATGTGATATAATAAAATGAAATTATATATCATCCGGAAAGGGAATGTATATGAAAAAGTTACTATCCGCAATCCTGGCTGCACTCACGATCTCCGGCGGTGTCGTGTCAGTCTTCGCAGATGATGCAGGACTTACTCTTACTGAGAGTTCTCATCTTAAAGTGGAAAACGGCATCGTCGACATGATCGACGGAACTCTTACCGTAGGTGAGCTTAAAGCGAATTTCGCAGGCTCGGTCGACGTTGCAGGCAAGACCGACGATGCGGCTGTATGCTCTGATGATGCAGTTACCGCAGGAGGAGAGACCGTCAAGGCGATCATCTGGGGCGACGCATCAAAGGACGGTAAGATCACTCTCACCGATGCCACGAGAATGCTTCAGGCTATCGCAAAATGGAGCGTAGATATCTCTGCTACCGCAGGTGATGTTGACAGAAATGACAAACTGAATCTGTCCGACGTTTCAAAACTCCTTCGCAAGCTTGCAAAGTGGGACGACATTTCCCTCGGAAATGTACGAATGGTGTTTGAGAACACGAAGCTCACCGCCGAGAACGAGAGCGCCGATCTCGATCTGTATTTCGGCTCTCCCCTGGTGAAGATCAGCCGTTCAAATACAAAGAACACCGGCAAAAATGCTTACAAGATCAAAACCGCAAGAAACGAGACAGAATCCTGTCAGTTCTACGTGTCATCCGAAAAGAACATGGAGGGGCTGACCGTCCAGCTTTCCGACTTCGTACATGAGTACGGTGAGGGAACGCTCACCGGTGAGGTGTTCATCCATTATTATTACAAAATGGAAGTCGTTGCAAACTGCCTTATCGAAAACTATCCCTCCATCGAGGAATACGACTATTTCCCCGAGGCGCTTCTGCCTCTTGCGGATTCCTTTGAGGTGAAGGCAGAGCAGTCTCAGGGGTTCACCGTAAATGTGACCGCAGGCAAGGATGCTCCCGCAGGAATGTACAGGGCAACTCTTACGGTGAAAGATGCCGAGGGCAATGCCGTAAAGACTGCAAATATTTATACATACGTGTGGGACTTTACTCTTCCCGATACACCCTACAGCAAATCCTCCTTCGGTATGAGCGGATTTACTATCTATTCAACTCTCGGCAGTTGGTACGACAAAAAGTGGTACAACGGAGATAACAATGCTACCATAATGGCCCACTACGATTTCCTGCTGGAAAACAATATTTCCTGTTATCAGCTTCCCGTTTCCATCACCGATCCCCGTGCGGATGCGTACATGAGTGACCCCAGAGTTACCTCCTTTGAGGTATGCGGCGAGAATCTCCGCTTCCCTGATGAGGACAACTGGACTCAGACCATGGCAAACTGGGAAAAGGTTCAATCCAATCCCGTATGGGCAGAGAAGGCACACTTCTACTACGTGGATGAGCCTCAGGGTGAGTCCGGTGCAGCCCTTGTAAAGGCTCAGCATGAGTACATAAGAGAAAAGCTCGGCACAGATGATTTTGACATCATCATCCCCTTCGGAAACTCCATGGCTGATCTCAATAACAATATCGATATGCTCGAATTCATGAAGGATTACGTTGATATCCATGTTCCTTCAAGCGGCGGATTTATGCCTAACATCGAAGGCAATCACTATGCGGAGGGTCTGTGGACTCCCCGTCAGGCATTCAATAAGTTCGGTGAGAGTCTGCCGAGACTTCAGGCCATCGGAGAGGATCCCGATAAGGAGCTGTGGTGGTACGTATGCGTAGGACCTCAGTTCCCGTACCCCAACCTTTTCACCTCACATCAGGGAATTATGACAAGAGTTCTCTGGTGGCAGCAGTTCATGTTCGGCCCCGAGGGATTCCTCTACTGGGCAACTCAGGCGGACTGGGATAAGGTTATTAAATGCGGCGGTGAATTCCCCACCAACGGTGACGGAATCCTTATGTACCTCGGTGCGTTCTTCGGTTATGAGCAGAATCTTCCCGTGGCATCATGGAGACTCACTCAGGTCCGTGACGGATTTGACGATTTCGACTACCTGAAGATGGCTGAGGAGCTTGTGGGACGTGAGGAAGTGATGAAGCTCGTTACAAAGCTCACCACAGGTGTCACCACTGTCAAAGAAGATCCCGCACTCATGGAAAAGCTCCGTGACAGCGTTGCAGAGCTGATCCTCGGAAACAGTAAATAACATCCGAAAAGGAACGTAAAAATGAAAAAGCTTCTTACACTTGCACTGACAGCGGCGATGCTTCTGTCAGGTGCAGTATCCGTTTTTGCTGATGATGCGGGGCTTGCTCTTGCTGAGGGTTCTCACCTCAAGGTCGAAAACGGGATCGTCGACATGATCGACGGAGCTATCACCGTAGGTGAGCTGAAGGCAAACTTTGCAGGCTCAGTCGATGTTGCCGGTAAGGTTGATGATGCGGCTGTATGCGCAGACGATGTTGTGACCGCAGGCGGCGAGACTGCAAAAGCTATTATTTGGGGCGATGCATCAAAGGACGGTAAGATCACACTTACGGATGCTACAAGAATGCTCCAGTCCATCGCAAAGTGGAACGTTGACATCTCTACTACTGCAGGTGACGTTGACAGAAACGGCAAGCTCACCCTTGCGGATGTCTCAAAGCTTCTGCAGAAGCTTGCCAAGTGGGATAATATCTCCCTCGGTAACGTAAGATGGGTATTCGAGAACACGAAGCTCAAGGCAGAAAACGAGAGTACAGATCTCGATCTGTATTTTGAATCTCCCCTTGTGAGAGTCAGCAGAAGCAATACCGAAAGCACAGGCGAGAATTCCTACAAGATCAAACTTGCAAGACGTGAAACAGAGTCCTGTCAGTTCTTCGTAGGATCAAAGAAGGATATGGATGGGCTGACCGTCCAGCTTTCCGATTTCGTACATGAATTCGGTGAGGGTACTATCAAGAGTGAGATCCTCATCCACCATTACTATGAGTTTGAAGTCCACACCAATATCCTCAGAGAAAATCATCCCACCGTCGTCGACAAGGATGAATACGCAGAGCCGCTTCTTCCCCTTGCGGATTCCTTTGAGGTTGCCGAAGGTAAGAATCAGGGCTTCCACATAAATGTGACTACCGATGAGAACACGCCTGCGGGAATGTACAAATCAATTCTTACGGTAAAGGATTCCGAGGGCAAGGCCATCAAGCAGGCGAATGTATACACATACGTGTGGGATTTCACGCTCCCCGTGACCCCTTACAGTGCATCTGCATTCAGTATCGGCTGGTACAGTATACATGCATTCACTCCCGGTATTCAGGATGGCGACGATTCCCAGACCTACCACAAGTATTACGAGTTCCTGCTTGACAACAACTGCACCGCATACACCATGCCCTACAAGATCACCGATCCCAGGGCGGATGAGATCATGAGCGATCCCCGTGTGACCTATTTTACCATCACCGGCGGTGATAACGCATGGCCTACCGCACAGTCCGACGAGGAGACCGTTGCCTTTTACAACAAGATCAAGGATAACCCCGTATGGATGGACAAGGGTGCGTTCTATCTTGTAGACGAGCCTTGGGGTGCAGACGGTGCAAGGATCATCGAGGAGAAGTACACCCATCTCACAGAAGTCCTCGGCACAGACGATTATCAGACCATCATGCCTCACGGTAATACGATGGTAGATCAGGTGGAGAATATCGACGTCACCGCATTCATCGGAGATTGGGTGGATATCCTCGTTCCCACCACTCCCGCTTTCCAGCCGAATCTTTCTCACGTTTACGGAGAGCCCGGTCCCTGGACTCCTCGTCAGGCATTCAACAAGTACGGTGAATCTGCCGACAGATATCATGCGTACAAGGAATCAGGCAAAAAGCTGTGGTGGTACGTTTGCTGCTCACCTCAGTACCCCTACCCGAATCTGTTCGTATGCTATCAGGGTGTGATGAGCCGTGTTCTCTGGTGGCAGCAGTTCATGTTCGACATCGACGGATTCCTTTATTGGTCCGTAAATGCGGATTGGGGCGATCTGCCCGGAAAGTTCCGCAACGATTATCCCTCCTCCGGTGACGGAAACCTCATCTACTACGGTGAGAGATACGGACGCACAGGCCCCGTGCTCGGATGGAGATTCGTACAGGTACGTGACGGATTTGACGATTTCGATTACCTGAGAATGGCTGAGGAGCTTGTAGGCACCGAGGAGATCGTAAAGATCGTAAAGGATCTCACCACCGGCGTCACAGAGGTGAAGGAGGATGCGAGCATCCTTGAGGCTTGCCGTGATAAGATAGCTGAGATCATTGAAGAGAATCAAGCGAAATAATACGTCAATATACGATCCCTGCTTCGGCGGGGATCGTTTTTTGAGGTCATAGGATCTAAAGCACGGTACGGTCTGTACGGTCCTCACTCATCACCTCAAGCATCATTCTTGCCCCGATACAAAATCCGTCAATAAAGCTCTCTCTGTCGGAGATCACCTCCATTGACAACTCCGTTTCACGTATTTCATCCCAAAGGTCCCGTCCTTCGTCGCCTATCATGGGTATAAGCTTGTCAACACAGCCCGATAGTTTTATCATAAGCTTTTGATATTCCCCACTCTTTTTGACAAATTTTTCTCCCGGGCAGATGTTTCCGTTGTATAGTTCTTTCAGTATGGTCATTTTTTCTGTCTCCTTTTTCTTTTGTGGTATATTATACTCAGTTTTTGAGTATTTGTCAATACTCAGTTTATGAGTATGTTATGATTATAAAAAAGGAGTTGATGTTAAAATGACTTACAGAGAACGAATGAAGAATCTGAGAGAAGACAATGATCTTACACAAGCCGAGCTTGGAAAGGTTATAAGCAAATCTCAGCAAGGATATAATCACATAGAAGCAGGTCGGGCTGAACTAAAGATCGAGGATCTGATAAAGCTGTGCGATTTTTACAATGTTTCTGCGGATTATCTTATCGGAAGAACTGACGAAAAATAAACGCTGAACACATGTCCGTTCCCGGACAGTCGAGGACGCCTGTCCCTACAGCTATATTATACGTCTATATTATACGTCACACCGTAGTGTCGACAGGATGTCGTGGGCGCCATCCACTACCTGATTGTCTTATCGGAAGAACTGACGAAAAATTTATCAATTGTTTTCGGCTCTGCCGAAAACCACCTTACCTCTTCACTATTACCGAAACTTGTCAAGATTAGTGGACAGATAAAAGAGTGAAAAAATGGTTTGGAATATAGTAACCAATACCTGAATGCAGTCTTTCTGAATTGTAATAAAGTTCAATGTAGTCAACTATTGTTCTTGAAGCTTCTTCGAATGTGAGATGGCTGATATCAGCCATCTCACATTCGAGGGTTTTCCAAAAACTCTCTATTGGCTGATTGTCACTTGGTGTTCCAGGGCGCGACATACTTTTACGAAAACCATTCTCTTCTACAAGCTGTTTGGTTTTCTTGGCGGTATATTGACATCCTCTGTCACTGTGGTACACAGCACCTTCTGGTCTTTTTGGATTTCTTCCTATTGCCATTTTCAAAGCATCTTGTACCAATTTCTGAGTTTGGTTTTTGGCAATACTCCAGCCTACTATTCGCCTTGTTGCTACATCAATAATTCCACATAAATACAGTTTGTATCTGTAACATTTGAGTTCCGTAATATCCGAACACCAAAGATAATTCGCAACTGCTACCCCGAACTTATCTTTTATTAAATTTTCTTCAACATACTGTTGCTCTGTTGGTTTAGGTGGTCTTGCCTTACCGGTTCTGCCACTTTTGGCTACCATACCGTTCCTTTTGAGTATTCTTGCAATACGGTACTCGCTGATGTTTATGCCTTTACCAAACAGTTCTTTGCGAATTCGTATTCTACCATAATTGCCTTTGTTTCTTTCAAAACAGTGAATAACCGCTTTTTCAAGTTCTTTTTCTTCACTGTCTTGCTCTTTTCCAGTTCGGTAATACTCGCTTCTTGACACACCCAACAGCCTGCATACTTCACTCGTTCTGTAGTTTCGCAACTCCGATTTTGCGAATTTTACTCGTCTGCCGGGTGTTTCGCAAAGTATGCCGCTGCTTTTTTTAGTATTTCCATCTCCATTTTTAAGCGTTCGTTTTCTTTCCGCAGTTTTTTAAGCTCTGCATCTTCTGAACGTTGATGCCCTTTTCCTACAAACGCTTCTTCTCCGTGGGTTTCGTATTCGTCGATCCATCGGTAGAGCATTATTTTGTTAATGCCCATCTTTTCTGCCACCACTGCGTGCTTGATCCCGTCTTTTAAGACCAATTCACACGCCTTGATTTTAAATTCTTTGCTGAAAGTTCGTTTCATTCTGAACACCTCTCTGAATATATTTTACCATTAACTCTTCGATGTGTCCACTTTTACTATACAACTTTCACTTCTTCACTATTCACTATTACTTATTACCTAATCGACAAGTTTCGAAAGAGAAGAGTGAAAAGTTAATAGTGAAAAAGTAAAATCGACAAGTCTCTGTCGAAACTTGTCGATTTCTGGCAGGGGCACAAAGACTCGAACTCTGGACACGCGGTTTTGGAGACCGCTGCTCTACCAACTGAGCTATACCCCTGTATCTCCGCATTTCCTGCGGACTAAATCAGTATACCACAAAAAAACACAGAATGCAATACTTTTTTCAAAAAAATATCAAATAATGTGTTGGAACGGTTTTTGCACAGCTTTCTGTGTTTAATATCATACGGGAAAAGATAAATATTTATCTTGACTGAGCCTTTGTATCGTGGTATAATATAAATAGAAAGTATTCTTCTGTGTGATATCGGAGGAATTGTTGGCGGATGTGATTATATTATTTCATTCGGCAAATAATAAATAAAATCGGGGAGCGATCCCTAAAATGAAAGGGGACACCATATGAAAAACGAAGAAAAGAGCACAAGTATAGTTAAAGTCGTACTGATCACTCTCGGAGTAATTGCATGTATTGCAACTGCTGCGATCGTTGCGTACAAATTCTTCAAGAAGCATTTCAAGATCAATTTTGAGTGCGGTGAGTGTGATTTCGGAGATGGCGACGGATTCTGCGAGGACGTGGATTTCGAGCCTGAGTGCTGTGTTTACGATGTTTGCTGTGACGACTGCGACGGCGTTGCAGATGCTGAGTAATTAAGGCTGATTTGGCGCATCGAGGATTATTCATCGGTGCGCCTGATTTTTATTTGTTATGGAATTTACAAAAAAATGCAAACTGTGTCCCAGACGGTGTGGTGCCGATCGGATAGCAGGTGCAGGCTTTTGCGGAGGCGGCGAGAAGGCACGTGTTTCAAAGGTAATGCTTCACTCGTGGGAGGAGCCGTGTATCTGCACAGGCAAAGGAGCCGGAGCGGTGTTTTTTTCGGGATGTTCACTGGGATGTGTATATTGTCAAAACAAAGATATAAGCAGATCTGCCGTCGGTGATGAATACACTGCAGATGAGCTTGCAAGGCTCTTTTGTGATATTACGGAAAACGGAGCCTCATGCCTTGATCTTGTAACACCGTCCCACTATGCTCCACAGATATGTGAAGCTCTTGAAATGTGCTGCATTTCGGTACCTGTTGTATACAATACGGGAGGATACGAGTTATCCGAAACCGTGGAGAGATACATGAAAAGGGCAGATGTGTTCCTTACGGATTTCAAATACGGATCAAGAGAGACAGGTGAGAAGTATTCCTCAGCTCCCGATTATCCTGAGATCGCCTCGGCGGCACTTCGGACGATGCACGGTATCGTCGGTGATCCCGTGTACGACGGATCGGGGATGCTCATGCGTGGTATAATCCTGCGTCATCTTGTGTTGCCCGGAGAAAGGCATGACAGTGTAAAAGCGCTTGAGCGTGTAGCGGAAGCGGTGGGATCGGAGAATGTTATCCTCAGCCTCATGAGACAGTATACGCCCGGCTTTGCACCGGCAGAGTACAGGAATCTTTCACGGCGAGTGACTACGTTTGAATATGAATACGTCAGAGATGCTGCGCTTGAAATGGGTTTTTCGGGTTACTCGCAGGATGCTGACTCTGCAACTGCGGCGTATACGCCGGATTTTTGACGAATGCTTATATTGACTTGCTTTTTTTGTTGTGTTATAATTGTAAAAAATGATGAATTTGGCATATGCTTAGGTGTCCGGATATGAAAATGATTAAAATTTTTATAGTGATTCTGGCTTTTTCGATAATACTTCCGTTTTCGTCATATGCTATGATAGATATGTTATCTCTTTCGGGAGATGCTGATCTTGACGGGAAAGTGAATCTTATCGATGTATCTCAGATATTGAAATATATAGCAAAATGGGACGTTGATATCGCAGGCTCCAATTCCGATGTTAACGGTGACGGCAAGATAAATGTCGGAGATGTATCGAAGATCCTGAAGTTCATAGCAAAATGGGACGTTGATATGCCGTGCGGAGAAGAAGGGCTTTCTTCTGCTGACGGAATGTATACGTGGGATCTGACTCCATATGAGGATAGTACTGTTCTGCTTGATAATCCCGATAAGGGACTGTATATCCATTACCTTGACAACGGACTTAACCGTTACGGTGTGAAGGATGGAGAATATCTTATGCCGGAGGACCTTCCGTCGGGACTTCCCATAGACCATATCTACATAAGAATAGCGTGGTGCCATCTTGAGCCTGAGGAAGGTAAGTTCAATTGGTCCCTTATCGATGATATTATGGAGCCGTGGACTGCTGCGGGTGTCAAGGTCGCATTTCGTATCACCTGTAAGGAGACAGATACAAATCAGTACTATGCGACTCCGAAATGGGTAAAGGATGCAGGCGCCGCAGGCAAGGAGCTTGGCAATGCATGGGAGCCTGAGTGGAACGATCCCGTGTTTCTTGAAAAACTGCGCAATTTCCATATGGCGTTTGCAGAAAGATATGACTCAAATGAAAACGTGATCTATGTGGATATAGGAAGCCTCGGAGATTGGGGAGAGGGACATACCACATTCGGGTCCGGGGAGTATTACACATACGATACTCTTCTTTTGCACATGGATATCTATACCGAGGCATATAAAAATACGTTGATCGTAATGAATGATGATATCCTTACTCACGAGGGTATCGGAGGGAGATATCGTAACGAGCTTCTGGAATATGTGGAGGAACACGGCTTTTCTCTCCGTGACGATTCCATTGCAACGAAATGGCATTATGATCAGTATGAATATGAAGATTACGGAAAAACATCCGTTAAGATACCAACTCTGTTTGTAAGGTATTCGGATGATGTGCCGATGGTGCTTGAGCTTGATCATTACGGCAATACCGTTTCCGAAAATAATGATACATGGCAAGACGGAAAGACCTTGCTTAATGCAATAAAGCAGACTCATGCTACATATGCGGGGTTCCATTATTATCCCGTTGACTGGTACAACGATTCGAATGAGGAGATCTCACGTGAGCTTGTGAATACTCTCGGGTATTGGTATTTTCCAAAGTTGTTCTCTTTTGCAGAGAAGGACGGCGGTATGGAATACAGGATTACTCTTGCGAATAACGGTGCGGCACAGTCGTATAAGGATTACGGAATGGTCCTTACCCTTGTAAACGGTGAAAGTAAGGTGGTCCTTGAGGCAAAGGATTTTGAGTCAAGCTCTATCCTTTCCGGAGATACGGGATCAGCCGAGTTTTCGGGAGATATGCCCGAGTCGGGTGAATGGACTGCATACATTCGCATGACGGATGATGACGGCAGAGAGATAAAGCTTGCCATGGATCCGGAGCGATATAACAGCGACATTGGATACAATGTCGGAACAATAAAAATCAATTAACCTTTTAAGGGAGGTAAATTATGAAAAGAAAGATCATATCACTCATTTCGGCTGCTGCCATGCTCTGCAGTGTGCCTGCGGCAAATGCGGCTGACACTGTGATCCTTTCGCCAAGAGCGACTGTGGCGATAGAGGACGGATATGTGTGCGGAATTACGGGAGTGCCTACGGCTGACTTTGTGCTTTCTCAGTTTGAGTGCGATGCTTCTCTTGTAAGTCCTAAGGGCGAGAAGCTTACCGGAGAAGCTGTCGTTCCTGCGGAAAGTATCGTGAGTAACGGTGACACAGAGCTTGGTAAGCTGGTCGTCAAGGGTGACGCAAGCTGTGACGGAAAGATCAACCTTACCGATGCTGCGACGATTCTAAAACACGTTGCAAAGTGGGATGTCACCATCAGCGAAAGATCCGCTGATGCTACATCTGACGGAAAGCTTAACCTGTCAGATGTTTCACGACTTCTCCAGTTTATTGCTAAGTGGGATGTTTCTCTCGGCGGTGAGTATTTCATCGATGTGAGAGACGGATACAAGCTCCTTGCAAATGATCCTGAGTTTGATGCACAGGTAGTAGAGAGAGTAAAGGAGTTTGCGGGAATCGATCTTGAGGTCATTACCGAGGCAGGTCCCGGTGAGAAGTTCATCACCTTCGGCCGCAATCTTCACGAGAAGTATGATTTTATCGATAAAACTGAGGTGGAGGCACTGGTGAACAACAGCGGTGTTGCTACTGACGGACTTTACATTGATACCTATGCCGGTAATATCTACCTTACCGTAAATGATGAAGGAGATCCCAATACTGCACTGCAGTTTTTGCAGATGAACTTTGACCTTTCGGGAGTTGTTGATATCTACTGCGGATACTACGGTCCCGTGTCCCGTATGAATGAGTCCGGCATAAAGTACAGACAGGCTGTTGAGAATATCCGTAACAGTGCTGCTGTGGTTGACGGAACGAACGGAATGAATGAGGATATCCTCATTGCTATCACCAATGCAACCTACACTAAACCGAAGAACTATATCTACATGATCGGTGACGGAATGGGTAAGAACATCGTTACAGCATCTGAGTATTGTCACAAGGATGATCTGTACGGCGGAAAAATGACGATGAACTACCTTCCCAATGAGGGCAGACAGAGTACTTATTCTTCCGACCAGCAGATCACTGATTCTGCGGCAGGCGGTACAGCTCTTTCTACGGGTTATAAGACGTCCAACGGTACTATCGCCATGGTAGGAGATCACAGCGGCACCTACAAGACTCTCCTTGAGCTTGCTGCTGAAAGAGGCATGAGTACAGGCGTTATCGCAACCAAGAGTGTCACCGATGCAACCCCCGCATCCTTTACTGCCCATGTTGACGGCAGAAGCGAGGAGGTAGATATCGCAGGTCAGCAGATCGCAAAGTTTGTTGACGGAACTCTTGACCTGATCCTCGGAGGAGGTTCTGCCTTCTACGATGATCCTGCCAATTCCGGAGCATTGGCTGCGGCAAGGGAGCAGGTAGGTCTTACATACACAAAGTCATGGGATGAGGCAAGCTCCTCCTCACTTCCCCTTGCAGGACTTTTCTCAACTCATGAGATGCCTACAGACGGCCTTTCAAATGATCCCCATATTGCCGATATGACCGACTTTGCTCTTGAGATGCTCTCACAGGATGAGAACGGCTTCTTCCTTATGGTAGAGGGCTCCAAGATCGATACCTACGGTCATAACAATGATCTAGGTGCACAGGTGGACGAGACCTTTGAGTTTGACTGTGCAGTTGCAGTTGCGCTTCGCTTTGTTGCGCTTCATCCCGATACCGTTCTTATTATAACAGCAGATCATGAGACGGGTGCGCTCGCTATACCTGCAGAGCCTACTGAGGATAATATCAGGGGCAGTTCAAGATATGGCTCCGGCGGACATCACTGGGTGGATGTTCCCGTGTATGCAGTGGGATACAATACCGAGAGCCTTGTGCGCACACAGGATAATACAGATATCGCAATATTTATTGCATCTCTTATGTATGGCGATGAGTTCGGCTACATGGGTGAAAATCAATTCGGCTACAGAAGTGATGTATATAACTTCCTTGATCTTGACGATAGTGATACCGAAGAAGCAATCAAGACTCTTAATAAGAACAGCAGTGCCATCTCCTATGATGATGATGGTATAACCGTTCAGTTCAGCAGCGATTTCAGATATCTGTATCTTCCTATCGAAGATGCAATGCCGAAGGATGAGGATACGATGAATGTGGCTGCAGTCCGTGTGACTTATACGAATAAGTCATCCAAGGCAGTATACCTTCCCGCACTTACGGTAAGAGGCGATGACTGTTCAAGCACCGTAGGTGAAAGGATCACTTATATCCGGCCCGGCGAGACAATGACATACACTTATGTGCTCGACAGCAATATGAAGAACGACGGTTTGTTCAACAGCGCAAATGAAATGATCTTGGCAGTAAGAAGCGGATCCTGCGATCTTGCCATAACCGATATCGATGTAGTAAACAGACCTTTTAATAAATAAATAAAGCATGGTCCTCCGATGCCATACGGTATCGGAGGACCTTTTGCATATACGGTATGTTGACATGGAGATACGGATGTGGTAAAATTGATTTATATAATTTTTACGGAAAAGGAATTTATATGAAAACAAGAATCTTATCGTTTTTATTAGCGGTTGTGCTTCTTGCGGTCGTTCCTTACGGAAGCAGTGCCGGAGACGGAGAGAATATGACAACACTTTCTCCGAGGGCATCCATCGAAGTGAGAGACGGGCGGATAAACGGTATCGAAGGCCCCGTTACGGCAAAATGGCTTGAAGAGCAGTTTTGCGGAGATGTAAAGGTGTTGACGGAGGACGGGGATGAGATAGAGGCTGATGCGGAAGTTCCCACAGACAGTACTGTCGTTGGGGCGGATGACAGTGTGATCGGATATGTTGTGATATACGGAGATGTTAACAGGGACGGAAGGATCAACATAAGCGATGCTTCCGCCATACTGAAGTCTATAGCGAAATGGAATGTGAATATATCATCTGTTGCCGCAGATGTTGACCACAGTGGTAAAGTCACACTGAACGACGTATCCACTGTACTGAAGTATATCGTCGGATGGGATGTTATCCTTGCTGAGCGAGCGATGCTTCATGTGTCCTTTGATGAATATGTTCTGCTTTCATCCGATCCCGAAACGGACCGTGCGGTGGTCGAGGCTGCGAAGGAGCTTCTCGGCAAGAATGTGACTGTAGTATCGGAGATCACGGAAGGTATGAAATATATTACCGTGGGAAAAGAGCTGTGGAATGAGTATGAATTCATGGACGATGTGCGGCTCCGTGCACTTTTTCCCGAGAATTCATATATAGATACGTATGACGGAAATATACACCTCACAGCCTGTGGGGATGTGGGGATCAAAAAATGTGTGGAATATCTTACATCCGCAGATGAGCTTGTTATCCCGAAGGGATATACGGGGACAACGGGACATCTTACGGGCGAATCTCAAAAGATTTACGCAGAAGCAGTTGAGAGGATACTTGATGCAGAGGAAAAGGGTGTCCCTGCCTATGAGATGACCGATGATATTTACACGGCACTTGTTAATGCGGAATGGACGGAGCCGAAGAACATCATATTTATGATCGGTGACGGAATGGGTGCAGGTGCGACAACATCTGCGGAAATACTTCACGGATCAAAAATGCATGACGGCACGCTCTCCATGAAGCATATGCCTGCAAAAGGAGTAAGCAATACATTCTCCGCCATAGATCAGTATACAGACTCGGCGGCAGGCGGTACTGCTCTTTCCACAGGGTACAAGACCACAGAGGGAACTGTTGCTATGGATCCCGGGCATACAGTGAAGTATAAGACTCTCCTGGAGCTTGCAGATGATCTTGATAAGAGTACAGGGGTTGTCGCTACAAGCAGTATAACAGATGCCACTCCTGCCACATTTACAGTTCATGTAGAAGAACGGCATATGTATTCCGAGATCGCAAGACAGCAGCTCTCCGGAGCTGTGTCGGGAACTGTTGATCTTCTTCTCGGCGGAGGGTACGGTACTTATGAGGCCGATGACGTTAAGACAGCTATAGATGAGGCGGTAGCCGCCGGTGTTACATATACTAAGGATTTTAAAACGGCTAAGGATGCATCGTTCCCCGTGATAGGACTGTTTGCCCCTTACGGTATGCAGGGAAAGGGCAAGAATGAGCCTACAATTGCCGAAATGACCGAGACAGCCATAGAAAAGCTGTCGAAAAATGAGAACGGCTTCTTCCTTATGGTGGAGGGGTCTGAGATAGACAGCTACGGACATGAGAATAAGCTCATGGAGGAAGCAGAGGAGGTCTGGGAATTTGACTGTGCTGTGACTGTTGCCATGAGGTATGCGGCACTGAATCCCGATACCGTGGTCATCGTAACGGCAGATCACGAAACAGGCGGACTGTCAGTACCGCCCGATGCAACTCCGGAGACGATCGGATCTGTATATCGCTATTTTATGGGACGTCATCACTGGATAAACGTGCCTGTGTATGCTGTGGGGTACGGTGTTGGCGAGCTTTCCGGATTTGGAGATAATACACGTGTTGCACGTTTTACGGCTTCTCTTATGGGAGAGGAGGATTTTGGCCGAGGCGGTGTGGTAAAAACATTTTTCGATATGAATGACGATTCTGTGAAGGATGCATTTGTCAAGGCAAATCCCGATGTGATCACGGCGGAGGAATGCGGTATCACGATCAAGTCAGGCGGAGCAAGTAGGGAGTTCATTCTTCCGGTGGAGTATATCGCAAAGGATAAAAGTGAGTTCGTGAATGCACGTGCCGTAAATGTGACCTACCGTAATATGGGTGATTCTTTTATAAATCTTCCCGGACTCAGGGTCATGTGCTCAGGTAAGGAGCATCTCATAAGAGATTGGTGTATCTTTGCCGGCCCCGGAGAATGCGTTACCATGTCATATGTGCTTCCCACGGAAATTATCGGAGAGCTTATGTCCTCGGATCACATGAAGATATACTATAGCAGCTCCTTTAATTCAGCTCTGCAGATCACAGATATTTCGGTGACCTGCTATGATAATGAGAATAAGTGAAGATCTCCCCGATCCTACCTGATGGATCGGGGGATTTTTTTACACAGATATGTAATAAATATGAATTTAGATATCGTATTATATTGACATATAAAATGCTTTGTGATACAATTACTTTGTATAAAAATACACATATGAGGTAATTCTGTATGAAAAAAAGATTGTTTTCAGCAGTAGCTGCAGCTACAGTCCTTCTCGGTACTGTCAGCGGTAGCTATGCTGTTCAGAAAAGCGGTGAGGTGTCACTTTCTCCCAGAGCTTCCATCGAGATAGCTGACGGTCGGATAAAGGGTATTGATATCCTGCAGAATGCGGCTTTTGTAAAGTCGCAGTTTGAGGGTGATGTTACCGTGGTATCAAAGAAGGGCGATGTGCTTAAGGATGAGGACAAGATCCCTTCCGAATGTGCAGTAAAATCAGGTGACGATGTTCTCGGAACAATAGTTATTCCGGGTGATGCGAATATGGATGCCAAGATCAACCTCAGCGATGTTTCACGTATGCTTCAGTACATCGCAAAGTGGAGCGTTGATATATCCGAGGGTGGTGCGGATGTCGATAAAAACGGCAAGGTGAATCTCGCCGATGCGGCACGTATGCTTCAGTATATCGCAAAATGGAACGTGGATATTTCCGATAAGGCACCTGTTATCACCGTGTTTGAGGGAGGCAAGACCGAGTACAAGCTCCTTTCAAATGACAGCGCCGTTGATGCAAGGATCGCCGAGGCTATAAAAGCACTTACGGGCAATGATATCGAGATCGTTACAGAAGCAGCTGAGGGCGATAAGCTCATAACCGTAGGTAAGAATCTTTGGGAAAAGTATGATTTTATCGATGAGGCGGCGGCAAAGGCTGTAGAGCCTACAAGAGCTTACGTCGATACATACGGTGGAAACATCTATCTTACCGCTGCTACCGATGCGGGAATCGAAGGATGCATCAACTACATAACAAATCAGGCATTCACTCCCGAGCTTGATATGTATATCACAAAGGGTGTTGTAGGTGAGCTTGGAGATCTTGAGACACTGATCCATCCTCTTTACACTACTATCGAGATCGAGGGACTGAAGTCATCACACCGTCTCCTTCATGTGACTGACTCTCACCTCACTACTGTATACGATGATGAGGAGACTCCCGAGAGACGTGCAAACGTAATGTCCAGACTTAATGACTGGATGGTACATCAGTACCGCAAGCCATCATACCTGTATTTCAATGAGTACTTCAACTATGCAGAGGATATTTCCGCCGAAGGAATCATGCTGACAGGTGATATTACCGACTCACCGTCACAGTCTAACAGAGATATCCTTGAAGCGGCTATCGATAACTGCAGTGTTCCTTCATATTACATATATGGAAATCATGACTGGACTTGGAACGACAATGCGGCTACAGGTGACAAATATCAGTCCGAGGAATTCAGACACGGTTACAGAGCCGGATTTAAGGCGTCTGTTGATAAATATGATGAGGACTGGAACGATTATTATAATGTGAACGATATGGGTGAGTATGTGATCGTTTCAATAGATAACGGTACATATGGATTCCCTGTGTCCAGACCTGCATATAACGGCGTAAAAGCTGCATTTGACGATGCAAAGGCAGAAGGCAAGCCCGTGATCCTCATGCTCCATATCCCCTTCCATACAAGCGAGATGCATGAGAATGTTCCGACGATCAAAAACGGAGGCCCCGGATATTGCATTTCTCCCGACGACGGTATGTACACTGCTCTTTATTATAAACTCATCACGGCAGAGGATACTCCCGTCAAGGCTATATTCTGTGGTCATGTTCACGATAATTACGAAACGATGGTCGACAAACGTATCCCGCAGTATCTTACTGCTGCAGCTCTTCAGGGCTGGTGCCGTGTTGTTGATCTCGTTCCTGCAGAGTGATCGGAGGAATTATGAAAAAGAAGATAACATCACTTGTGCTCTCGGCACTGATGCTTGCGGGTACCGCTTCGTATGCACCAATCATCGGTACAGCGGCAAGCGAGACTTCTACCGTGAGTGTTGATATGTGGTTTGACCACGTGAGCAAAAAAACGAAGCAGGCTGACACGAAGTCTACTGGAATGTATTACTACCATATGTATATGGCAAAAAATGAGATCGAGGGCTGTCAGTTTCTCGTATCTCCCTCTGCCAATGCAATGATAGATGCAAAGGTCACCGATTTCGTTAATGCCGATGGCGATGTGCTTGAATGTGAGCTTTTCTATGAGCATTACTTTGTGCTCAAGGATTATAAGACCAGAATGCCCGATGCCCTTCCTCCAATGACAGAGCCAATTGAGGTGAAGGCGGGTACATCTCAGGGATTCTATTTCAAGACGAAGACTACTCCCGAGACAAAAGCAGGAGATTATACTGCTACCGTTACCGTTCTCGTTGACGGTAAAGAGGTGAACAGAGGCACAGTAACTCTTACCGTGTGGGATTTCACCCTCTCCGAGGATACGGGATTTGATACCGCTATCGATATCAGTCAGTATGGGATCTATTCCTCACACAATTTGCCCGAGGGTGACGGTGGTGAGCTTTACAGAATCTATTACGATTTCATGCTTGAGAACCGTGTTGCATCATATACTCTGCCTTACGATATTCTTGATGAGAGAGTAGACGAGTATCTCGATAATCCCAGAGTTACCGCATTCATGATCGGCGGAGATTACAACGGAAATAATACCGATCCCGAAAAGATCAAGGCAATCTACGAAAAGCTGTCCAAGAACCCCGAGTGGTTTGACAAGGGATTCTTCTACTATGTTGACGAGCCTACCGAAATGGGTAAGCTTAATCAACTGAAGGCTGCAGGCGAGAAGCTTGAAGCTCTCTACCCCGGGTATCAGATGATCTCTCCCTTCTTCTTTAATATTAACATCGGAGACGGAAGGGATCAGTTCGAGTTCATGTCCGATTATCTCCGTATCTGGTGTACTAAGGTCAATGCATGGACAGATCCTTATACAGATGTTCCAGGTGCTGTTCATATGATGGATCAGTACCAGGTTGCAAAGTACGGTGACTATGCTTCAAGAGTGGCAAAAGAGGTCGAAGGCGGAGACAAAAACTGGGTGTACTACTGTTGGGAGCCCGTTGAGCCTTATACTATGTTCGATGCATCTCATGATACCATAGAAGAGAGAGTTGCAATGTGGCAGGCGATGGATAACGATGTTACAGGTCTCCTCTACTTTACCGCTACCGAGTGGACCGGTCAGATGTGGCGTTCTCTTGATAAGCTGAATGCGGGCGGACAGATCGTATACGGTGACGGAATCCTTATCTATCCCGGATATAAGTACGGTGTTCACGGCCCTATATCCTCCATGAGATTTGAGTCTCTCCGTGACGGTATTGAGGACTATATGTACCTTGATATGGCGAAGCGGTATGTGGCTGACGGACTTATGGATCAGGATATGTACGACGAGATCATGAACATCGTTACCGTTGACGTTCTCAACTGGTGCGATGACTCCGATGTGTTCTATGATACACGAGTTGCACTCGGTA
>SVQM01000139.1 GCA_015065335.1 Oscillospiraceae bacterium | reverse complement strand
CTATCTAACGGAGCATGTACACTACTTTTACTTACTTTTACCTCTATTCTGCTCCGTTTGGTTACTTTTAGGCACGAAAAAACACCATACCCATCGGGTATGGTGTTTTTTTGTGCTTGTGTACATGACGATCGGGCTCTCCTTTTTGCAACGCAAATAGGAAGGCGTTTGTGATGCGAATGAGCAAAACCAAGTAAATGTGAAGCATTTACTTGGTTTGTCGGAAAAACTGTAGATCTTTCGGAAAATAAAAAACTGCTTACCATATGGTAAGCAGTTTTTGTTGTCTTGATTATCAAGCGTAGGTTATAATTACTTAACCTCAACCTCAGCGCCGGCCTCAACGAGCTTAGCCTTGATTGCCTCAGCGTCTTCCTTGGAAGCGCCTTCCTTAACCTTAGCGGGAACGCCCTCAACCATCTCCTTAGCCTCCTTAAGGCCAAGTCCGGTGATCTCACGGATAACCTTGATAACGTCGAGCTTCTTAGCGCCGAAGCTGGTCATAACAACGTCAAACTCGGTCTTCTCCTCAGCTGCTGCTGCGGGAGCTGCGCCACCTGCTACTGCTACTGCTACGGGAGCTGCGGATACACCGAACTCCTCCTCAATTGCCTTTACGAGGTCATTAAGCTCAAGAATGGTAAGAGCTTTGATCTGATCAAGAATCTGTGTGGTCTTCTCGGATGCCATTTTCATATCCTCCAAATTTTTTAGATTTATTTTTTAAATTTAATGATGCGGTCTGTGACCGTAGTGCTGATTACTCAGCTGCGGGAGCTTCCTCAGCGGGAGCTGCCTCTTCAGCAGCGGGAACTTCCTCGCCACTCTTGTCGATGATTGCCTGGAGGGCAACCGCAAGTCCGGACAGAGGTCCGGTAAGGGAACCGAGCATACGAGCCAGAAGAACTTCCTTCTGGGGGATGTCTGCCAGTTCGTTTACAGTATTAACGTCTACTACTGCGCCATCAAGGAAGCCTGCACGAAGCTCGAAGGTCTCGATCTTATCTGCATACTCCTTCAGGATCTTAGCGGGAGCAACCGGATCGTCATAGCTGATCGCAAGGGCGTTCATTCCCTCAAGATACTGATCCATTCCGGTGAGTCCTGCCTTCTCGCAAGCACGTCCGATCATGGTATTCTTGATTACGGAATACTCAACACCTGCGCCTCTGAGTGCTGCACGGAGCTTTGTATCCTGCTCAACAGTGATACCCTGATATTTAACGAGGACACCGGATGCGGCGCGACCGAGCTTTTCGGAGAGCTCCTCAACAGCGGCTGTCTTCTGTTCGAGAATTTTCTGACTGGGCATTTCTATTACCTCCTTATAGATTTCAGTAGGCATATAAAAAAGCTCTCAACGGCTTACCGATGAGAGCTGTACACACAAATATACAGTGACGCACACAAAAAGTCTGCGAAATCTCTCCTCGGCAGGGTGGCCGTAGCTTTTACATAAACCTGCTGTCTTTGGATCAACATGAGCATTATATCACAGAGGATTTACTTTGTCAATAGATTTTTGAAAAATATTACTGCATTACGGGAAAATAAATATTCACACATCCGCACCGGCAAATAATATAAATAATGGTAACAGGATATAACTTCCCTGTTACCATTATATAGCATATTTATGATTCTGTCAAGGTGTGCAGATTAGTAGATCCAGCCCTGAAGGAGCTCACCCATTTCAATGCGGACTTCCTCAAGCACCTTGGAATCCGTACTGTATTCAAGAAGATCTGTGGTGATCCTTTCAACGAATCTGTCGGCAACCTCCTTGCCGTACTGCTCTTCGATCATGTGGAGATAATCGAAGTCCTCGATACCGTCACGGATCATCTCAACACGAACGGAACCTACAGCCTCGTCAGTCTTGTATATCTTATTTGAGTAGCAGAGAAGTCCTGCATAGATATTGGACATATGAGTATTTCGGCTGTTCACAAGGTGGAATTCGTTTGATGCCCAGTAGAGGAATCCGTCAGCACCGTAGAGATACTGCTGCCAGAACAGAGCACGGCATTCCATACCGGATTTCGTGATATAGATGTTACACATTCCGTCACGGGGGTTATCACTGGTGTACCACCAGAACTCTGCGCTCGGATCTTCCTCCAGCTTCTTTGCGATACGGTCCTGAAGAGATCCGAATCTGTCTGCCATTTCTTTGGTATAAACTATGTTTTCGTTTGTCTTATTGTAATCCTTGAACATCCAGCTGTGAGGGCAGAGGATGGAAGAATACTTCATACAGTAGCCAACGATATCTTCACCAAAGGGCATCTGCTCCGGGGAGTCATCTGTGATCTCGTTATGGTGATTGGGGATAACGAGCTTTGCGCCGGGGAAGAGACGCTGTGCACGCTCATAGTTCTCTTTAATGGAGGCTGCCTGCTGCGCCACGGTGACGCCTTCCTTTGTCCAAGGCAGAGGCTCATCGTCAAAGTAGAAGTAAGCCTTCTTCATCCACTCCTCATTCTGAGAGAGGAGGGCATATCTCTCAGCGAGCTGCTCGTCGGTAACATCGTATGTTCCGCCATAGCCCTCGCCGCCTGCAAGGAAGCTGTTTACTCTGGGATCGTCAAGATACTGCTTTGCCTCCTCAGAACAAACATCGTAAGGGAGAAGAACGGGATTCATACGGTTCTCAATGAAGAAATCGTAGTAGTTCTTGTATCTTTCCTCTGTTGTAGCAGTGGAGGATGAGCCGATGGCTGCATGACCGAGACCGAAGGAAGTACGGCAGTTAGACGCATCGGGAAGCACGAAATCCCACACGTTGAGGTATACGAGAGCAGTTTTGATCTCCTTACCGTCTGCATCCTTAACGGTGACGGTCGCCTCGTAGAGTCCGTAGGATGCATCCTTATCGGGGAACACCTTGATTCCGAAGGGACAGATAGCGCCCGCTTTGATGTCGATGTCTGTGAGAACGGGAGCCATTACGTCTGCGATAACATCAATGTCGCTTCGCTCGTCGGTGATGGTTACGAAAGTCTGCTGATAGAGCTCTGTACGGAGCTTTTCTCCCTTACCGTTCTTGAAGTCGGAAATGCTCACGGACAGATCATTGTGACCACCCATGGACTGAAGTGCAAACTGAGTGAATTCGATCTCATTCTTTGCGCAGTACATTACATCGGTGACAGCATCACCGATTTCGGTATCGGGGGTATATCTGTCGATGCTGTTACCGAAAGCGAGCTTGAGGGATGCGTCCTCATGCTTTGCCTTCTGGGGCTCCTCGACAACGATCATGCCGCTGCCACCGAGATACACACGCCACTTAGCGATCTTTTGAAGGATCATTGCGACGTCGGACAGGTTTGTTTTGCCGTCAACATTTACATCGGATGCAAATTCGTTGGGGGATACATCCCACTTTGCCACTTTTTTGAGGATAACGGCAACGTCGGAGAGATTCACCTTTGCATCACTGTTCACATCGCCGTAAATGATCACGGTGAAGGATTCGGAGTTGTTTGTAAGAACGGCACCTGTGGGAACAGGCTCGGTCATTAGAGTACTGCCGTTATAGGAAACGGATACAGCGTTATTGGGGTCGACGAACATATCGCAAAGCTCGGGAGCAGTTACGGTACCGGGGATACCGGTGATGATCTCGTTCTCTCGATCAAGAGCGATTCCGTAGCGCTTGATCGGAACAAGCTCGTTTACGGCATTTTCAGCCGATGACGGAGCAGAAAGTCCTGCTGCAGAACAAAAAAGCATTGCAGCGGTGAGGACAAGACATGAGAGTTTTTTCATGGTTGTGAAACCTTTCTTGTATTTTATAATATATACATTTATATTATATATAATAATCCTGAATTTTGCAAGGGGGAGAAGATATTTGATGGAAAAGGATTTGCAATATCGGGGAAGAATAAAGTGTAAGAATGAAGAAAAAACGAAAAAACAAAAAAACTTTCAAAATTGTGTTGACAAGAAGGATCATTTGTGGTATAATACCACTTGCGCAGGCGAAAGCGGCGCGGACGCAAACGCCAGATGCTGGTGTAGCTCAGTTGGTAGAGCAGCTGATTTGTAATCAGCAGGTCGGGGGTTCGAGTCCGTCCACCAGCTCCATTTGCGTAACTGAATAATCATCTGGGGGAATTCCCGAGCGGCCAAAGGGGGCAGACTGTAAATCTGTTGTCAGTGACTTCGCTGGTTCGAATCCAGCTTCCCCCACCAGAACGGAAAGACACACGAAAGTGTGT
>SVQM01000020.1 GCA_015065335.1 Oscillospiraceae bacterium | reverse complement strand
AGGCCCCATTTGCCACCTTCGCTCCAAAGATGGAATGCGGTAGACTGAGGACACCATACGTTGATGTAAGGATCAATATAAGCAACAGGGTCCACGTCGTTTGCCTGGCAGTAATCGCTTCCGTTTCCGTCGTTGCCTGCAAGAGGAGTGATGTTACGGATATTTGTTGTACCGAGAAGCTCGGTCACGTACTCATAGGATGTCTTTACAATGTCAAGACCATTACCCCAAGGCTCATCAGTATAGTAGAACAGTCCCTTCTTGAACCATTCGGGATTGGATGCAACTTTGTTGTAGTTTGCAACGGTCTGCTCGGGAGTTTTGTTCATGGATCCACCGTACATATCCACACCGTACTCGCCGTTGGGACCTGCAGCACCGCCTGCGATAACGAATGCGGTGACACGGGGATCGCTCATATATGCATCGGCACGCTCATCGGTGATCTCATAAGGAAGGGTGTAGCCTGACAGATTGTAGTCAAGCATCGTGTCATACACTTCCGCACTACCTGTCCATCCACTGAAGAGCGATGCACTGTAAGGCGCATCGGGCACTGTGAAATCCCACACATATGCGTATACGGCAGCCTTCTTTACTTCCTTGCCGTCCGCATCCTTAAAGGTAAGAGTGGACTTGTACATTCCCGCAGGAGTATCCTTTGTGGACTCCGCAGTAATGACAAACTGCTGAAGAGTTTCCGCCTTCATCTCGAAGGAGTCCGCCATACCTATGACTATCTCGGGAATACCGTCTCCGATCACGTTCTCATCTCTGTTTACCTTTTCGAAGGTAAAATGCTCCGCATCGATCTCTCTGAAATAGGAATATTCAGGGGCATACATTACCCACTCAAGCTTTGCGGGAAGCACGGTATCGCCAAACTCGGACACAAAGTCGGACAGCTCAGCCGTCATTCCCTCACGGGCAACGTCTGACCAAAGAAGCACCGTACAGGACTCAAACTCGTTTTTCGCCATCTTGATCTTGTAAGAATACTCATCGGTACTCTTCACGCCTTCTGTAGCGCTGATCTTATTCATAATAGAGGTAAAGGAAAGCTTAAGCGTGCTGTCCTCATGCTCAGCGGTGAGAGCCTTGTTCTCAAACACCATTCTTACGTTTCCGAGTGAGATATCGCTCCACTTGGCGAGCTTCTGCAGAAGCTTTGAAACATCCGCAAGTGTGAGCTTGTCGTTTCTGTCAACATCACCTGCGGTAGCGGAAATATCTACATTCCACTTTGCGATAGACTGGAGCATTCTTGTAGCATCGGTAAGTGTGATCTTACCGTCCTTTGATGCGTCGCCCCAAATAATAGCTTTTGCGGTCTCACCGCCTGCAGTCACAACGTCATCGGCACATACAGCCGCATCGTCAGCCTTACCGGCAACATCGACCGAGCCTGCAAACTCAGCCTTTAGCTCACCTACGGTGATAGTTCCGTCGATCATATCGACGATCCCATTTTCTACTTTAAGACGAGAGCCCTCAGCGAGAGCAAGCCCTGCATCATCAGCAAAAACGGATACTGCACATGACAGAAGCATCGCTCCCGTCAGCACAAGCGTAAGAAGTTTTTTCATGATCTTTCACCTTTTTCACGATTTGGGTATAGCACCCTTTGTATCATTATAACAATCTGAGAATAATTTTGCAATAGCTTCTAAAAAAAACAAAAGCTTTTGAAGAAAGAGCACGAGAGGGAAACTTTACAGGGAAGTTCCCCTCTCGCACATTGTCAAATATTATTTTCCGAGTTCATCGGAGCGTTTTTTTGCCGCATCGTATGCCGCCTTCACCGAGCCGTCGAAGTCTGTCTCATCCATAGAGCAAAGCGCCGCATAGGTGGTACCGCCTTTGGAGGTTATCCTTGCACGAAGCTCTGCGGGAGATATCTCAAGGCTTTCAAGGAGCTTTGCAGTACCGATGAGCGTCTGTACCGCCAGCTTTTCCGCATCCGCAGGAGCAAATCCGCCGTCTACACCCGCTGCAGTCATAGCCTCGCAAAGTCTGCAGAAATATGCAGGACCGCTTCCCGACAAAGCTGTCACATCACTCATCATTGATTCATCCACACGCACTACTTCACCGAGAGGTGAAAACAGCTTTTCTGCAAGGGCGCAGTCATCCTCGGTAGCGCATCTACCTGGAGCATAAGCAGTAGCACTCTCGAATTCGGACATTGCCATATTGGGCATGAATCTCACCACACGTCTGCCGCCGAGCGCATCGTTGATTTTTTCTGTTGACACACCTGCCATTATCGACATAACACAAGTATTCTCGCTGATGCAGTCCTTGTACATATCGGGGGCATCCGTGAAGTTTTGAGGCTTGATGGCGTAAAGCACGACATCCTTACCTGAAAGATCGGACACCTCTCCTACAACGCATCCGAGATCTGCCGCCATCTTGTCACGGCCATCAGTATCAACGGGATTTACTACAGTAATATTCTCTGCGGCAACAGTACCAGTGGAGATAAGTCCGCCAACGAATGACCGTGCCATAAATCCGGTACCGATGATCGCAACGGTAAGAGGATCCTGACCGCTTGATTTTGTACGGATCTGTCCGTTGCCGTGGACCTTATACTTGTATGATGTGAGCTCACGAAGTCCCATGGGACCTCTTGCATGGAGCTTCTGAGTGGAGATGCCGATCTCGGCACCGAAGCCGAACATTCCACCGTCGGTATAACGGGTGCTTGCATTATGATTGACGCATGCCGCATCGACACAGCTCTGGAACAGCTCCGCAACCTCATTATCCTCGGCGATTATAAGCTCAGTATGACCCGAGCCGAACCGGGCGATATGCTTCATCGCACACTTCACGCATCCCACGATCTTCACAGCCATATCGAGGGAGAGATGCTCCGCCTCGTAATCCTCTGGGAATTTTGCGGGAAGTGCCTTCGGGAACAGCTTTACGGTATCCTCGCATCCGTGGAGTGTCACTCCTGCATCGGAAAGCGCTGTGAGAAGTCCCACGGTATCGGGATAATCCGCATCTATGAGAAGAGTTTCCGCCGCATTACACACGGACGGTCTGTCAGTCTTTGCGTTGATAACGAGACGCTTTGCCATTTCGGGATCTGCAGATTTATGCACATACACGTGGCAGTTGCCTACACCTGTTTCAAGGACGGGAACTTTGGCATTATCCGCAACTGCACGGATGAGGCTTCCGCCGCCTCGTGGGATGAGCACGTCGATAAGTCCTCGGGATGACATCATTACATTTGATGCTTCTCTTGAGGTATCACAAAGAAGCTCCACGGAATCTGCGGGGATAGCCGTGCCCTCAAGTGCTGATTTGATCACCTTTACCATAGCTTTATTGGAGTTTATGGCAGTAGCACTTCCTCGGAGGAGCACTGCGTTACCTGTTTTCAGGCAGAGACAGGCGCAATCGGCGGTAACATTGGGGCGAGCCTCATAGATTATGCCGATGACGCCCATGGGCACACGGACTTTTTCAATAAAAAGGCCGTCTGCTCCCTTGAAGCTCTCCATTACCTCACCAACGGGATCGGGAAGGGAGACCACCTGACGGATCCCTTCTGCAATTCCGATGATACGGTCGGCGGTGAGGGTAAGTCTGTCGAGCATCGATGCGCTTCCTTCAAAGGCATCTGTATCAAGCTTGTTTGCCGCAAGTATTTCGGTGGTGTTTTCCACAAGGGCATCCGCCATGCGGAGAAGTGCAGCGTTCTTCTCCTCTGTTGTTGCTGTGTTCAGCGCTGCTGCCGCCGCCTTCAGCTTCGTACACTGCGCAGTAAGTGATTCTTTTATATTGTTCATTATTTTTATTTTGCGAGGGAAATGCCTTTTAAAAAAGGCACCTCCCTCGTGCTCCCTCCGCTAAAAATCTTTAATCTTCGGCATTGCTTCAGCCGAAGGGTGAGGACATCCCACGACATATACGGTGTTTGTGGTGTGGCACAAACACCTGAATACCTTTTCAATCTTCGGCATTGCTTCAGCCGAAAGGTGAGGACATCCCACGACCGGGCTGAGCCCGGAATCAAATATCGGCACTGATTCAGCCGAAGGGTGAGGATATCCCACGACCGGGCTGAGCCCGGAATCAAATATCGGCATTACTTCAGCCGAAGGGTGAAGACATCCCACGACCGGGCTGAGCCCGGAATCAAATATCGGCATTACTTCATCCGAGTGGTGAGGGTATCTCACGACATATACGGTGTTTGTGGTGTGGCACAAACACCTGAATACCTTTTCAATCTTCGGCATTGCTTCAGCCGAAAGATGAATGTATAATTGAAGTAACAAGTAATAGTAAATAGGTAATAAGTTCGGAAATTTTCCCTTCGGGAAAAGATTTAAATAAAATGCTTTTTGCGAAGCAAAAAAGCTACCTAACTTCTTCCTTCTTCCCTATTCCTTATTCCTTATTCCTTATTCCTTCTCTTACTCATCCACCATCGATACCCAGTTGTCTCTGTTTATTGCTTCTCCAAAGTTTCCTGCACTTCCGTTCTGAGCCATCTCCATTACACGGAGCAGCTCGTCTTTTGAATAGTTTACTACTCCGAGACCGAGGTATTCATGGCTCTCACAGCGGAATACCTTTACAACGTCTCCTGCCTTAAAATCTCCTTCGGCGGCACGGATACCTGCGGGAAGCAGGCTTTTTTCCTTGACGGTCACAGCCTCAGCCGCACCGTTATCTATGTACAGATTTCCGGCACTGTGAGAATAGAAAGCCATCCACTGAAGTCTTGTTCTGAGAGAATCCTCAGCCTTGAAAAGCGTGCCCTCTCCCTCACCGGAAACTGCGGTTTTTATGGAATCGGCATCGTGGGATGAGCATATGAACACGGGAACTCCTGCTTTTGTGGCAAGTGACGCTCCACGGATCTTCGTTATCATTCCTCCCGTTCCGACAAATGAACCTGCATCTCCTGCAAGAGCACGGATCTCTGAGGTGATCTTCTCCACCACGGGGATCCGCTTCGCCGTGGGATCCTTTGAGGGATTTCCTGTGTAAAGACCTGCCACATCTGTGAGGAGTATCAAGAGATCCGCATGAAGCATCGCTGCCACCTGAGATGCAAGAGTATCATTATCACCCAGCTTAAGCTCATCCACGGCGATGGTATCATTCTCATTTATGATGGGAACGGCACCTTTTTTTATAAGGATCTCCATTGCGTTGAAGGCGTTGGTATACCGTCTGCGATCGGCAAAGTCATCTCTTGTGAGAAGTATCTGCGCTCCCACATATCCACGTGCCTCAAGGCATTTGTTGTACTCCTCAAGAAGGAGTCCCTGTCCAACTGCGGCAGAAGCCTGCTTTGCGGCGATGGTCTGGGGACGTGAGCCGTATCCGAGGGAACGGAATCCTGCGGCGATCGCACCCGAGGAAACTAGCACCACTCTGTGTCCCTCATCCTTAAGGTCACATATCTGTCTTATAACATCGGCGGCCCTGTCCTTTGCGAGGCTTCCGTCCTTTTCCGTAAGCGAGCTTGTGCCCACCTTTACTACTATTAGCTTTTTCATGAAACTGTATGTTGCCTTTCACTTTAATTCTGCTCTGTCCTGCCGCGATTTGCGATCATTTCTCTCTTAAGGCTCCACAATCTTTCCGACAGATCGACGTAATATTTATGGGGATTCTCAAAGCGGAGCACCTCATCCCACATGGTATCAAGCTCACGCTTACAGTGGTCTCTCACCTCTGAGAGAGAAGGGAACCTATAGACAAGCTCACCGTTTCTGAAAATCGGCACCTTAAGCTGACGGAGAGTATAATCTGTCATCGTCTTGCGCTTCCAGGTGAAATCGGGATCGAATATCTCAAAGGGTACGGTATCGTCCACCACCTCATCGTGGAGACACATGAGATCAGCCTCCGCTTTACCCGTTTCCATGGAGTAGAATCTGTAAAGCTTCTTGAAGTGAGGATTCGTGATCTTCGCCTCATTTTCGCTGACCTTGATCTTAGGTGTTATAGCACCGTCACGCTCAATTGCGCAGAGCTTGTAGACTCCGCCGAATACGGGGTCGCTCTTTGCGGTGATAAGTCTCTCACCGACACCGAATGCGTCGATGCAGGCACCCTGACGGAGAAGCTCTCCGATAAGGTACTCGTCAAGAGCATTTGATACGACGATGCCACAGTCATAAAGTCCCGCATCATCGAGCATAGCTCTCGCCTTTCTTGAAAGATAGGCAATATCGCCCGAATCTATTCTGATGGAGCAAAGCTTTTTGCCCATGGGCCACAGGATATTCTTTACTGCTTTTATCACATTGGGAATACCCGATTCGAGAACACTGTAGGTATCCACAAGGAATGTGGGTTTGTCGGGGTAGAGACGGCAATAAGCCTCAAAAGCCTCATACTCCGTGGGGAACATCTGCACCCAGGAATGAGCCATGGTACCACCTGCGGGAACGCCGAACAGCTTGTCCGTAAGAGTGCAGGCGGTAGAGGAAACTCCTCCGATATACGCCGCCCTTGCACCGAGTACAGCCGCATCCTCACCATGAGCTCTGCGTGAGCCGAATTCGGAGATCGGTCTGCCGTCAGCGGCTCTCACCATACGGCTCGCCTTGGTTGCGATAAGTGACTGATGATTTATGCACATAAGTACATAAGTCTCAATAAACTGAGCCTCGATAACAGGCGCACGAACAGTTATAAAAGGCTCTCCCGGGAAGATCACGGTACCCTCTGTCACTGCCCATATATCTCCCGTAAAACGGAAGGTCCTGAGATATGACAGGAATTCCTCATCGAATCGTCCCGTATCTCTCAGATACATTATATCATCCTCAGTAAAGCTGAGGTTCTTTATATAGTCTGCGATCTGCTCAAGTCCTGCGGCGATAGCATATCCGCCGCCGTCAGGATTCTTGCGGAAAAACACATCAAAATATGCAATGGTATCAGCCATTCCGCTGTGGAAATAGCCTCTGCCCATTGTAAGCTCGTAAAAATCACACAGCAGTGTGAGATTCTCTTTAGCAAACATCGGTATTCTCCTTTATGTCATACTAATCCAGTATTATTATAGTATCATTCTTCCCAAAAATCAATAGAGTAGTTTTGAAAATGCAATTTCTCCGTACATATTTTGCCCGATTTGTTCCCTGTCCTTGACACATTCGTTTCTATACCTTATAATTATGGTAGTTTTTTAAAGGAACGGTAATGCAATGAAGCTTATAAGATCAATTACTTCAATAATTCTTGCTTTGTCACTTCTCTGCGCATTCGGCTGCGGAGATGATTCCGCCGAGAAAAAGGGTAAAAAAGAGATCCCCGCAGAGAGTGCCAACTTTGTATTTACAGATGATATGGTTCTCTATATGGTCTCATACACTGAAATGATGTATGCAGATGAGCTGAATGCGGCAGGTGTCGAGTATACAAAGCCTCTCTCAGAACAGATGCGCACCGAGGATGAGAGCTGGGGAGATTATATCTACGAGAAAACTCTTGAGAATATTGAGTACATGATGCTCTACTGCGAGGCGGCGTACAAGGATGATTATACCGTGACCGAGGGTATGCTTTACAAGGCAAACGAAAGCGTCAGCTACCTCTCCACCGTTGCTTCAGATATGGGCAAAACAGTTGAGGAATATATCACGGAGCTTTACGGAGAAGACGTAACTCTTGAGGGACTTGAGACCTGTACTCAGATGCTTGCCCTCTGTGAAGGATATGAGATATATCTTGAGGACAGTGCCGATATAACCGTGGAACAGGCAGTCGAATATGCAGAGGCGAACAATAATGATTTTCTGAAATTTGATGCTCTCAGATTTACCACGACGAATAAAGTATTCGCTGAGGAGCTTGCCGCTGCTGAGACCAAAAAGGATTTTCTCGCAGTCCTTGACAAAGTTTCGGGCATCGATCTGACAGATGCGGACAAGAACGGTATAACCGATATTTTCGAAGTAAATGATGCGATCGTTTCCTCAGATGTGGCAGGTGATGCCGCACTTGAGGAGGGACGTGCCGCAGAGGATGTGGTGATCATCGAAAAAGACGAAAAATATGTAGTCACAATGTTCCTGAGCCTTCCAGAAAAAGACACTTCACCCGTTTATGATTACCGTACACTCTATATTTCTACCGAGTCAAGCACCGATCCTTACACTGACGCATCCTCTCTCCGTGATCAGTGGATCGAGAAGAAGGGCGGGGAGGAAGGTTTTGCGAATCTTGCTGCAAGGTACAGCGATGATCCCGCCGCATATTACGGGGGACGTACCATTGCCACAGCGGATGATATGCCAAATGAGAGCGTAGCCGCATGGATCACCTCCGAATCACGCAAGGAGGGTGACACATCCATGCTCCCCGGCGGAGACAGCGGTGCATATGTGATCTACTACAAAAGAGGAAATATTCCCATGTGGGAGTATGAGGCAGAGACTGTCCTTCGTCAGAAATATGCAAAGGATCATGTTGACGGTATGAAGGACGAGATATGGAAAAATATCAAAATGGACAAAGAGCGCATTCGTGAGCTGGTAAAGTAATATGGCAGGAAAAAGAATCTTCATCCTCGGAGACAGCTACTCCACTTTTGAAGGGTACAATCCCGAGGGATACAGTGTATTCTATTCACCCTCGCCGAGTGTTTTCACCGGTGTCACAGGTGTTGAGGAAACATGGTGGTACAGACTGGCATCCGAAATCGGAGGAACCGTGATCCGCAACTCCTCCTACTCCGGTACAACTATCTGCAATACCGGATACGGGGGATACCGGCCCGACACATCCTTTGTGGGACGGTTTGAGCGTCTTGTATCCGACGGATTTTTCAAGGAAAATCCCGTTGATCTCTTCTTCATCTTCGGTGGCACCAACGATGCATGGGCAGAATCTCCCGTAGGTGAGCTTAAATATGATGGGTGGACCGACGAGGATCTGAACTCGGCACTTCCCGCATTCTGCTATCTTCTGGAGAGGGTAAAGGAATGCGTACCGCATGCACGCATCGTGAATATACTGAATGATGTAGTGATAAAGAGTGATCTTGTGGAGGGCTACAGGGAAGGATGCCGTCATCTTGGTGTGGAATGTGTGGATATAGGTGATTTTGACCGTGCGGAAGGACATCCTACAGTGCTCGGCATGGAACAGATCAAAAATGCAGTGCTCGCCACCTTGGAAAAATAAGGGATTATTTTCAAAAATCCCCGATTTGGATTGCAAAATCTGTCAGTATATGTTACAATAACCTGTAATGTGAAATTTGCCCTACGAAAGGTTTATAATAAATGATCTGTAATACAATACTTGATGCTATGGGGAATACCCCTATCATCAGACTTCAGCATATGGTCGGTCCCGATGATGCGGAGGTCCTTGTTAAATTCGAGGGACTGAACGTCGGCGGCTCAATCAAGACACGTACCGCATTCAACATGATCCGAGATGCGGAGGAAAAGGGGCTTCTTTCCCCGGATACAGTGATCGTTGAGCCTACCAGCGGAAATCAGGGTATCGGACTCTCTCTTGTAGGTGCTGTTCGCGGCTACAAGGTGAAGATCATCATGCCTGACTCCGTAAGTGAAGAAAGACGCAAGCTCGTTGAGCATTACGGAGCAGAGGTGATCCTTGTTCACGATGCGGGAAATATCGGCCTTTGCATCGAGGAGTGTTTGAATCTTGCACTTCGTATGAAGGCTGAGGATCCTCACGTGTTCGTGCCTCAGCAGTTTGAGAATCCCGCAAACCCCGCAATACAGCGCTTGGGTACTGCAAGAGAGATCCTCTCTCAGGTGGATAAGCCCATCCACGGCTTTTGCTCGGGCATCGGTACGGGCGGTACCATCACCGGCATCGGCGAGGTGCTGAAGGAGGCAAACCCGGATATGACGATCTGGGCGGTCGAGCCTGAGAATGCGGCTATCCTTTCGGGCGGTTCCATCGGAACTCACGTACAGATGGGTATCGGTGACGGCGTTATCCCCGAGATACTCAATCAGGATATCTATGATGATGTGTGCATCATAAAGGATGAGGAGGCTCTTCAGGCATCGAAGGACCTGGCATCAAAGGAAGGTATCATGTGCGGCATCAGCAGCGGTACAAATGTTGCAGCGGCATTGAGACTTGCAAGAAAGCTCGGTCCCGGAAAAACGGTAGTTACAGTTCTTCCCGATACTGCTGAAAGATATTTCTCCACCCCTCTTTTTGAATAACAGCATAAGCCGTCGGTGTTTCCATCGACGGTTTTAGTCTGCATATTTCAAGTGAGCAGCCAGAAGCTCAGAGTGAAAAGGACATTTCAAACCACTCTGAGTTCGACTCTATGATGGCATATTACAAAGATTGATTGGATATATATATGAATATACAGAAATGGATCAAGGAAAACACCGCCTCGCTCTCAGACAAATGCGTGGCGATCACCGGCTCCACCGGCGGTATCGGTGCAGAGCTGTGCCGCTATCTTGCGGAACTTGGGGCATCACTCGTGCTTATGGACAGAAATCCCGAAAAGTCACGCTCCCTCGGAGAAGCTCTCCGTCGTGATTTCCCCGATATTGAGGTGAGATATATAAAAACGGATCTTGAAGATATCGAATGTGTCCGTGATGCCTGTGATGCTTTGAAAAAAATTGCTCCGGATATCCTCATTCACAATGCGGGAGCCTACAGCATTCCCAGACACAAATGCAGCACCGGTTATGACAATGTATTCCAGATAAATTTCCTGTCACCGTATTTTATTACAAAAGAGCTTCTTCCTACCCTCAGGGAGAAAAACGGCCGTGTCATTGCCGTAGGCAGTGTTGCTCACGATTATTCCGTGACCGATCCCGATGATACGGATTTCTCCTCACGAAAAAAAGCAAGCCTTGTGTACGGCAATGCTAAACGATATCTGATGTTCGCACTCCATGAGCTTTTCAAAAATGAGAATGATGTACATCTTGCGGTAACTCATCCGGGGATCACCTTCACAAATATCACCGCACATTATCCGAAGCTCATATTTGCCGTGATAAAGCACCCCATGAAGGTGATATTCATGAAGCCGAAAAAGGCGTGCCTTTCTATCCTTCACGGAGTTTTTGAAGACACACCGTATCTCACATGGACAGGCCCCCGATTCTTTAACGTGTGGGGATTTCCGAAAACAAAAAAGCTGACCACCGCATCATCCGAGGAGATCTCCCGTATTTTCAGTACTGCGGAAAATCTGTACGGTGAGATCGAAGAAAGAGGATCATGAGATATATAAAACAATTTGTGCTCATTCTTGCAGTCTCCTTTGCAGGAGAGGTGCTAAACAGGATCATCCCCCTGCCGATCCCTGCGGGAGTGTACGGGATCATAATACTTTTTCTCCTTTTGGCAACAAAGCTCGTACCCCTTGAGGCAGTGGAGGAAGCAGGCAGATTTCTCATTGAGATAATGCCTCTCATGTTCATTCCTGCGGCTGTGGGTATAATCACATCCTGGGGAAATATCAAGTCCTCGCTTTTTGCCTATACTACAATCACAGTTGTGTCCACCATAATCGTAATGGCAGTATCGGGTATCGTTACCGAGCTTGTGATCAAGATAGGAGGACACAAAAAATGAGAGCTTTTCTTGAATCCTCCGTGTTTTTCCCCGTTTTGATGTCGGTGGTATTCTACCTTGCGGGAGATCTGCTTCGCCGCAGATTCCGTATAGGTATTCTGAATCCTCTGCTTATATCGGTAACTCTTACGATCACAGTGATCCTTTTGTGTGATCTCGAATACAGCACATACGAGAGTGGCGCAAAATATCTGAGCTATCTGCTCACCCCTGCCACGGTATGCTTTGCGATCCCCTTGTACAAACAGCTCACGGTCCTGCGTGGTAACACCGTCGCCATATTGGCGGGGATAATCTCCGGCAGTATCGTGAGCATGACTTGCATTCTTGTGATGTCTATGGCATTCGGACTTACAGGCAGTGAATACGTGACACTCCTTCCGAAATCAATAACCACCGCAATAGGCATGGGTATATCGGAGGAGATGGGTGGTGATCCCTCTGTCACTGCGGCAGCTATAATCATCACGGGGATCTTCGGAAATATGATAGCGGAGCTTGTGCTGAGGCTGTTCAGAATAAAGAGTCCCATTGCCAAAGGTGTTGCTATCGGCACAGCATCTCACGCCATCGGCACGACAAAAGCAATGGAAATGGGTGAGACCGAGGGTGCGGTCAGCAGTCTTTCCATCGTTGTGGCAGGCATCGTGACCGTATGCGGTGCACTTGTATTCGGAGAGCTGATGTGACATAAGCAACAGAATTGACGGCATAAGAAAACGGTTCCGAAATAGGGAAGTACATCCCCTTATCGAAACCGTTCTTATTTTATTTTCTCACCCATGCGCCTGCGTACCAGCCGTTTTCCTCAAGGAAGGAATCCTCCATGAAGCCTGCCTTCGTCATGGCATCACGGACCTCTGCGCATCTCTCAAGGATTATTCCCGAGACGAGCACCACGCCGCCCTCTGCCACGAACTTGTCCACATCACCGGACATACGAATGATGATATCTGCAACGATGTTGGCACATACCACGTTGTAGGTAGAGCCTTGCGGTACATCCGCAAGAAGATCGGACATTGCGGAGGTAACAGTGTCTTCGACCTTGTTTAGTACCGCATTTTCTCCCGCAATGCGTACTGCCGCAGGATCGATGTCACAGGCAAAGCACGTATCTGCACCGAGCTTTGCGGCACATATGGCAAGGATACCGCTTCCGCAACCCACATCGAGCATACGATCACCGGGACGTACATACTGTTCAAGGAGAGCCGCACAGAGCCTTGTGGTCTCGTGAGTTCCCGTGCCGAATGCCATTCCGGGATCCATCAGCACTACAGTCTCTCCCTCAGCAGGGGTGTACTCCTCCCACACGGGTACGATGACGATGCGCTTACCTGTCTTTATGGGGTGATAATACTTCTTCCAGCAGTCCGCCCAGTCGTCCTCATTTACAACGTATGTACATATCTCTGCAGGAATACCTGCGGCGGTGAGCATACGCTTTATCTCAGCCTCTTCTTCTGCGGCATCTCTGTCGGCGGAGAGGTACACTGATACGGAAACTATGGTCTTGTCGGCTTTAAGGAGACTTTCGTCAATGAGATCGCCGTAAACTCCGTCAAGCTCTTGTTCTACATCGGAATAATCCTCGACCTGAAGGGAATTCTCCGACATGCTCATTACGGCACACAGCTCATCAAGATATTCTCTCGGTGATGTGGCTTTTATACAGGTCCATTCCTTTGTGTTCATGAAAATTCTCCTTACAGATTTTTCTTCAGATTCTTTTTAAGATTTTCAAAGAATCCGGTCTTCTTTTGATGATTCTTCTCGCCACAGCTTTCAGCAAATTTGCTGAGAAGCTCCTTCTGATCGTTTGTGAGATTCTTCGGTACTTCAACTGCCACAGTAACGAAAAGATCGCCCTTGCGGCTCGTGTTTACGTCCTTTATGCCTCTGCCCTTGAGAGTAAAGGTCGTCCCTGACTGAGTACCTTCGTTTATGCGGAATTTTTCCTCGCCCTCAAGAGTGGGGATTATTATGTCTGCTCCGAGAACTGCCTCTGAGAAGGTGATGGGTACTTCGCAGTAGATGTCTCTGCCGTCACGTTCGAAAATTTTGTGAGGCTTCACGGATACGACGATGATAAGATCACCTGCAGGACCGCCGTTTCTTCCGTCGCTTCCCTGAGAACGGAGGGCGATACGGCTTCCTTCATCAACTCCTGCGGGGATAGAAACATCAAGAGTTTTTGTGACCTTGGTGTAGCCTGTTCCACGGCAGGATTTACACGGAGTTTCGATGATCTTTCCGGAGCCGCCGCATTCGTCACAGCTCTTGGTGGTCTGTATCATACCGAGAGGAGTACGCTGAGTTACACGCATCTGTCCGGAGCCGCCGCACTTTGAGCAGGTCTTGACACCCTTACCCTCATGAGCACCCGTACCGTTGCAGCTTGCGCATTTCTGTATCTTTTGATAAGACACCTCTTTTTTTGTGCCGAATACAGCCTCTTCAAAGGTGAGGTTGATACGGATACCGATGTCGTCTCCCTGAATGGGGGCATTCCTACGGCTCGTGCCGCCGCCGAAACCACCGCCGAAGAAGCTGGAGAAGATGTCGCCGAAGTCAAAGCCGTCAAAGCCGCCAAATCCACCGCCGCCGAATCCGCCTGAGGCAGGATCGAACGCCGCATGACCGTACTGATCGTATTTCGCCTTTTTATCGGCATCTGACAGCACGGCGTAAGCCTCGTTTACCTCTTTGAATTTTTGCTCTGCTTCGGCATCGCCCTGGTTCATGTCGGGATGATATTTCTTCGCAAGTGTGCGATACGCTTTCTTGATCTCCGAATCTCCCGCACCCTTGGAAAGTCCGAGCACCTCATAATAATCACGCTTGTTTTCAGCCATAATTACCTCTAAATAAATGAGTTTGGCGGGAACCCCTTTTTTGATAAAAAGGGGTTCCCGCACCCTCCCCAAAAAACTTTCAGATAAATGTATTGGGGATAGTTAGTCTAAATCATCAGAACTAAGGATTTCGGTTGACCTAATAAAAATATATTAGTATAAGGTTCTTTTGCTTCTTTTCTTTCAAGAAAAGAAGTTAATCGTTCCCACGTATCCCCTTAGTTGCTCTTGTCCTCGAAATCAGCGTTATAGTAGGTCTGATCGCCGCCTGCGTTGCCGCCCATGCCTGCATCACCGCCGAAGCCGCCATTGCCTGCATTGGGATCAAATCCCTGACCGTCACCTGCACCGCTTGCCTTATAGAGCTTCTCGGAGAGTGCATAGAATGCCTTCTCAAGAGCTTCGGTATCAGCCTTGATAGCATCTGTGTCGCCGCCGTTTACAGTCTCACGGAGCTTTGCGATAGCGCCCTCGACCTCAGCCTTGTCAGCCGCATCGATCTTGTCGCCGACCTCACCGAGAGTCTTCTCGGACTGGAAGATCAGAGTTTCAGCGTGGTTCTTGACCTCAACAGCTTCCTTCTGCTTCTTGTCCTCCTCAGCGAACTTTTCAGCCTCGTGAACAGCCTTGTCGATATCCTCTTGACTCATGTTTGTGGAGGAGGTGATGGTGATATGCTGCTCCTTGCCGGTGCCCTGATCCTTTGCGGTAACGTTAACGATACCGTTAGCATCGATGTCGAAAGTTACTTCGATCTTCGGCACACCTCTGGGAGCTGCGGGGATTCCCTCAAGGGAGAATCGTCCGAGAGTGGTGTTGCCTGCCGCCATGTCACGCTCGCCCTGAAGCACGTGGATCTCAACGGAGGTCTGGCCGTCAGCCGCAGTGGAGTATACCTGACTCTTCTTTACGGGGATAGTTGTATTTCTGTCGATAATACGGTTGAATACACCGCCGAGAGTCTCGATACCGAGGGAAAGGGGAGTTACGTCAAGAAGGAGAAGATCCTTTACGTCTCCGCCGAGTACACCGCCCTGGATAGCTGCACCGAGAGCAACGCACTCATCGGGGTTGATTCCCTTGAAGGGCTCCTTACCGATGAAGTTCTTAACCGCATCCTGAACTGCGGGGATTCTTGTGGAACCTCCTACGAGGAGCACCTTATCTACCTGAGATGCAGAGATTCCCGCATCGCTCAGTACCTGTCTTGTGGGCCCCATCGTCTTCTCAATAAGGTCAGCTGTGATCTCGTTGAACTTAGCTCTGGTGAGAGTGCCGTCGAAGTGCTTGGGACCTGTTGCATCAGCGGTGATGAAGGGGAGGTTGATGTTGGTGGATGCGGTGCTGGAGAGCTCGATCTTAGCCTTCTCAGCCGCCTCCTTCAGTCTCTGGAGCGCCATCTTATCCTGGCGGAGATCGATACCGTTCTCAGCCTTGAAGCTGTCAGCGATCCAGTCCATGATCCTGTTATCAAAATCGTCGCCGCCGAGCTTGTTGTTACCTGCTGTAGCAAGAACCTCAAATACGCCGTCGGAGATCTCAAGGAGAGATACGTCGAAGGTACCGCCGCCGAGGTCGTAGATCATGATCTTCTGCTCAGCCTCTTTGTCCATGCCGTAAGCGAGAGCCGCAGCAGTAGGCTCGTTGATGATACGGAGCACCTCAAGTCCTGCGATCTTACCTGCATCCTTGGTAGCCTGACGCTGAGCGTCGGAGAAGTATGCGGGAACAGTGATGACCGCCTGAGTTACGGGAGCACCGATGTATGCCTCTGCATCAGCCTTCAGCTTCTGCAGGATCATAGCGGAGATCTCCTGAGGGGTGTACTTTTTGTCGTCGATGGTTACGCTATAGCCTGTACCCATCTCACGCTTGATGGACATGATGGTACGGTCGGGGTTGGTGATACCCTGACGCTTAGCTACCTGACCGACCATTCTCTCGCCGGTCTTGGAGAATGCAACAACGGAAGGAGTGGTTCTCGCACCTTCGCTGTTAGTGATTACGGAAGGCTCACCGCCCTCAAATACTGCCACACAAGAGTTTGTGGTTCCAAGATCTATACCAATAATTTTTCCCATGATATATATTCCTCCATGTTTTATTTATCAGTTTATATGATGCGGACACCGTCCGCAGTTTGACTTATTAATAATAAGCTTGCTTAAAAGCCGAAGGATTTTCGGCAAAACACTTTTAGTTGGCTACTCTTACCATTGCAAATCTTATCACACGGTCTCCGTGCTTGTATCCCTTCTGGAATACGTCGATGATCTCATTCTCACCGAAGTTCTCGTCGTCCACGTGCATCACTGCATTGTGGATGTTGGGATCGAATTTTTCGCCTACCTCACCGAAAGAGGTCACATTCAGCTTCTCAAGGATAGCCGGTACGGAGGAGAGGATCATCTCAACTCCCTTTGCCGCCTCGGTGGCGTTATCGCCTGTGTACTTTGATGCAAGCTCAAGATTGTCGAACAGGGGAAGGAGCTCTGACACAGTATCTGACACAGCGGCGGAATAGGTCGCATCCTTTTCCTCACGGCTGCGTCGGCGGAAGTTGTCGTACTCTGCCATAAGTCTGAGATATTTGTCATCAGCCTCGGAGAGAGCTGCATCCTTCTTTTCCATCTCCGCTTTCAGCTCGTCGAGCTCAGCCTTGATTTTCTTGTCTGATCTCTTTTTGTCCTTCTTTTCTTCTTTCTCCTCCTTCACCTCGGGCTCGCACTCAGGTGCGGTCTCTTCCTCGGTGATGGGTTCAGTTATATTCTTATCTTCCATTGTCTTCTCCTTTATTTTTCTTCATCTGTCAGTGCGTCTCCCGGTGGCGGAAGTGCTCCCGTGCCGATAACATCGGCTATCTGACTTGTAAGTCCTTCAAGGACGGAGATAACTCTCGAATAATCCATTCTCACGGGACCGATTATTCCGATGGCACCGATAGTGCCGCCTGCACCCTTCAGGGATTTCAGCACAAGCGTCGATCCCTCCATTATCTTGACGGTGTTCTCCGAGCCGATATACACGTGAAGATTTCCGTCGGCAGCTCCCGCATTGTCGATGAGGCGTACCACATCATCCTTCTCCTCAAGCATGGCGAGAAGCTCACGGAAGCGTCCCATATCGGAATACTCGGGATATGCAAGCAGTCTGTTCAGACCCTCGATGGAAAGCTCACCTCCGTCGAAGGAGGAAAGCTCCTCGCACACCGCTTTTATCACGGGTGATACAAGATGATCAAAGGGGCCCATGCGTCTCTCCATCTCCATCATGATGGGAAGCGATATATCCTCGGCTCCAAGACCGGATATATTGTTGTTCATCATCTCTGAAAGGATCATGACACTTTCGGGAGATGCCTCAAAGCTTAGCTTTATATGACGTGTTTTCACCGAACCCTCAGAGGTCATTATGACAAGCACAAGGTTATATGCGTCAAGTCTGACTATCTCAAAACGGGAGGCGGTGATGCCTGCGGATTTTTTCTGGATGGCAAGAGCCGTATAATTGGTCATTGAGCTTGCCAGCTTTGCTCCCGCTTCAAGGATGGACTTCATCTCCGCCTGCTTTTCGCGGATGGCACGGCGAAGCCTCTCTATCTCTCCTGCGTTGAAACGGTATCTGTCAATGAGCGAATCGACATAGAAGCGGTAGCCTGCAACAGACGGCACACGTCCTGCAGATGTGTGGGGCTGCTCAAGATACCCCATGCCCTCAAGCTCAGCCATTTCATTGCGTATGGTAGCAGACGAGCATGAAAACTGCTGACTTTGTGTGAGATACTTGCTTCCCACAGGCTCACCGAGCTTGATATGCGCATCTATTATAGCTTTCAGTATGAGCTTCTTTCTTTCGCTAAGCTCTGATGAACCCGACATTTCCGCTTCGCCTGCCTTTCTGTTTCCTGTGTTTTAGCACTTTAAGACCAAGAGTGCTAAATCTGTCATTAGTTTACCTTTATTTCATCTGTATGTCAAGTGCAACGGTGATTTTCTTTGTTAAATAATTGTGAATACAAGAGAAGCGTTGTGAATTTGTGAGGAACAACGGTGATTTCTATTGATTATGCCGACGGAGTGTATTATAATAATAGATGGTATTCGGGCGATGTCCGAATATTACGGAAGTTTTTCGCCAAGCGAAAACGATCTTATATGTAAACTGGAGTTTTTATGTCAAAATTTTTCGTCGGTGCGGCTGATATTGTTGATAATAAGGCTGTCCTTACGGGTGAGACGGCGGGGCACATTACAAAATCTCTCCGCATGATGCCCGGAGAATGCGTAACACTTTGCGACGGTGCGGGAACTGACTATTTCTGCAGGATCGACTCGGTGGGAAGGGAAGTATGCCTTACGGTCGAGGACAGGTGTCCTTCGGTGGGTGAGCCGCCGTACAGAGCAGTTATATATCAGGGACTTTCCAAAGGGGACCGCTTTGACACCGTGGTACAGAAATCTGTGGAATGCGGTGCTGCGGCGATCGTTCCCGTACAGACGGAAAGGGCAACTGTGAGACTCAGCCGTGATGACTGTGACAGGAAGAATGTCCGTTGGCAGAGGATAGCCGAGTCTGCTGCAGAGCAGTGCGGTCGGGGGATCATTCCCGAGATGAAGCCTCTTATGAGCTTTTCCGAAGCTGTGGAGGCGGCAAAGGCGGCTGATCTTGCACTCTTCTGTTATGAAAATGAGGACGGAGTTACTCTGAAGGAAAGACTTGAGACATTTGCAGGGGCGATCTCTGCGGATGTACCTCTGCCCGAGATAGCGGTGTTGATCGGTCCCGAGGGTGGATTTTCCGAAAGAGAGGCGGAGACGGTGCGTGCGGCGATGGCTGAGTCGGAGAATTTCCACTCCGTTACTCTCGGCCCTCGTATACTCCGTACGGAATCTGCGGCGCCTTTTGCTCTTGCATGCATCTCTATGACACTTGAAATGTGATGTTTGGTGGTAATTATGCTTGATAGCTTTGTGTTCAGTCTGAATGCCACTCTTCCCGTGTTCCTTTTGATCCTTGTGGGTATGCTTCTCCGCAGGATAGGGATATTCACCGAGGAATATGCGGCGATGACTGACAGATTCGTTTTTAAAATTGCCTTGCCGGTGCTTCTTTTCAAGGATATATCCGGCATGAGCCTCAGAGATGATTTCGATGGGGGATTTGTGATATTCTGCGCCGTGGCATCGGTTCTCATGTTCCTTGTGCCGTGGGGCTTTGCTGCATTGTTTATGAAGAATAAAGGCTCTGTCGGCGCATTCTCACAGGGATGCGCAAGGGGAAGTGCTGCGGTGCTCGGCGTGGCTCTTGCGGAGAATATCTGCGGCTCGGCAGGGATGGCGCCCATTATGATATTTGCAGCTGTTCCCATTTTCAATATCTTATCCGTGGTGATCCTTTCATTTTCCGCAGAGGGACAGGAAAAGAAGCCCGGTGTGGGAGAGCTTCTTAAAAATATCGTCACCAACCCCATAATATGGGGCGTTCTTCTCGGTCTGCCCTTCTCATTCTTCGATGTCTCTCTTCCGCACATCGCACAGAGTGCTGTGGGAAGCATCGCATCTACGGCAACTCCTCTCGCACTCATGGCAATTGGTGCATCCTTTGATTTCGGGGCGGCAAAAGGGAAATTCGTGCCTGCAGCGGTGGCATCATTCGTGAAGCTGATCCTTCTGCCTGCGGCAGTCATTCCCGTAGCGGCGGCATTGGGATTCAGAGACAGTGCGCTCGTTTCCGTATTCATCATGGTGGGTGCTCCTACGACGGTCGCGGCGTACATAATGGCGAAAAACATGAAGAACGATCATGTGCTGTCCTCAAATATCGTGATGCTCTCAACGCTTCTTTCTTCCGTTACCATAACATTCTGGGTGTTTCTTATGAGATATCTCGGATTCATCTGATGCAGGATGGTGGTGATTAGGGTTATTTTGACAAAAAATCATATTATTTTTAGGCGTTTTTCTAAAAAAACTGCTTTTACCTATTGAAATTTCACAAAAAATCGTGTAAAATATAGTGTAGTATACACAAACGCAGTGTACACAAATCAAAAGATGACAAAAAATTTGGAGGAAGTCGCAGTATGTCAAATCGTTTGTTTCAGGGAATAATCCACCAGATGAAGGATGCGGTAAACCGTGTTATCGGTGTGATCGACGACAATGGAGTGATAATTGCGTGCAGCGAGCTTGTGAAGATCGGAGAGACTAAGCAGGGTGTCCGAGAGGAGCTTGCGTACACATCCGAGACCGTTACCTCCGGAGGATATACCTACCGTCCTATCGGCGTAGGCTCAAAATGGGAATATATCGTGTTTGTTGAGGGTGAGGACAAGACTGCGGAGCAGACTGCTACGCTTTTGTCGATCTCTCTTTCCAATATCAAAAATCTGTACGATGAGAAGTATGACAAGAGCTCGTTCATCAAGAATGTGATTCTTGACAACATCCTCTCAAGCGATATCTACATAAAGAGTAAGGAGCTTCGCTTCAACACCGAGGAGACACGTGTTGCATTCCTTATCAAGTTCAATACAAGATCAGAGATGCTCCCCTTCGATATGGTGCAGAATCTCTTCCCCGATAAGAATAAGGATTATGTCATCAGCGTATCCGAGCAGGATATCGTTCTCATCAAGGAGATCCGTCCCGGTATGGATGTCCGTGATATCGAGAAGATCGCTGACAGCCTCGTCGATACTCTCAATACGGAGTTCTTTGCAAAGGTGTCAGTGGGCGTAGGTACTGCTGTAAGCAACATCAAGGACCTTGCACGTTCCTATAAAGAGGCTCAGATCGCTCTTGAGGTAGGAAAGGTGTTCGACACCGAGAAGGTGGTCATCAGCTATGAGAATCTGGGGATCGGCAGACTTATCTACCAGCTTCCCACAACTCTTTGCGAGATGTTCCTCCAGGAGGTATTCAAGAACGGATCCCTTGAGAGCCTTGACCGTGAGACTCTTATGACAATACAGAGCTTTTTCGAGAACAATCTGAACGTTTCCGAAACGTCCAGAAAGCTTTTCGTGCACCGAAACACACTTGTATACAGACTTGAGAAGATCCGTAAGCTCACGGGTCTTGACCTGAGAGAGTTTGACCATGCCATCACCTTTAAGGTGGCATTGATGGTAAAGCGTTATCTCACTGCAAAGCCTGTCAAATTCTGATAAAATCTGCGCCGGGAACACTTCCTTCCGGCGCTCGTTTCTTGAAATGGAGAGAGCGTGAGCTGCACTGTTTTGCCGAAAACAGCCGCTTTTTGCGGAATTTTCGGGTGCCTGAGGCATGATGTGAGCATCGGTATTACGGTGTGCAGCCGACGTTATTCTGTGAAGTGACAAAGGAGATTATTTGATGATAGATCTTAAAAATGTAAAGAAATTCTATCCCAACGGAACTGTTGCTCTTGATGGGGTGGATATGCATATAGATGATGGGGAGTTCGTGTTCCTCGTAGGACACTCGGGTGCGGGTAAGACCACGATGATGAAGCTCCTTCTCAGAGAGGAGAAGCCCTCCTCAGGCAGTATCATCGTCGGAAAATATGACCTTATGGATATGCCTAACAGAAAGATCCCTTACTACCGTCGACAGCTCGGCGTAGTGTTCCAGGATTTCCGCCTTTTCCCCGATAAGACAGTGTACGAGAACGTGGCTTTTGCCATGCACGTTATCGGAACACCTCAGAAGGTGATCCGTCGTAAGGTGCCTGCACTGCTCAACACGGTGAATCTGGGTGAGAAGACCGGCTGTTTCCCGAAAGAGCTGTCGGGAGGTGAGCAGCAGAGAGTTGCTATTGCGAGAGCTCTTGCGAACAACCCCAGATATATCATTGCGGACGAGCCTACGGGTAATATCGACCCCAAGATGAGTATTGAGATCATGAACCTTCTTCTGAAGATAAACAAGCTGGGTAAGACAGTCATCGTGGTAACTCACGAGAAGGGACTTGTTGACTACTACCAGCAGAGAGTTATCAAGCTTAAGGACGGTAAGATCATAGACGACAGAGTAGGAGGTATGTTCAAATGAAAAAATCATACAGTCCTCTCTATTTTATCGGTCAGGCAGTCAAGGGACTGTGGCGTAACGGAGTTATGTCCTTTGCTTCAATTGCAGTGCTCATGAGCTGTCTTGTTGTAATGGGCGGTTTTGCTCTCCTCGTTGTTAATATCGACGTGAACCTTGAGCAGATGCGCCTTCTCAATCAGGTGGTTGTCTTTGCGGATTTCGATGCCTCCGCAGAGCAGCTTGATTCCATCGAGAGACAGATATGGAATCTTGAAAATGTAAAATCGGTCACTCATGTGACAAAGGATGAATCTCTTGACGAGCTCGTTCAGGATGAGGATGATAAGGAGCTTTACGATGATCTTCGCGGTGAGAACAATCCCCTCAGCGATTACTATGTAATAGAGTATGAGGATGTGGAGGGACTCTCGGAGCTCACATTTCAGCTCAGTCAGGTAGACGGTATCAGAAAGATAAATCAGCGTCAGGACCTTGCCATAAGGCTTGAGAGTATCAAAAACGGTGTGCTTATGGTGTTCATATGGTTCCTCGTGATCCTTATGGTCATAAGTGTGTTCATCATCGTGAATACCATCAAGCTGTCAGTATTTGCAAGACGTCATGAGATAACGGTAATGAGGTATGTGGGAGCCACGGGATGGTTCATAACGCTACCGTTCGTTATCGAGGGTATCATCCTCGGACTTCTTGCCGGCGGTATCGGATACCTCATAGAGTGGTTCGCATATCACTATGTGGAAAAAATGGTATCAAGCGGATCCTTTGCCATCATCTCCGTGCTCAGCTATGCTGATATCGGAGGCATCGTGCTTGCAGGATTCCTCGGGCTCGGTGTCATCACAGGCATCGTAGGAAGTGTAGTCTCCCTCGGAAAGTATCTTAAGGTTTAAGAAGGGGGTACGGTATGAAAAGACTAAAAAAGCGCATAGTGCGTGCAGGATCTGCTGCAGCACTGGCAGCAGTGCTTCTCGCAGGCGGTGTGGCAAGCTCATACCCTGCGGCGAGAGCTGCGGATGTAAATGATTCGAATGTTCAGTCCATGGAGGATGAGATCCAGAAGCTCCAGGCGGAGCAGGACCGTCTTATGGGACAGATCAATGCCATAAAGAACGATAAATCGGAAACTGCACAGTATAAGCAGTATATGGATTCTCTTGTGAATGCAACCTCCCAGAAGATGCTCCTTGCGGAGGCACTTGTTGAGGAGCTTGATGCGAAGATCGAGGAATCTGAGACGAAGATCGCTGAGACCGAGGCGAATATCGGGGCAACTCAGGATAAGATCGTTGAGAGACTTCGCTATGCTCAGGAGAACGGCAACGTAAATGAGCTTGAGCTTCTCCTTGATTCAAAGGGTATGTCCGATTTTCTCACCCGTCTTGATAAGGTGAACTCCATGATGGAGTATGACCGACGGGTAATGGCAGATTATAAGGAGCAGAAGGAGAGCCTTGAAGCTTACAAGAGCACTCTTGAGGCATCAAAAAAGACTCAGAGCGATACGATCACTCAGCTTGAGGCAGATAAGGCATCCTATGAGAAGATCTCAAAGGAAAATGCCCTTTATATGCAGTCTCTTCAGAATGATGAGGCTAAGTTCTGGGCAGAGTATGAGAAGGCGAGAGCTGCTGAGGAAGCACTCAACGCAGAGCTGACCGCCTACATCAAGCAGATGCAGGCGCAAAGCGCAGTGGTTCCTTCCGGAGACGGATTTATGAGACCTTTGCCTCAGGGCGTGGGATATATCTCCTCGGCATTCGGATGGCGTAAGCTCAACGGCAGGGACGATTACCATGCGGCAACGGATATCGCTTGTGCGCAGGGAACCTCCATCTTTGCCGCCGACGGCGGAAAGGTGCTTCGTGCCGAGTGGCACTGGAGCTACGGCTACTATGTCCTCATAGATCACGGTGGCGGACTTTCAACTCTCTATGCTCACTGTACTTCTCTTGCAGTAAGTGCGGGACAGACAGTTCAAAAGGGACAGACTATCGGATATGTAGGACAGACGGGTAGTGCTTACGGTTATCATCTCCATCTTGAGGTGCGTGTGAACGGTGAGCGAGTGAATCCCGCAGGATACATACCTCTTTAATACAGGATACGGTTTATGCAGAAGAAAATTTCAGTCGGTGCGGTCGTTGTGATATGTATTATCATAACTATCGTTTCGTCTATGACCACGGTAGTTTTTCTCGGAGAGTCTTTTAATTCAAGACTTAACGAGCTGAACGAGAAATATCTCGATAAGATGTCTGTCATCGAAGAACAGATGGCGGAGTTTGGCGATATTGCCGCAGATTTACGGTATATCGATCAGCTTTACAGAGAGATGTATCCCGGTGAGCTTGATAATGATCAGCTCAGGAATTATGCCATAAAGGGATTCGTTGCCGGAAGCGGTGACAGATACGGATTTTATTATTCGCCCGATGAGGCTGAGGAGCTGATGAACAGCATAAGCGGTGAGACTGACGGTATCGGTATAAATGTAATATATGATGCCGATAAGGGATGCATTGAGATAATCTCCGTAAATGAGGATTCTCCCGCTGACAAGGCCGGTGTGAAGACCGGTGATTATATCGCTTATGTGGTGAGTGTTGACGGTGAAAAGGAGGCCGTTGCCGAGATCGGCTACGATGCGGCTCTCTCAAGAATGAAAGGCAAGGCGGGAACAAAGGCGGAGTTCACCGTGTTCCGTGATGATGACGGTGACGGAGTTTATGACGAGCTTGATTTCGTGGTAGAGCGTGCACATATCGATGCCGTAAGCATAGATCACCATATATATGAACCGGATAAGACCATAGGCATCATCCGTATTACCGGATTCGATAAGAAAACTCCCGAGCAGTTCTTTGCCGCTGTGGATGCACTTAAAGCAGAGGGCGCAGAGAAGCTCATATTTGACGTGCGGTACAATCCCGGAGGAGATAAGGATGCGGTCTGCGAGATACTTGATTATCTCGTACCGGAGGGACCTCTGCTCCGCACGGTGGATGCCGAAGGTAATTACACCGTTGATATGACATCGGGAAAGAGCGAGCTCAATATGCCCATGGCTGTGGTTACAAACTCCGGAACTGCCTCCGCCGGCGAGCTTTTTGCGGCGGCGATAAGGGATTACGGCAAGGGTAAGCTTGTGGGAGAGACCACCTACGGAAAAGGATCGATGCAGAGCATAATCCCCGTATTTGAT
>SVQM01000019.1 GCA_015065335.1 Oscillospiraceae bacterium | reverse complement strand
CAGCGAGAGCTCCGTGACCGATCTCACGGCGTCCGGGAGAACGGGAAGACTTTGCCTCACCTACGGAGTAGCCGGGCATATTATAATGATGCATATAACGCTTGGAAACCTCTTCGCTGATACCGTCGAGAAGCTGCTCGTCGGACACAGGGCCAAGAGTTGCGATAGTCAGGACCTGAGTTTGTCCACGAGTGAACATACCGGAACCGTGAGTACGGCGCATAAGTCCTACCTCAGCAGCAAGAGGTCTGATCTGATCGAGACGGCGACCGTCTACACGCTTGCCGTCCTCAAGAAGCCAACGGCGAACGATCTTCTTCTGGATCTTGTAGATGAGCTCACCGTAGATAGTCTCAAGCTCGGGATACTTCTCAAGGAATGCCTCCATGATCTTGTCACGGATAGGCTCCATTCTTGCGTCACGAACGTTCTTGTCATCAGTGTCAAGAGCCGCCATAACGTCAGCCTCGCAGAATGCGAAGATCTCGTCAAACATATCGTGATCAAGCTCACAAGAGGGGTACTCAAACTTGGGCTTACCTACCTCGCCGACGATGAAGTTGATGAAGGTAAGGAGCTTCTTGATCTCCTCATGTGCAAGCATGATTGCGTCGAACATATCGTCATCAGAAACCTCTTTTGCGCCTGCCTCGATCATTACTACCTTCTTCTCGGAAGCAGCAACGGTCAGCTCAAGGATAGAACGCTCTCTCTGCTCAAGAGTGGGGTTGATGATGAAGCCCTCTTCCTCGGTCATTCCTACGAACACACCGCCGATGGGACCGTTCCAGGGAATATCGGAAATGGAGAGAGCGATGGATGCACCGATCATACCGGTGATCTCGGGAGAACAGTCATGATCCACGGAAAGTACTGTGAGAGAGATGTTTACATCATTTCTCAGATCCTTGGGGAACAGAGGACGGATAGGTCTGTCAATTACACGGGAGGTGAGGATAGCCTTCTCGGAAGGACGTCCCTCTCTCTTAAGATAGCTTCCGGGAATACGGCCTACAGCGTAAAGTCTCTCCTCAAAGTCAACGGACAGAGGGAGAAAATCGATACCGTCACGAGGTCTCTCGGATGCGGTTGCACAAGCAAGAACAACGGTCTCACCGTATCTTACAAGGCAGGAGCCGTTTGCGAGGCCTGCCATCTTACCTACCTCTACAACAAGGGGACGGCCTGCAAGCTCGTACTGGAATTTTTTGAAATTCTCAAACATTTTTGTTACCAATCCTTTCTCATCTTCCGCACCGCCGGTACGGAAGGGCAATGGGAGGAGGTGACACAGTCTCCCATGACCTTTGTTTTTATATATCCTTTAATTGTGTCCTTAACCTTCATCAAAAGCACAAAATGCCTTTGACAACCCGGCTCTGACGCTTGCAGAGCCTTAATGTGCAGATTGTCATTATACACCGACTAAACCTATTCTCATAGGTTTTGCGTGACAATTTTCACTCGCTTTAACACAAGAAAAAACATCTCCAAACAGAACTCAAAGCTGCGGGGGTGATCCTACGCAGCTTTGGTTACACGGAAATTTCCGCAAATTATTACTTTCTGAGGCCGAGCTTCTCAATGATAGCACGGTAACGCTCGATATCCTTCTTCTGGAGGTATCCGAGAAGGTTACGTCTGTGACCTACCATCTTAAGAAGTCCACGACGGCTGTGGTGGTCCTTCTTGTTGACCTTCAGGTGCTCGGTAAGAGTATTGATACGGTAAGTAAGAACAGCGATCTGAACCTCAGGGGATCCGGTATCACCGTCATGCATCTTGTACTCTTCAATAATTCTGCTCTTTTCTTCCTTGGTAATCATGGTTTTCACCTCATATAAAATTTATTCCGGAAACGCAGGATGTGGCATAGGTGACCGTCCGACACCCGAGCATCCGGTAAAAGCTTTACAATTATAACACATAAATCTTCTTTTGTAAAGAGGTATTTTGATATTTACAAATTGTTTAAGAATGATGCCGTTCTTCCCCGAATATCACACGAACTCCTGCAAACGCTCCCGCTATCACGAGCATCCATCCGAACATATGACGAACAGCCTCCTCCGGCAAAACACCCGTAATTGCCACGCCTATCCTTGATCCGATCACCGCAAGAAGTGCCGCCCATCCGATAAGCCGAAAATCAAGAGTTCTTTTTCTGCTGTGGATAAAGAGCGCCGCCGCCGAGGCATACACAAAAAACAAAAGATTACACCCCTGAGCCTCAAGCTGACCGATACCGTCTATCGCAGTAAGATAAAGCACAAGAAGTCCTCCGCCTCCGATCCCCATTCCTGTAAGCGTGCCCATAAAAATTCCCGCCAATATATCCCAGATCATGTTACCTCTCCTAAAATATCATTCTCACTCCCGAAATTATCACAAGGAGTGCAAATATTCCCCGTACCACTCTTGACGGAAGCTTGTCCGTAAGATATGCACCTATGATCCCTCCGATAAGTGCAGGGATCGTGAGCACTCCCATGATATCCATATTGAGATTCCCCTTCGACGCATATGAGATCGCTGACACTACAGACACGGGAAGTATTATTGCCACTACCGTAGCAAAGGTATCCTTTTGTACAGCCTCCATATCTCCTCTTCCCTTCAAAACAGCTCTCACGACATACAGCATTATCACCCCTCCGCCTGCTCCCAGAAGTCCGTTTATCACTCCTGCGGCAAGTGTTGCGGGGACAAACCACCACAGCCTTGCAGAATACTTCAATTTCTTTGTTATCATGCCTTATTCCTTTTCAAATAACAGTTGCCAAATCCTGAAAAATATGCTACAATATTATACGGCGAGTTATACCATATCAATGGTATTATGTGTAAACACACGATTTTAATACCGCATGGAGGACACAAATGTCTCAAAACAGCAAAAACGGCAAGTCAGGAACCAAAAAGACTTCTGCCGCTGACAAATATAAGGTGAAAAGCAAGACTCAGAAAAAAAGCACAGCCAAAAAAGCTGCTGAGGAGATCCGTGAGCGCAGACGCAACAGCATCTCAGCTCAACTTGCTCCTTATTTTCTCGTAGTCCTTGCCATACTTCTCGGAATATTCATATACCTTGAATCCATGTCCGGTGCCGTTGGAGGTGCCATAGGTGCATTTTTCAAGGGACTTTTCGCCGGAGGTGCAATTGCCGTTCCTCCTGTAACCGTGATCCTTGCCATAAATTGGCGGAAAGCAGCAGAGGAAGGACAAAACGGTGTCCGCACAGCCTGTGCCATAAGCTCAGTGCTTCTCATCTCCGTTCTTCTTCACATCTGGGCTAAAGGCGTGATGACCTTTAATCCCAAAACTCTGTACCTCGACGGACTTGAGCTTACGGGTGGAGGACTCTTCGGAGGACTTCTCGGCACCCTGCTCTGGAACTGTTTCCGCATCGCCGCACCTATCATCGCCATTGCAGGACTGCTGATACTTGTTCCCGTTATCTTCGGTCTTACTCCAAAAGGAGTGTACCTTATTATTTCAAGCAAGATAAAGGAATCAAGAGAGCACCGTAAAGAGGTATCGGATGAGCAAGAGATCCTTCGTCGTGACAGGATCGAACGCCAGAAACAGATACGTGAGCAAAAAGCAGCTGAAAAACGGATTCCGGTCACATCATCAAATCAGAGCAGCCAGCTCACCTTTGATGATGAGCCTGCATCTATCCCTTCTAAAAAGAAGCAGCCCCGTGAGGATTTTGTAGCCGATGTACCAATGCCTGACGGAGATAAGTACGAGGACATCGCTCCCGAGATAGATGAGAGTATCTTCGACAGCGTTCTCCGTGAACAGGAGGAGGCTTCGGAGGAGCTCTCCGACGGCCGTCTCTCCGACAAGATCGACGGATTCTCACCGGAACCCGAAGCTGAGGAAGCCGAAGAAAGCACAGAATATGCAGAGGCTGTTGCCGAGATATGCAGTGATGACTTTACTAAGGAAGAAAACGTTGACCTCAAAAAGATCTTCACCGATCCCGACGACGCTGAGCTTCTCGATAAGCTGTGTGCCGCATATATGCCGGAGGAGAGTGGTGCCGACACCGAGATAGCGGTTAAACGTGATGCTGTCTCCTCCGTAGAAGATACCATCGAGGAGGAGCCAATACCGGAAAATCCTCCTTACAAATTCCCTCCCCTTGAGCTTCTCTCTCCCGACAATTCGGGAAAAGATACCGGCGTCAGAGATGAGCTGAAGGAAAATGCACGAAAGCTCGTCGAAACTCTCCAAAGCTTCAACGTTAAAACAAGGATCGTTGATGTTTGTCGCGGCCCCACGATAACAAGATACGAGCTTATGCCCGAATCAGGAACCAAGGTGCGCACGATCGCAAATCTCACCGATGATATAGCCCTTGCATTTGCGGTAAAGGGCGTTCGTATCGAGGCTCCCGTTCCCGGAAAATCCGCCGTTGGAATCGAGGTACCGAACAAGACAGCCGCAACGGTACATCTCCGCACTCTCCTTGACGATTCAAGATTCACCGATGCACAGTCAAAACTCAACACCGCACTCGGTGAGGATGTTGCCGGAGAGGCTGTGTATCTTGATGTTGCAAAGATGCCCCACCTGCTTATTGCAGGTGCTACCGGTATGGGTAAATCCGTCTGCATAAACTGTCTTATCGTCAGTCTTCTCTACAAGGCTAATCCCGATGAGGTCAAGCTTATCCTCATCGATCCCAAGAAGGTAGAGTTCAGTCTGTACAGCGGACTTCCTCATCTTCTCGTCCCTGTTGTGACCGACCCCAAAAAGGCAGCAGGCTCACTTTCATGGGCTGTCTCCGAAATGGAGAGACGCTTTAACATCCTTGAAAACGCAAGAGTGCGTGACATTACAAAATACAATCAAATGGCAAAGCTTGAGGAAGGTATGGAGATCCTTCCGCAGATCGTCATAATAATCGATGAGCTTGCCGATCTTATGATGACAGCCTCCGACGATGTTGAAAAATCCATCGCAAGGCTTGCGCAGAAGGCACGTGCCGCAGGTATGCACCTGATAATCGGTACTCAGCGTCCTTCCGTAGACGTTATCACGGGACTTATCAAAAACAATATTCCCTCAAGAATCTCCTGTGCCGTCACATCTCAGGTGGATTCACGAACGATCCTTGACCGTGCAGGTGCGGAGAAGCTCATCGGACGAGGTGATATGCTGTACAAGCCTGTGGGGATCGATCCCATTCGTGTACAGGGTGCTTTCGTTTCCGAATCCGAGGTTGAAGCGGTAGTTGAGTTTATAAAGACTCAGAACACCGGAAAGACTGAGAGCTACAGCGAAGAGGTCATCGAGCAGATCGAGCGTGAAGCTGAGCTGTGCGGTGTTTCCGGCAAGAAAAAGGCTGCTCTTGACGGCGCTGCCGCAGATGACGGCGACGATGATCCCATGCTCAGAGCCGCAGTTGAGCTTGCGGTCGAGAGTAAGAAGATATCCACATCCCTCATACAGCGGAAGCTGTCCCTGGGTTATGGCCGTGCCGCAAAGCTAATCGATCGCATGGAGCAGCTCGGCTACGTAAGTGCACCCGACGGACAGAAGCCACGTGAGGTGCTCATCACAAAGCAGGAGTTCATGGAGATGTCCATGAAGGATGAGTGAAATTACTTTTCTTTTGAGGCTCTGCCTCAAACTCCGCCAAGAAACTTTTTGAAAAAAGTTTCTTGGAACTTCAAAAACTTTCACTCAAAAACAAATATTATAAACACAAGACTAAAGGACAACATTATGCCAAAGCTTATTGCAATAGAAGGACTTGACGGATCGGGCAAGGGTACTCAAAGTGCTCTTCTCTGCAAGTCTGTTGAAATGGCGGGACGAACCCCCGTATCTGTCAGCTTTCCCGATTACGACAGTCCCGGTGCCGTTCCCGTAAAAATGTATCTCGGCGGAGAGCTTGGAGCATCTCCCGGTGACACCGGTGCGTATGCCGCATCTATGCTTTTTGCCACAGATCGCTACATCAGCTACAAGACCAAATGGGAAAAGGATGCTTTAGCTGAGGGTGCAGTGGTGGTAGCGAACCGTTATACCACCGCCAACGCTTATCATCAGATGGCAAAGCTTCCCGAGGATATGTGGGATACTTATCTCACATGGCTGTGGGATCTTGAATTCACGAAACTGGCACTTCCTGCGCCCGATGGGGTCATAATGCTCTCTCTCCCCACAGAGGTATCAGCATCGCTGATCGAAAAAAGATGTGTGGCAACAGGTGTTACGAAGGATATCCACGAATGTGACATGGATTATCTTGCCGCCTGCCGCAAGGCCGCACTCTATGTGGCAGAAAAGTTGGGCTGGACCGTTATAAGCTGCGAGGATGGCAATGGCGGCATACTTCCCATCGATGTGATCCACGAAAAGGTTTGCCGTGTGGCATCGGATATACTCGGCTTTGAAATACCTGTGTAATGTGAAATATAGGTAAAAAAAGAATAAACATTTGACGGTACATGATGCCACAATGCAAAATCATAGTATAATATAATCAACCGAAAGGATAAAATACCATGGTATATATTTTTCTCGCTGACGGATTTGAAGAAATAGAAGCACTTACCCCTGCGGATCTTCTGCGCCGTGTGGATATTGAAGTAGCTCTTGCGGGAGTTACCGGTGATGTTGTGACAGGCGCTCACGGGATAAAAGTGGTATGCGACATAAGTGCCGCCGATGCCGCTGACAAGATCTGCTCTCCCGAGGGTGCGGAGATGATCGTCCTTCCCGGAGGACTCCCCGGTGCCGACAATCTCTATGCCTCCGAGGATGTATCCCGCAGTATTTCTGCTATGAAGGAATCAGGCGGCTTTATCGCCGCTATCTGTGCTGCACCCTATATTCTCGGACAGAAGGGACTTCTCGACGGACGTATGGCAACCTGCTATCCCGGATTTGAGGACAGGCTCACAGGTGCCGAGGTCTACGACTGCGACGTTATCCGTGACGGTGAGATCATCACAGGCAGAGCTATGGGCTCCGCTGTAGAGTTCGCTCTTGAGCTTGTAGAAGCCATCAAGGGTGAGGATACTGCTGAAAAGCTGAGAAATGCGATACTCGCATAAAGCCCTTTTCATATCCGATAGTACTACGGAGTATTTATATGTGCAATACAAACGAAAACTCAAATATTCAAAGACCTGTTAATCCTACAAGGGAAAAGAAAAATGCCATTCGTGCGGAATATAAGGCGCTCAGGCGTGAAATGGACTCGGCTGTTCGTCTTGAAAGAGATAAAAAGATCTGCGAATTTGCCACAGGACTTGTGAGCTACAGGTTTGCAGAGTATGTGCTTCTCTATGCCGCAATGGAGGATGAGATAAACATTTACGAGGTCGCAAGCACCGCCCTGAAGCAGGGTAAAAAGGTCGCATTCCCCCGTTGCAACAAAGAGGAGCATACGATGAATTATCATATCATCGAATCTCTCGATCAGCTCTCCCCCGACAGCTACGGAATATGTGAGCCTCCCGAAGATTTTCCTGTATACGATCCGGAAACGGATACGGGAAGTGCTGTATGCTTCGTTCCCGGACTTGTTTATGACAAGGCAGGCTACAGAGTAGGCTACGGCAAAGGATTTTACGACAGATTCCTCTCCTCCTTCAAGGGTTCATCCGTAGGCATCGTGTACAGTGACTTTATTATGCCAAAAGTACCGAGAGGACGCTTCGACATGAAAGTCGACATTCTGCTCAGTGAGAAGGGTGTGAAAGTAAGTGAAGGCTAAAGCAGTGATCGCCGCACCGATCCTTCTTCTTGTTATTTTTCTGTGCAACTTCGGATCCTCTTTTATTCCACCGGAAATCATCGGAACCGAAAATGATCCGTATATCGTCGCATCACTGATACAGCTTTTCATTCTTGTTATTCCCACACTTATATTCTGCCGTCTAAGAGGCGGTAAATATATGAAGCGGCTCAGATTCAAGGGATTCCGTTCCGGTCACACCGCATTTATGTTTTTTGCACTGTTGCTCATGTTCTTCGGAAGCTGTGGAATAAACTACCTTATGCACATCCTTTTTCCCGATGCCAATGTTTCTTCGGGCTATGACAACGCAGATGGATTTGCGGGAGGACTTTATCTTGTGCTCACTATGGCAGTGATTCCTGCTATTACAGAGGAATTCCTTTTCAGAGGAGTCATTCTTGCAGAATACGAGACCGAGGGCGTGCCTTCTGCAGTTCTGCTCTCATCTATCACCTTCGCCATGCTCCATTTTAGCTTTGCAAAGCTTCCTGCGTATATTTTCTGTGGTCTTATACTTGCGGTCGTATTATATACTACCCGTTCCATTTTTGCTGCAATGCTTGTGCATATGCTCAACAATACTGCCACCATCTTCTTCGGAGATCTCATCTTCAGAGCTGTCAGCAGTCAAGGTGTTGTACTGTTCTGTCTTATCCTCGTTCTGTTCATTCTGCTTTCAGCAATACTTATGTTTGGTGAATGTGAGAGGATCTACGCAAGCTACGGTGTACTGAATGAAGATTCATCATATACCGGAAAACGAAAAAAAGGCCGTGGAATGGCAGGGATCATACACAGCATATTTGCACCGATTTTCATGTTGCTTGTTATTTTATACATAGTGATCGCAGCTATCGGGATCTGATTTCACGTGATCCTGCAGCTTCACACAGATAAGGAGGTCGATCGTATGGACGATAACAGATACAGATCAAGTACTACTGATAATAACGAACAAACACGACATATACCAACTCCAAATGCACGGCAGATACCTGTGCAGAGAAACATCCCCACAAACGGTACGAGAGCCGTGCGTCCCGCTCCTGCGGCTCAGCCTGTACAAAACGGCTCCGATACGAGGCAGATACCCGTGCAGAGGAACATCCCTGCAAACGGTACGAGAGTCATGCGCCCCTCTCCTGCGGCTCAGCCTGTACAAAACGGCTCCGATACGAGGCAGATACCCGTGCAGAGAAACATCCCCACAAACGGTACGAGAGCCGTGCGTCCCGCTCCTGCGGCTCAGCCTGTACAAAACAGCTCCGACACGAGACAGATACCCGTGCAGAGAAACATCCCCACAAACGGTACGAGAGCCGTGCGCCCCGCTCCTGCGGCTCAGCCTGTACAAAACAGCTCCGACACGAGACAGATACCCGTGCAGAGAAACATCCCTGCAGACGGTACGAGAGCTGTTCGCCCCTCTCCTGCGGCTCAGCCTGTACAAAACGGCTCCGACACGAGACAGATACCCGTATCTGCAAACAGTAGTACTACATCTGTCACACCTGTAATGCAAAAAAACGTTCAGATAAATCCTGCTAAACCGATGGATCTTGCATCTACAAGGCAGGTAAGCACTGCATCCATAGACCGTGTGAACAATACTTCAGGTAACGGTTCCGATACAAAGATCATGAATACCTCTACCGAAGAAAGCATTCCCGAATCAAAGAAAAAACGCAGATCTAAGGAAAAGGACTCCGATAAAGATAACGGAAATACAATAGTCAGCATCGTAAAGGCTATCGTTTATATTGTAGCCGTACTGATCATTTCAGTTACCGCATCTCTGTTCATTATCCTTGTGGGAAATGATATGTTTGCTTTTGTCAAATCCGACGAAGTCGTAACCGTAACCATTCCCAAAGATGCTGATGTCGGTGATATTGCATCTATCCTTTCGGACAGCGGTGTCATAAAATATCCCGGTATTTTTGAATGGTATGCGGAGCACAACGATGATGACGGAAAGTTCAACAGCGGCACCTACAGCATTGCGTGCAATCTTGATTACGAGGATCTTCTTGCATCCTTTAAAGATCCGGTTATAAAAGGAACCTCGTGGGTAACTATCCCCGAGGGATTCACCACCGATGAGATAATTGATCTGCTTGTTGAAACAGGTATCGGTACAAAGGAAGGGTATATTGATGCTATCAACAACTATCCCTTCGATTATTGGTTTGTCGAAGAGCTTGACAAATCCGACTGGAAGGAATCAGGGCGTATTTACCGCCTTGACGGATATCTTTTCCCGGACACCTATGAATTTTACAATGATTCATCGGAAAAAACCGTTATAAACAAGCTTCTTGCAAGGTTCAATGTGATATACGGAAAGAAATACCGTGAAGCCGCCGAAACTATGGGTATTTCTGTTGACGATATAGTGATAATTGCTTCAATGATAGAAAAAGAGGCAGGCAAGGCGGCAGACTATCACCTTGTATCCTCCGTTTTCCACAACAGACTTGCAAGCCCCTATTACCCGAAGCTTGAGAGTGATGCTACGGCACTTTACGCAATACACCATGACACAGGTGAGCGTCCTACAGACGTAACCGGTGAGCATATGAAGTATGACACCCCCTATAATACCTATCTTTATGAAGGACTACCTCCCGGACCTATTGCAAATCCCAGTGCAAGTGCCATAAACGCAGCACTCACTCCGGAAAATACGAATTACTATTATTTCGTATCATACGCAACCAACACCTATTTCGGCAGAAACAACGATGAGCATGAAGCCAACAAGAGAATGATCGCCGAAATGAAAGAAAAAGCAAACGGAAATGTTCAATAGTCAAAATCTCCCCTGCGGTACACCGCAGGGGAGACTTTGATTGTCGAAAAAACTACGTTTTTTTCGACAAGACAAGTAAATGCAAAGCATTTACTTGGGCTTTGCTTGCTCGCGCCTCGTGCCAATCCGCTTACGCTCCTGACACTCACAAAGCCAATATGAGTTGGCTTTGTCGCTTCTTCACAGAAGCTCTTGCGCCAACGAATTTAATTATATGTCGAAGTAGTTTTGTATTCTGACATTTTTCCGACGGTCTTAATCTCCCCTGCGGTACACCGCAGGGGAGATTATCATTTTGGGAGTGTGATGCATATACTGTCCATAGCACAATATCAAGGGAGGTATTATGAACACAAACACCACACCGCCGCAAGGAAGCTTCGGATTCCTTCGATTCGCCGTAGGAACAGCTTCAAATACGATTCCTCTGAAGGACGCCGCTGTGTATGTATACACAGATCCGTCAAACGGAGATGAAGGAAGGCTTCTCTACACCCTCATGACAAACGAAGACGGTATCACGGAAACTATCACACTACCCACCCCGCCGTTGTCTGAATCCTTTTCACCCGAATCCCTCAAGCCCTATTCCACATACAATGTATTTGCCGCAAAGCAAGGCTTTTATCCCACTGAAGGACGCACTGTTCCCCTGTTCCCCGGTATCACGTCGATCCAGCCCATAAACCTCATTCCTCTGTCGGAAATGCCGGGAGCACCCGCACCGAAGGAGGAATCTTCCGGGAGGCTTGAACCATGAATAATCAGAACCTTCCCGTGATCCCCGAAAATGTAACGGTGCATCTCGGATCGCCAAGTTCACCTGCACAAAATATCACCGTCAGTTTCCCCGATTACATAAAAAATGTAGCTTCAAGTGAAATATATCCCACATGGCCCGAGAGTGCGCTTAGGGCAAACATCCTTGCACAGATATCATTTACCCTGAATCGCATCTACACGGAATTTTATCGCAGTCAGGGATACGACTTCGATATTACAAATTCCACCGCCATAGATCAATCATTTGTCCCGGGACGTGATATTTTCGAGAATATCAGCAGGATAGTTGATGAGATATTCACCGATTATATTTCACGCAGAGGAAATATAGAGCCGCTTTTTGCCACATATTGTGACGGTATTGAGGTCACGTGTAACGGTCTTTCACAATGGGGCAGTGTTGCCCTTGCCGAAGAAGGCAGAACCACCTATGAAATACTTCAGGAGTACTTCGGAGATGATATCGACATAATATTTGATAACAGAGTCGAGGATATCCCCGAGAGCTTCCCCGGGGTCGATCTCACTTCGGGGATCTCAGGAAATGACGTGGCATTTATTCAGCGCAGGCTTAACAGGATCGCAAGGAATTACCCCTCAATCCCAAGGATCACCGCCCCAATCGGTATATTCAACGAGGAAACAGAGGATGCAGTACGTCAGTTTCAGCGGATATTCAATCTTACTCCCGACGGTATCGTCGGAAGGGCTACATGGTACAAGATAGCACGGATATACAATGCTGTCAGACGGCTCTCGGAGGTAAACTCCGAGGGTATTCCCCCAGAGGATGTTACCGATGTGTTCCAGACTGAGCTATCCGAGGGAGATTCGGGTAATGATGTCCGTAATCTTCAATATTTCCTTGCGTTCATCTCTGCATTTGAGCCGGAAATACCAAGTGTACAGATCGACGGTGCTTTCGGACCTACAACAATGCTTGCCGTTGAAGCATATCAAAGGAAGTACGGTCTCCCCGTAACGGGAATAGTGGATATCCGGACGTGGCGGTCGATCTTTGGCACCTACAGAGGGATGCTCGCTTCTCTTCCCGAGGATTATCTTGACAGGCCCGTATCACTCTATCCCGGCACTCCTCTCGCAATAGGCTCAAGAGGTGATTCCGTAAGAGATCTGCAAACATACCTCAATCTTATAGCAGACTATTATCCCGAAATACCAAGGATCGCCGTAGACGGCGTCTTCGGCTACTCCACTCTTGATGCGGTAAATGCATTTCAGCGAACCTTCGGTATTCCCGTATCCCAAAACGTAGGTTTTCCCACATGGGATGCCGTAACACGGATATACACGGAGCTTTTGGAGGGACAATAATATTCAGTATATTATACGAAGAGGGGACTTTTCTCAAAAAGTCCCCTCTTCGTGCTCCACACCAAAAACTTTAAATATATACCCTAAATTAAGTTTTTTGCAGATCTGCTTTGCATATTATACTACCTTATATTCTATTTTGCCATCATCCACAAATGCTTCTACCGTATCACCCTTATTTATGGTACCCGAGAGCATCGCCTCGGACAGGCTGTCTTCAACTCTGCGGATTATTGCACGGCGGAGAGGACGTGCTCCGTATACGGGGTCGAAGCCTTCCTTTGCAAGAAGCTCTGCAACATCTTCACCAAAGGTGATATTTATTCCGTTTTCCCCAATCCTTTTTCTTGTCTCATCAAGCATAAGTCCTGCGATCTTACGTATATCCTCATCTCCAAGCTTATTGAAAATGATGATCTCATCGATCCTGTTGAGAAATTCGGGACGGAACGTATTTTTCAGTGCATCCATAACTGATGATCTCATTGAATCCTCATCGCTCTTACCGCTATTCTCAGAAAATCCGAGACGTTTTGTCTGAGTTATCCCCGATGCACCGACGTTCGATGTCATGATTATTACAGTGTTCTTAAAATCCACACGTCTGCCGTGAGAATCGGTGAGGATTCCGTCCTCAAGTATCTGCAGAAGAATATTGAACACATCGGGATGTGCCTTCTCGATCTCATCGAAAAGCACTACCGAATATGGGTGACGTCTGATCTTCTCCGTGAGCTGACCGCCGTCATCGTACCCTACATATCCGGGAGGAGAGCCGATGAGCTTTGATGTGCTGTGCTTCTCCATGTATTCGGACATATCCACACGTATCATGGCATTTTCATCACCGAACATTACGTCAGCCAGCGCCTTTGTAAGCTCAGTTTTACCAACACCCGTAGGGCCGAGGAATATAAATGATCCTATAGGACGCATTGGATCCTTGAGTCCCACTCTGCCACGGCGTATAGCTCTTGCGACCGCATCGACTGCCGCATCCTGACCGATGATCCTGTCTTTCAATATGCTGTCGAGGTGGAGCAGTCTCTCACCCTCCTCCTCACCGAGCTTTTTCACAGGGATGCCCGTCCATGAGGTCACGATCTCACATATCTCGTTCTCTCCGACAATAAGATCATCTCCCGCAGACGCAGTAGCCGTTTCTTTTATCTCCGACAGCTCATCCCTCAGCTTCTTTTCCTTATCCCTGAGTGATGCCGCCGCCTCAAAATCCTCCCCGAGAATTGCCTCCTCCTTTTCGGCGGATACTTTTTTGAGATCTTCCTCAAGCTGTCTTACCTCGGGAGATACGGTAACGCTCTTTATGCGTATCCTTGATGCCGCTTCATCTATCAGGTCTATAGCCTTATCAGGTAGATACCTGTCTCCGATATATCTCACAGACAGCTTTACTGCCGCCTCGATAGCACCGTCGGTTATCTTCAACTTGTGGTGTGCCTCATATTTGTCACGGAGCCCACGGAGTATCTCCACAGCCTCCTCAGGGGTAGGTTCACCTACCATTACAGACTGGAAACGTCTCTCAAGAGCCGCATCCTTTTCGATATGCCGTCTGTACTCGTCGATCGTTGTCGCACCGATAAGATGCATCTCTCCTCTTGCGAGGGCAGGCTTTATGATATTTGCAGCATCAACTGCGCCCTCAGCACCGCCTGCACCGATTATGGTGTGTATCTCATCAATGAAAAGGATTATTGAGGGATTCTGTCTTACCTCAGTCATTACCCCTTTCATTCTCTCCTCAAACTCACCTCTGTATTTTGCTCCTGCGATCATTGAAGAAATATCAAGGGTAACGATCTGCTTGCCACGGAGAGTTTCGGGAACATTACCTTCAACGATACGCTGTGCAAGGCCCTCTACCACTGCGGTCTTACCAACTCCGGGTTCACCTATAAGGCAGGGATTGTTCTTTGTACGGCGTGAGAGTATCTGTATCACCCTCTCAGTTTCCTCATCCCGTCCGATAATGGGATCTATCTTTCCTTCCTTTGCAAGAGCACACAGATCACGTCCGTATGACGAAAGTGTGGGAGAACCGGAAATATTTTCTTTTTTTGCAGACTTTCCGTTTCCGGCTGAAGCATCGGATACCCCTCCGAGGCAGTTCATTACCGTGTTTTCAAGCTCAGCGGCACTACCACCCTGCGCTCTTATAAGCTGCATTGCAAAGCATTCACCCTCCCCGAGGATCGCAAGAAGCAGATGCTCCGTTCCGATATAGCTGTGTCCGAGAGAGACTGATCTCTGTGCGGAACTTTCTATGACTGTTTTTGTTCTCGGGGTCATATCTCCTGCATTTACAGCCGATGGTGCACCTGTACCCGCCGCCTTCTCTATCATAGCCCTTGTCTGTTCGAGTGTCACACCCGATGCTGTAAGAGCCTTATATGCAATACTGTCAGTCTCCGTGAGGAGTCCCAGAAGCAGATGCTCCGTTCCGATATAATCATGGCCCATCTCACGTGCATAGAAAAGTGCTTTATTAAGTGAATTCTGTGCTTTTTTAGTAAATCTGCTCGTCATTTATGATCTCCTTTCACGCAGGTTTTTCCTGCATCCGTAATCTAATTCTCAAAAAGATGCCACTGCTCTTGCTTTTGCTGCTCTGACGGCATCTCTGTCAGTGGGAGTTTTCACAGATTCTCCCGCCTCCGCAGTGATCGTTGCAGGCATTGAGCCGAAGAGAAGTCCATCGAGCATCTCACAGGTGATACCGTCCACGATACCCATGGAAATACCAAGTCTTACCTTTGTGTAAAGCTCAAACAGTTCCTTCGTTTCCATAAGCTCTGCGTATCTCATGATCCCCACAGCTCTGCGAACTCTGTCACGGAGCCTCAGGAATTCCTCGCCGCTTATACTTCTGCGAAGCTCTCTTTCACGCTTCACGATGCTTTCAACGATCCCCGTGATCTTCTTTACCGTCTCCTCCTCGCCAATGCCGAGAGTGATCTGATTTGAGATCTGATAAAGACATCCGTCAGCACCGCTTCCCTCACCGTTCACTCCCCGAACGGTAAGTCCCAGCTTTGTAAGCTGACTTTGGAGATGGCCGATCTCCTTCGCCGCACTTATTGCCGGCAAAAACAGCATCACCGATGCCCTCATTCCCGTACCGAGATTTGTGGGACAGTGGGTGAGATATCCGAATCTTTCACTGTACGCAAATTCAAGGGATCTGTCAAGAGAGGATTCCGCATCCATTACCGTCTCATAAGCCTCAGAAAGTGATGCACCTGCCATGATACACTGAAGCCTCAGATGATCCTCCTCAAGAAGCATGATATAAAGTCCTCGTTCTGTATCTGCGAGAAGTCCGTGAGGTCCCCTCTCCCTTGCAAATTCGGGACTGACTATATGTCTCTCCGCAAGGGAAAATGAGATCTCGGGTGACAGCTCCGTGAAATCCGTATACAAAAGCTCTTTCATTTCCGGAACGGCTCTCACCTTTTCTATGATCTCCAGAGCTCCTGTTTTATCAAGTCTCGGTGAAAAGGGATAATCCTTAAGATTTCTTGCAATACGCACTCTCGTGCTGACTACCACATCGGAATCCTTGGCACCGCCCTTGTGCCATGTATAACGATCAAAACTCTTGTAGTCCGTCATGCCGTCTCCCCCTTCCCTTCTATTTCTTTTATCTCATCCCGAAGCTTTGCCGCAGTCTCATAATCCTCTGCCGCAACCGCATCTTTTATTTTTGCCCTAAGTGTGGCGATCTTTTCTGCATCTTCGATTTTTGCACGGTATTTTTCCGGAACTCTTCCTGTATGACGTGTACCGCCGTGTATTCCCGCAACAGTTCTTTCAAGCTCATCTCCGAAGGTATCGTAGCATCTGGGACAGCCTGCTTTTCCCTCTCGTCTGAGATCCGCAAAGCTCATTCCGCAAAGGTCGCATTTCTTGGAATCCGCCGTCCGCTGATTTTTCTGTGGTGTAAGGATACTTCCGATAAGTGAACCCATATCTCCTCCGAAAATGCTGCCTCCGAAAACAGAGGGTATTCCGAAGCTGATCTCCCCCGTTTTTTTCATCTCAGCCGCACATTCATGGCAGAGAGCATACTTTGTCTCCTTGCCGTTTATATTCTCAGTGTAATGTACCTGAGCTGTATTCTTCTTACATTTATCACAAAGCATATACTTATTATCCTTTCTTTACGTGGGGCTTTGCCCCACACCCCATTAAAGCCCCTTTTTGAAAAAAGTGGCTTTAAAATCACCAAAAACTTTCATGCCGTGTTATCAAGCCACAACATACTGTCTTTATTTTACCTCAAAAGTCCAAGCAGAATGTGGCGCATTATGTCGGCACGAACCGCAGATCTTCCTCTCGGCTCCACTCTCGCAAGAGCTCTCTCCGAAAGTGCTGCCGCCGCAATGGCCGCACCTTTTTCATCGATCACTCCGTTATCACGAAGATTTCTCAGAAATGCTACCGCCTCCCTCTCATCAAGGGAATCACCTACCGCATGGAAAAAGTGCATCAGATACTCACTTTTATCCATTGTAACACGGTTTATGCGGATATAACCTCCGCCGCCTCGTCTGCTTTCTGTGATATACCCTCTCTCGGGAGTAAATCTCGACGTGATAACATACGTGACCTGACTCGGTACGCATCCGAGCCTTGCTGCAAGATCGCTGCGTCTTACCTCAGTGGTCCCCCCACCTTCCTCAAGCTTCTGTTCAATTATTTTAGCAATACTGTCCGATATCGGCATACTTATCCCCCTTCACGATAGTTTGACTATCTTTGACCTTTGTGATCTTATTTTACATCAATAGTCAAAGAAAGTCAAAGTCAAAGAAAGTCAAACTGGACTTCCTTCAGGCGATTAAAAGAAAAAAGCGGGGCAAAAGCTCCGCTTTTCTCTTTATTTCTTTGTTTTTCTCGTTTTTGAAGATTATTTTTCAGCCGCCATGATGATCTCGGCAAGCTCTGCACGAGCCGCAAGGAGAACGTCGGTGTCCATGGTAAAGTCAAGCATATCACGAGTTACCTTGTTTATGATCTCATCTACCTTCTCTGCACCGAGAACTCTCTCAGCCATTCTCAGGTACATGAAATCCTCAACACCGTCACGGATGTACTCGATACGGACGGAGCCGACAGGCTCAACCATACCGTAACGTACTCCGGGGTACAGAAGGATTCCGTCACCGTAAATGCCGATACCCTTGTACTCGATGTCACGGTAGGGGTTCTTTCCATCGTACTCCTGAGTTGCGTAGTAAAGGATTCCCTCAACATCGTACATATACTGCTGCCAACCTGATACACGGGGGAGTATTCCCTCGGACTCTGCGTTGTAGTTCGGATAAGGATCAACAGTGGAGCAGGAGAAATACCACCACAGCTTCTTGATAGTACCGTCAGCTACCCATGAGTCGATCACCTGTTCAAATGTGCCGTACTTTGCAGTGTCCTCAGCAGTGAGGAATACCTGTGCTCCATCCATACCACGGTACTTCTCAGGAGTAAATGCGTAAGTCTTGGGGCAGTACACCTGTACGAATCCCTTTGTTCTTGAGTAGAAATCGTCGGTGAGATTGTATCCGTGGCAGGTCTCAAGGGGGATCATCTGCCAACCGCCCTCAAACTGGCTCTGGATCAGATTGTACTTCTCTTCGATGCTGTAGTAAGCTTCCTTATTGTTAGGAAGTCTGTCATCGGGCAGAGGCTCATCAAGGTAGTAGAAATATCCCTTATCAAGCCACTCGGGATTCTTGGACAGAAGCTCGTGATACTCTGCGATCTGTTCATCAGTTCTGTTCATGTCTCCACCGTAACCGTGACCTGCAATTACAAAGGAATGAACTCTGGGATCATCAAGATATGCCTGACCCTTCTCAGTAGTAATATCGTAAGGGAGAGTAAATCCGTTAAGTCTGTTCTCAAGAAGGAAATCGTACCATGTCTGGAAGGTCATCTCTGCCTCTTCCTCTGTGGTGTTTCCATCAAAATTGTGCGCCATGCTTACGCCGTATCTGCTGAGTCCGAATGCGGTATCACATGCATCGGCATCATCAAGAGTGAAATCCCATACGTTCAGGTACACCTTGGCACGCTTTACCTCTTTACCCTCAGACTTAAGGCTTACGGTAGCCTCGTAAAGTCCGGGATAAGTCTCCTCGTCGGTGATCGCCTTGATAACGTAGCCCTGGGAGTTACCTGCCTTTACCTTTGTAGCATAGGTGGAATATGCGGGCATCATTGCATCGGGAAGATAACCGTACTCACCCATCTTTACATAGTAGAATGCAAAAGCCTCGGCGGAAACCTTGTCTCCGTAGGAGTTAACGAAATCGGTCACACTTACGTGAAGATCCGCATAGTCCTTGCCGAGAGACACATACATAAGAGCATCCTCCATCTCATTCTTCGCCGCATAGATGGTGTAGGTGTTCTTGCCTGTAGATGTCGTGTCATTCTGAGCAAGCTTGTTTGTAACATGGTCAAACCAGAGAGTCATGCTCTCGTCCTCATTCTTTGCAGTCTGAGGCTCGGTATCGATCACGACCTTCTTATTACCAAGCTTCACATCCCACTTCGCAATATACTGAAGTATAGCCGATGCATCACCGAGATTCACCTTTGTATTGGAATCGACATCTGCCGCATCCTCGGCAATGTCCACCTTCCACTTTGCAACGTGCTTGAGAAGTGTCGCAACATCGGCCAGGTTTATCTTACCGTCTGCGTTAACATCACCGGAAATAAGCACCTTAACGGAGCCTCCGTCAGTTGAAACAGTACTTCCCGTAGGAACGACGGTGTCACCGGAGACAGTTTCACCCGCAGGAGATTTTACGGTGACCTCTCCTTCAAACTCTGCCGCAAGCTCAGTCGCACTTACAGCACCATCGGTACCGAAAACATACGATCCGTCCTTTGATATAACGATATTAGAATCAGACTTAAGCGTCGGTCCGTCTGCCGCTGTGCTTGCAGGTGCAAACACAAATGCAGACATAAGCATTGATGCTGTCATGATTCCGGAAATAAGCTTTTTCATAATTTTATCCTTTCTTTTGCTGTTACTCAGCCTGTGCTGTCATTATAGCCTCAGCGATCTCAGCACGTACCGCCTGCATCTTTGCAGCATCAGTCTCAAAATCCACAAGATCACGTGTGACCTTCTCTACAAGAGCATCTGTCGCTTCCTTACCGATAACTCTTTCTGCCATCACGAGATACATATAATCCTCAAAGCTGTCTCTGATATAATCAAGTCTTACAGAACCGATAGGACCGTCGATGCCGTGACGCATACCGGAGAACAGAAGCTTTCCGTTACCCCATGCCTCAAATCCAAGTCCTGAGCTGTACTGGAGTCCATATCCGTTGAACACTGCGTTTCCGTTAAGATAATCAGTGGTTGCGTAGTACAAAACACCTGTTACATTCTCTTGGTACATCTGGAATCCTGACATACGGACGTACATACCGTCAACAGATGCATGGTATGTGGTCAGCGGTGCTGCAGGAAGTCCTGCAAAGTACCACCATGCTTCCTTACCCTCTTCTTTCACCATCTTGTCTGCAAAATCCGCATAAGTACCATAGTCACGTGAAAGATCGGGCTGTACAAACTTCCATACATTTGCATTACCGATCTCTGTACTGTCATAGTATTTAAGAGGAATATATGCATAAGTCTTGGGGCAAAGGATATCTGTGGTCTGACGGAGATATTCGATAAATCCGTCGTATCTTGTAATATGAGTACCCGTCTCCATGGGAACGACCTGCTTTCCTCCGGGGAAATATTCGTCGATCAGCGCCTTTGTAGTACGCATATCTCCGTAATCATCGTCGGGCTTGCCATCATAAGGCTCGTCTGCACAGTACAGATACGCCTTACCGAATGCATCGGTATCCTTCAGCTTCTCATATCTTGCCTGAAGCTGCTCGATAGTAGCATCCATAGCTCCGCCATAGCCTGTTCCGTACACTACGAATGAGTTAACTCTGGGATCGTTGATATACAAATCTGCCTCGGGTGTCTCAACATTATAGGGGAGAACATACGCACAGATACGCTGATCAAGAAGAAAATCGTAATACTTCTTGTACATCTCGTTGTATCTTTCGGGATCGGCAACACCGTCTATATTGTGATTTCTTGCGGGAGCCATCTTATCAAGTCCGAAGGATGATCTGGGTGCATCTGCATCATTGAGGGTAAGATCCCACACGTTCAGATAGATCTTCGCACGCTTGATCTCTTTACCCTCGGATTTAATGCTAACTGTAGACTCATAAAGTCCTGCCTCAGTCTCCTCGGTAGTAGTGGCTCGCAGATAGAATCCCTGTGACTCACCCGCATTCACCTTTGCCGTATACGTAGAATCGGTGGGCATCAGTGCATCGGGCATATACCCAGATTCCTTCATATTGTGGTAATAGAACGTGAATGCCTCGGTCTTTACTGTATCACCGTAGCAGTTTACGAAATCCGTTGCGCTTACTGTTACGTCTTTCTTATCCTCGGATGGATTTATGTACACAGTCGCACCTTCAGCTTCATTCTTTGCGGCATTTATCGTATAAGTAACAGCCCCACCGGTAACGGCCTTGGTACGCTCGTACTTATCGGTACCGTGACCTGCCCAAAGAATAGTTCCCGCATCCTCTGCCACAGCAGTCTGCGGTGCTGTATCTACGACGATCTTCGTGTTACCGAGCTTAACGCCCCATTTTGCGATGAACTGAAGCATTCTTGATGCATCACCGAGATTCACCTTGCCGTTCACATCAACATCTGCCGCATCCTCAGAAATATCAACTGTCCATTTAGCAACATGCTTAAGAACAGTCGCAACATCACCGAGGTTTATCTTTCCGTCACGGTTTACATCACCTGCAATGATCACGCCAACAGAGCCGCCGGCATTTTCAACGGTACTTTCCGTGGGAATGGCTGTATCACCTGTGATGACCTCACCTGAAGGGGATTTTATTGTAACATCGCCGTCAAACTCTGCCGCAAGTGCATCTGCACTGACAGTACCGTTCGTTCCGCAGACAGCAGATCTGTCCTTTGTCATTATCAGTATGGAATCTTCCTTCAAGGTCGGAAAATTCGTCGCCGTACCCGGCACAAAAGCTGCCGTTGACAGAAGCATCGACGCCGTCATTATTCCCGAAATTAGTTTTTTCATTATTTTATACCTCATTTATAATACCGGAATATATGCAAAGAACACCGGCTCCCCATAAAGGGAGTCGGTATTCTTTTAGCTTCCGATCAGTCTCCGATACCAATAAGAGCAATAGGTCCGAAAGAATCCTTTGATTCAGGATCAAGTGCCTCACCCTCAAAGAAGATGGTCACACCGGAATCAGCCTTGGGGCATCCTGTTGCAAACAGGCCAACACCAACAGGCTCACTCTCATTATCGGGATTTATTCTCTCGTCAAATCCGTCATGGATCCTCCATACGTAATCACCTGCGGGAATACCCTTTCCTGCACTGTCAAGGAAATTAAGCTTAAACTCGGTACCGTCAGCAAAATTCTCATGATACTCGGTATATATGGAATCATTTGCAACAGTGGTAGCATAATCGGTATCCCATTTATAGAGGCTCAGTCTGATAGAACCCTTTGAATCGCCCCAGCTGGGGAAATTCGCCTTTGCATACTTACCGACCTTTCCCTCGGGAACGGTAAACTTAACACCGAGATCCTGTCCTTTTCTCAGGTTGATGTTACCGGGGTTATCAGTAGGAGTTGTAGCATCACTGGTGCTTATACTACTGCTGACTCTTGAGTCTCCCTTACCGGGAAGAACGGGCGTCTTTACGAATTTTGCCTTCTCCCAACCTGCGATATTCTGCAGAAGGAGTGATACGTCGGAAAGATTCACAGCCCCATCACCGTTCACGTCAGAAGCGATCTCATCTATGGCAACTTCCCACTTTGCGATCTTCTGAAGCATAGCTGCTGCGTCACCGAGGTTTACTTTGGTATCCTTGTTGGCATTACCCATAAAAATGATCTCGTACTGAGCCTTTACGGCTCCGTCCTCTGCCTTAAGGGTAAGCATATCCCCGTGCTGTACTTCATCTGATGCTCCGAGAGTTTTGTCACGGATGACATCAACGCCGTTCTTGTTTTCAAGAGCACCGAGAAGAGTTGCAACTGTGGTATCGGGAGTCACTCCACCAACGTAGCCTGTGCTTGTATTTACTCTGTAAGCACTGTCCGCCAAGAACTTTATTCCCTTCGCTCTCTCGGCAGTCTCCTCAGCGGAAACCGCACCTACCGTTCCTGCGGAGATCACACCTGCAAGAACGAGTGACATTATTCTGTTTTTCATTTTATACTTCTCCCGAATTCACTGTATTATTTAGCTTTTGCATAGAAAATATTTGCTACAGGACCGATATTGAACTCTTTGCAGTTCAGGAATGTCTTGATTCCTGTAGATTCAGCAGGCTGAAGCTTATCAAAGTACCAGATACCGACACCTGTTCCATCGCCTGCATCAGCACCGTCATGAAGTCGCCATACATACTCACCCTCAACAAGTCCCTTACCGGATGCATCAAGGAGGTCAATTACCTGAGTGGAGTTGTCGGGATAATCCACAAATGTCTTGGAAATTATAGGCATTGCGGAAATAGAGGAGTTGTAGTCTCCGTCCCACTTATAGATGCTGACTGTGAGCTTACCCTTATTATCAGACCAGCTGGGCAAAAGGAAACCTATCTGTGTTGCAAACTCATCTGCCTTAACAGTGAACTTAACACCAAGGTCATAGTGGATACCGTCACTGAGACAAAGGGGTACCCATCCCTGAGCACCGGGATTACCGTAGCAAGCAATGTCGCCCTTGTTTACCATGGTATATTTACCGGGAAGAACGGGGTTCTTTACGAAATCAACATCCCACTTTGCAAGCACCTGAAGGAGTCTTGACACGTCGGAAAGGTTCACTGCTCCGTTACCGTCAACATCGGCAATCATTTCATCAATGGTAACTTCCCATTTAGCGATCTTCTGAAGCATTTTTGATGCATCGCTGAGATTCACCTTACTGTCGGAGTTTGCATCTCCCATGAATTTTACATCAAAGGATGATTTGACAGTGCCGTCCTCTGCGGTAAGCACGACCTTGTCGCCGTACTTCAGAGTTTCAGCAGCAGCAAGAGCTGCGTCACTGCGTCTTACCTCAACACCGAGACTGTTTTCAAGAGCCTCAACAAGATCACCTGCGGTAGTAGTACCCCAAGCAGCACCGTTCAGAGTTCCCGTATATGTGCTTGCCACATAACCGGATTCCTCTGTAAATACCACACCTGCGGCACGTACAGGCTCGACAGTCTCCTCTGCGGAAACCGCACCTGCTGTTCCTGCGGCGATGATTCCCGCAAGGATAAGTGATATGATTCTGTTTTTCATTTTATATCCCCTTAAATTTTCTTATTTAGCAGAATAGATGTACACACCTGCATCAGGTCCGATATTGAAAGACTTCTTATTGAGGAATGTCTCAAATCCGGTACCGGCAGCAGGAGCCTTCTCGGAATAGAAGTAGATACCAACGCCGTTTCCGTCGGGATCAGAGCCCTCGTGGACTCTCCACAGATACTCACCCTCTGCAAGTCCGTTACCTGCGGTATCGCTCAGATCCATAATAAGAGTAGCATTATCTTTGTAATCCACAAATCTATTGCTTACAATGGGCATAGATGCAATGGTAGATTCATAATCACCGGCCCACTTGTATACGCTAAAGGTAAGAGAGCCTGTGTTCTCAGCATAGCTGGGGCAATGTGCAGATATCTTTGTTGCATAATCACCCTCACCTACAACAAACTTTACACCAAGATCATAGTGAGCAAAGCCATCCCATATACCTGTATTTGTCAGGCTATCCTTAGCAGTTGCGGAGTTGAACTTAACTTCCTGCTTAAATGTAACATCCACCTTACCGGGAATAACGGGATTCTTCACGAAATCAACATCCCACTTTGCAAGCACCTGAAGGAGCTTTGATACGTCGGAAAGGTTCACTGCTGCGTTACCGTCAACATCAGCACTCATTTCATCAATGGTAACTTCCCATTTAGCGATCTTCTGAAGCATTTTTGATGCATCGCTGAGATTCACCTTACTGTCGGAGTTTGCATCTCCCATAAATTTCACATCAAAGGATGATTTGACAGTGCCGTCCTCTGCAGTAAGCACGACCTTATCACCGTACTTCAGGATCTCAGCAGCAGCAAGAGCTGCGTCACCGCGTCTTACCTCAACACCAACGCTGTTTTCAAGAGCCGCAATAAGATCGCCTGCGGTAGTAGTACCCCAAGCAGCACCGTTCAGAGTTCCCGTATAAGTGCTTGCCACATAACCTGACTCTGCATTAAATGCAACGCCCTTTGCACGCTCGGGTACATCCTCAGCGGAAACCGCACCTGCTGTTCCTACGGCAATAATTCCCGCAAGGATTAGTGAAATAATTCTGTTCTTCATTTTTTATATCTCCTTAAATTTTATAAATACTTATTTGCTTATTCAGTAACAACGGGAGTGTGATCGAACTCTACCTTCCAACCTGCAACTTTTTGAAGAAGAAGTGTCACATCCGACAGATTTATCTTTCCGTCGCTGTTCACATCAGCAGCGACCTCATCTATCGTCACACTCCACTTAGCAATAAACTTCAGCATTGCAGCGGCATCGGAAATATTGATCTTTGCATCTCCGTTAGCACTGCCCTTAAAGATGATCTTCCACTCAGTGCCATTCAGTGCCTTCATGATATCGCCGTGCTCGACCGTATCGGTAAGTCCGAGAGCCTCGCCGCTTCGAAGGATCTGAATGCTGTCTCTGTCGTAAAGCTCTGCGAAAATTGAGAGCACTGTCGTTCCGGGCTTTGCTCCTCCGATATAGCCACCGGCTACACGGAAGCCTGAGTTCTTCTTGAATTCCGCCATTCCGGGGCTGTCGGGATTTGAATCATTCTCGGATGTAAGCAGATTACCGAGTGCAA
>SVQM01000138.1 GCA_015065335.1 Oscillospiraceae bacterium | reverse complement strand
TTTCCGACCCCCTTTTTGGCGGAGGCGGCCAGGAGGCGGAACAGGCCAGAGAAGAACGGCAGGCTGCCGAGGAAAAGGAGCAGCGGCTGCAGGAGGGACTGCTGCTGAAGAGCGGAGCTATTGCTCTGGAGAGTCTGCATGATCGCCTCGGACTCTGCGGCGAGGGCGGTATTGTTAGCCATCTCGTCCTCGAGAAGCTTGAGCGTTTCCTGCTGAGTCTTTTTCGACGCTTCAAGAGTCTCGAGAGTTTTATTGAGGCTGTCCTTGGAGGTGGTAAGGTCGCCGATGACCTTGTTATCGTATTCCATCATGGAGTTTACGTAGTCGACCTTGGTAAGGAAGGATGAGATATCGGTGGAGCCGAGCACAAGCTCAAGGTAGGAGGCGTTGCCGTCCTCGTGGAGAGCCGCCATTCTGTTGAGAAAAGCTTTTCTCTGTTCCTTGATCTTTTCCTCGGTCTCTGCGACGAGAGCTTCCTTAGCGGCGATCTGCTTGTCGAGATCGGCGATCATAGCCTCGGCAGTCTGTATCTTCTTTGAGGTATTCTTGATAAGCTGGTCAACGTACTGCTTGCGCTCCATTGCGTTGCTTATGGAGGCCTCGGTCTCCTGAAGCTTCTGGAGAAGCGCGTTCTGCTGTTCGGTGAGCTCAGCTATCTGATCCTCGTAGGATTTTACTGTTGCGTCGTTGCTCTGCTCGGCAGAGGAGGGAATAGCCCACAAAAGTGAAGCCGAGAGGGTGACAGCCGCCATAAATGCGGCTGTTTTTTTGAGAAATTTTGAGTGTTTCATAATTGCCTTTCCGTAATGCTTGCTCTTTGCGATATTATATCACACAGAAGCTGTCGGATATGCGTGAAAGCGGGGAATACTTACCATTTGGGGTAGGGGAGTGATACATAGGCTTCGGGGTCTGTTCTTTTTCCGTTTACCCAATATTCGAAATGAAGATGTGCGCCGTATGAATTTCCTGTGTTGCCGACATACCCGATTACATCACCCTTGTTTACACTTTGTCCCACGGAATACTCTCTGTATGTCATATGTGCATATAGAGTGTAGATCCCATTACCATGGTCGATCATAATGTAATTTCCGTAGCTGTAGTGATTTTCACTTTTGATTACGACACCGCTGTTTGATGCATAGATTGGTGTGCCGGCTGTAGCGGGAATGTCAGTAGCTTCGTGTAAATCAGGGACACCGAACAGGTCACGCCATCCGTAGGATGAGGAAATATATGCACCGCATGCAGGGTCTAACGGAGGAATGAAGTCTGCAGAAGCTTGGGGTATATCAGGAGAATCAGGATGAGTAAGCTTTTGAGCTTCAAGTTCTTTGAGGTATGCTTCAAGCTCGGCTGCGAGTTCTTTTTCTTCATTGCTTGCCTTGTTATATTCATCACGTAACAAGGCGGCATTAGCTTGAAGCTCTGCAACCGTTGCAGCTGATTCTGCTGCAAGTACCTCAAAATCGGCTTTTTCCTTTTCCAATAGAGAGAGCGTCTCACTTTGTTCTGCTTTGACAGTTTCCAATGCAGTTTTGTACTTTTCAAGTTGTTCTTTTGCGTCATTGAGAGAGTCAATGACGTAGCGATCATACTCCATGATGGAATTTACACTGTCGAGCTTTCTGAAAAAGTCTCCTAAGCTGACTGAATCAAACAAGATCTCGATAAGTGAGGCAGTACCGTCCTCTTCCATATATACCATACGGTTGAGAAATGCGGTGTGCCTTTCTTCGATGTCTGATTGTGCCTTTTTAACAGCTTCTTCTTTCTCGGCGATGGTCTGTTCGATCTCCTTGAGCATGGATTCTGCAACGACTATTTTTTGCATAGTAGCTTCAAGATAATCGTCAAGGATATTCTTTCTCTCGATCGCTCCGGCAAGATCGGATTCGGTAGCGTTAAGACGCGAAAGCGCATCTTTTTGCTTTTGACTGAGTAAATCAAGCTGGTCTTCATAGGATTTGACCGTAGCATCGTCTGCATATGTTACAGAAACAGAACAAATTAATGAGAGCAGAATAATAACTGCAGTGATTTTGAAGATATTTTTCATAGCAATAAATAGGGGTATAAAACGAGAAAACGTAAGGAATCTTTAATCCTTCAGATACTTTCCGAGGGAGATAAGACCGCCGAGGACACCGGTTACGATACCGATACCCAGAGCGCCGAGAAGAACGGTGGTGGATATCTCGGAGAAATTCATAAAGGATATCATCTGAATGTCGGAAGCGGCTCCGCTGACGATAGCGGAGTAGCCGAACTTCAGAATGAAGAAGGAGCCGATACCGGACGCAAGACCGATAAAGATACCTTCAAAAATGAAGGGAAGTGTGATGAACCAGTTCGTGGCACCGATGTAGCGCATGATACTGATCTCTTTGCGTCTTGAGAATACCGAAAGCTTGATGGTGTTGATGATGATGAACACGCTGACCACGAAGAGGATCGCAAGGAACCAAACGAATCCCAGCATGATACCGTTCTTTAAGCCCTCGATCTTGTTTGCAAGCTCAAGGTTGTTTCTGACCTTTCTTACACCCTCGATCTGCTTGATCTGATAAGCGAGCTCGGGAACCTTTGAGTTGTCCTCGTAGGTAACCGTGAAGGAATCGGAGAGGGGATTTTCCTCTTCGGTGATGTCTCCGTAAAGGGTGGGGTTCTCATCCTGGAGCTTCTTGAGCTGCTCTTCCTTCGTTGCGTGGATGAGTCCGTCTACGTTATCGAGAGCGTTGATCGCATTCTTGATACGCTCTACCGTAGCGTCGTCGGCATCGCTCTCGCAGAAGGCTACCATCTCGTTGAGGTTTCCGAGCTGCTCAAGGTTGAGATTGATATTTACAACGATAAGGGAAAAGCCGCCGATAACGAGAAGACAGCTTAAAAGCACGGCGATGGAGGCAAATGCCATAACACCGTTGCGCTTCATTCCCTTGAGGGCTTCAAATATGAAGTAGAATACGTTATATCTTTTCATTCGAACATCCCTCCTACGTGATCTTCAGCCACAACGCCGTCCTTGATGGTGATGACTCTCTGCTTATAGTAGTCAACGAGGGACTGCTCATGGGTAACGACGATAACGGTCTTGCCGAGCTTGTTGATCTTGATAAGAAGGTTCATGATCTCAAGAGACATCTGCGGGTCGATATTACCCGTAGGCTCGTCGGCGATGATGACAGAAGGGTTGTTTGCAAGGGCTCTGGCAAGCGCGACTCTCTGCTGCTCACCGCCGGAGATCTCCGAGGGGAAGGAGGCGTGCTTGTCAGCGAGGTTTACCGTATTGAGGATGGCGGGAACGCGCCTTTTTATCATCTTCGCGGGAGTTCCGACTACCTGCATTGCAAATGCTACGTTCTCGTAGACGGTCTTGTTGGGGAGAAGTCGGAAATCCTGGAACACGACGCCGAGCTGGCGTCTGTAATAGGGGATCTTTCTGTCGGGAATGGTGGTGAGATTGTATTTGCCTACCACGATGTTACCCGACGTGGGCTTTTCCTCACAGAGAAGGAGCTTCATAAGGGTGGTCTTACCTGCGCCCGAATGACCGACGATAAATACGAACTCACCGTCGTCGATGTGCAGATTGACGTCCTTCAGCGCGACCGTTCCCGTGGAATATTCTTTTTTACGTTTCTGAATTCGATCATAGTATTTCTCCGTTCAGCCTTTCGGCTGTGTTGATCGGATGCAAACGACACGGCAAAAAACCGCACCTTTTGCGTCCGATGGACGGGGGACTTTTCAAAACAGTGCAGGGAAAGCACCTTACACGATATCCGCCGGCAAGCGAGAAACGAGATATGCCATCCCTGCTGTCTCTATTACGTTATTGATGCCGTCGGGGCTCTATTGTCAGAACTTAACGGGCTTTGCCACAAGGTATCTCTTGACCATAAGAGCTACCTTGAAGGTGATGGCGTGGTCAAACTCACGAAGGTCGAGACCTGTGAGCTTGCGGATCTTTTCGAGTCTGTAAACGAGAGTATTTCTGTGTACGAAGAGCTTTCTTGATGTCTCGGACACGTTGAGGTTGTTCTCGAAGAAGCACTGGATAGTCATAAGAGTCTCGCGGTCGAGGGACTCGAGGCTGCCGTGCTTGAATACCTCCTGGAGGAACATCTCGCAGAGAGTTGTGGGAAGCTGGTAGATAAGTCTGCCGATACCGAGGTTTTCATAGCTGATGATATTCTTCTCTGTGTCGAATACCTTACCGACCTCGATAGCTACCTGAGCTTCCTTGTAGGAGCGGGCAAGATCCTTGATGTTGTCAACAGCGGTACCGATACCGATGGAGACCTTCGCAAAGAACTCGGAGTTGAG